>DATKNV010000178.1:0-7863 GCA_035541215.1 Allostellaceae bacterium | reverse complement strand
CCGATGTGAATCCCGTAGCGGCGGCGGTCGAGTGCCACCTCGACGATCTCGGCGCTCATCGCGCGGCCTCGGCGGGATGGAGGGCGAGGAACTCCTCGAGCGCCTTCATCACGCGCTCCAGCGTCGCGTCCGGCGGCCCATCGACGGTGTCGACCGTGACGTCCGCGAGCGCGTAGACGGGATAGCGCTGCTCGATCAGGTGGGCGAGCGTCTCGCGCGGCGAGCCCTGGCGCAGCAGCGGGCGGTTGCTCCGCCGCGAGACCCGCGCGACGAGAAGCTCGAGATCGGCGCGGAGCCAGATCGAGATCGCACGCTCCGCGATGAGCGCGCGCGTCTCCGGGTCCATGAAGGCGCCACCGCCGGTCGCGAGCACGTGGACGGGATTGCCGAGGAGGCGCGCGATCACCCGGCGCTCGCCCTCGCGGAAGGCGGCCTCGCCGCGGCGCTCGAAGATCTCGACGATGGTCTCGCCGGCGGCAGCCTCGATCTCGCTGTCGGCGTCGACGAAGGGGAGGCCCAGACGCTGCGCCAGACGGCGGCCGATGTTGGACTTGCCCGCGCCCATGAGGCCCACCAGCACGACGGTTTTCGGCACCTGCAATTGTGGCGCGCTCATGGTCGTGGCGTCGTTGAAACCCTCATGCCGCGCCGATAGACTGTCGCCGCCTTTTCATGCGCGCACCCTAGCATAACGCGGCGAGCGGCGGTCAACCGGCGGCGGCACGCCAAGGATACGGATTCGCAATGGCAAAAGTAGCTTTGATCGTGATGCTGGTGGTGGCGGCGCTCATCGCCGCGGGCGTCGGAGTGCTGGCCGTCTGGGACATTCCCGCGCCGACCCAGCCCATCGACCGGGTGCTCCCCGATGCGCGCTTCCCGCGATGACCGCTGCCAGCGAGTCGGGCCCGGTGCTCTTGCGGCGCTGCTGCTGGCGCTCGCGCTCGGCGCGCCCGCGAGCGCGCAAGTCGGGCCGCCCGTCCCCCTGATCCCGCCGCCGAAGGGCGCGGCATCGGCGCCCGCGCCGGCGCCCGCCCAGGCGCCCGCGCCGCAGCGACCGGCGCCCAACCAGGGCGAATCGGGCATCGAGACGGCGCCGTTGGCACCGGTCGATGCGACCTGGGCGGGAACGCTCGGCCCCAACGACGGCGCCTTTCCCGAGACCATGTGGCAGGGGACCTCGCGGAGCCTCGTCGCGGGGCGGCTCGCGCAGCTTCGGCCGACGGCCTCGCCGGTGCTGCAGGACCTGGCGCGGCGGCTGCTGCTGAGCACCGCCAAGCCGCCCGGCGGTGAGGACCCGCCCGCGGGGCCGAGCCTCGCGACAGTGCGGCTCGAGCGGCTGGTGGCGCTCGGTCAGATCGACGGCGCAATGGCGATCGCCGATCTCGTGCAGACCAAAGGCGATCCTCAGCCGCTCGACCGGCTGCGCGTGGAGCTGCACTTCGCGGCGAACGACGTCGAGGGCGCCTGCGGCGCCGTCCAGGCCGCGATCGGCCGCTATCAGGATTTCTGGTTGGACCGGGCGCTCATCGCCTGCCAAGCGCTCCGCGGCGATCAGGCGAAGGCGTCGGTCGGGCTGAGCCTCCTGCAGGAGCGGAAGGCGCCGCGCGACACCGTCTTCGACGCGCTCGTCGCGGCGGTCGGCAACCGCAAGCTCAAGGTCGAGCGCCTGCCCGATCCGACGCCGATCCGCGTGGCGCTCCTCGCGGCGGCGAAGCTCCCGCTCCCGCCGGAGGCGCTTCAGGCAGCCTCGCCCGCGGTGCTGCACCAATGGGCGACCAACCCCTCCGTCCCCGCGGAAGCCCGGCTCTCGGCGGCGGAGCGGGCGGCGGCCTTGGGCGCGATCGGCCTCGACGAGCTGCGCAAGCTCTACGCCGCGATCCCCCCGACCTCGACCGAGCGCAAAGCCGCCCTCGTCCGCGCGGCCGCGGAGAACCCCCGCGCCCGCGCCGTGATCTACACGGTCGCGAAAGACGAGCCCGCGGCCGCGGTGCGCGCGGAGTTGATCGCGGCGCTCCTCGACGCCGGACGCAAGCACGGCTTCTTCCTGCTGATGGCGCGCCTCACCGCGCCGATCCTGCGGGAGATACGGCCGAGCCCGGAGCTCGACTGGTTCGCGCCCGCGGCCTCGCGCGCCCTCTACGGCGCGGGCGAGGCCCAGGCAGCCGAGCGCTGGCTCTCGCTCGCGGACGCCGAGGTGGAGGCGCGCATCGCGGGAATCGGACATGAGACGCCCGCCGCCGCGCGGATCGGCAACCGCCTCTTCGGCGAGACGGTGCTGGGCGTCCTGGTCTCGGTCCAGCAGGACGGCCGACTCTCGAGTGATCCCGCGGTCATCGAGAACGCCGCCGCGGCGCTCCGCGGCATCGGCCTCGAGCGCGAGGCGCGACAGCTCGAGGTCGAGGCGGCGCTCGCCGGCGGCCCCTGATGGCGGCGCGGCGGCGGAGCTCGCGCGCAACCGATCGCCGCGTCGAGGCGTTCATGGAGATGCTCGCGGCCGAGCGCGGGGCGGCGCGGCTCACCCGCACGGCCTATGCGAGCGACCTCGACCACGCCGCGAAATGGCTCGCACGCAACGGCGGCGATCTCGCGGGCGCAGGCACGCCGGAGCTGCGGCGCTACATGGCCTCGCTCGCGCGGGCGGAGCTCAGCCCGCGCACGGCCGCCCGGCGGCTCTCGGCGCTCCGGCAGTTCTATCGCTTTCTCGTGGTCGAGGGCCTGCGCCGCGACGACCCTACGGCGGGGCTCGACGCGCCGCGCCTTGGCCGGCCGCTCCCGAAGACGCTCGCGCAGAAGGAGGTCCGGGCCCTCATCGCCGCCGCCGAGCGCGAGCCGGGTCCCGCAGGCGCTCGGCTCCGCTGCATGCTGGAGCTTCTCTACGCGACCGGTCTCCGCATCTCCGAGCTCGTCTCGCTGCCGCTCGCAGCGGCGAAGCCCGACGCGCGCTTTCTCGTCGTCCGCGGCAAGGGCGACAAGGAGCGGCTCGTGCCGCTGGGGGCTCCCGCGCGCGAGAGCCTCGGGGCATACCGGAAGCTCCGTCAGCATTTCCTGCGCGAGGGCGAGACCTCGCCTTGGCTCTTTCCCGCGCGCGGCGTCCGCGGACACCTGACGCGCGAGCGCGCGGCGCAGCTCCTGAAGCGGCTTGCGGTCAGCGCCGGGCTCGATCCTGCGCGGCTCTCGCCGCACGTGCTTCGCCACGCCTTTGCGAGCCATCTCGTCGACCGCGGCGCAGATCTCCGCAGCGTCCAGGAAATGCTGGGGCACGCCGACATCGCCACCACCGAGATTTACACCCACGTCGAGACCGACCGCTTGCGGCGCCTCGTCGAGACGCACCATCCGCTCGCGCGCAAGAAATAAAAACACCCCTAATCGGTGTTGACGGCGGAGCCCCTATCCCCTGAAATTGCGCCGCCGCCTCGATACCCTGGAGTGGAAAAGCACATGCCGTTACTCGGGCTGCTCGAAGTCGTGGCGCAAATCCTCTGCGCCGTGCACGTCTGGCGCACGGGACGCTCCCTCTACTGGCTCTACATCATCCTGCTGGTGCCCGGCCTCGGCATGGCCGGGTATTTCTTTTTCGAAATCGTGCCGGAGCTCATGGGGACGCGTACGGCGCGGCGTGCCGTGCAAGGTGTGGGCAAGGCGCTCGACCCCGGGCGACGAGTGCGCGAGGCCGAGCGCCGCCTCGCCATCACCGCGACCGCCGAGAACAAGGCCGAGCTCGCCGAGGCCTATCTCGAGACCGGCCGCGCTCAGGAGGCGATCGCGCTCTTCAAGGACACGCTCGCGGGCGTGCACGCGACCGACCCCGCGCTCATGTTCGGCCTGTCACGCGCCAATTTCGCCGCCGGTGCATTCGCGGACACCGTCGCGACGCTCGACGCGCTGCGCGAGGCCAATCCCGACTACCAGTCGCCGGAGGCGCATTTGATCTACGCGCGGGCGCTCCAGGAGCAGGGCAAGATGGAAGCCGCACTCCACGAATACGCGGCGCTCGTGTGGTACTATCCGGGCCAGGAGGCGCGCTGCCGCTACGCGATGCTGCTCGCGAGGTCCGGGGATGGACAGGCGGCCGAGCGGAACTTCCGCGAGATCTGCCAGGCGATCGAGCTGGGCCCGCGCCACCAGCGCGCGGACCAGCGCGAATGGTACGACATCGCGCGGCGCGCACTCGGCGCCTGAGGCGCTCCCAAGGGGCTCGCCTCGGCCCGCCGCCTATGCTAGGGATCGCCCCCCATGCGGCATTTCCTCGAATTCGAGAAGCCGATCGCGGAACTCGAAGGCAAGATCGAGGAGCTCCGCCATCTCGCGACCGGCTCGGACCTCAATATCGCCGATGAAGTGGCGAAGCTCGAGGCCAAGATGGACCGGCTGCTGCGCCAGACCTATGCCCGCCTCACGCCCTGGCAGAAGGTGCAGGTGGCGCGCCATCCCGACCGGCCGCATGCCACCGATTACGTCAAGGGCCTGATCGAGAATTTCACGCCGCTCGCGGGCGACCGCGCCTTCGGCGAGGACCGCGCGGTGCTGGGCGGGCTCGGCCGCTTCCGCGGCCACTCCGTCGTGGTGATCGGCCAGGAGAAAGGCGCCGACACGGAATCGCGCCTCAAACACAATTTCGGCATGGCGCGGCCCGAGGGCTACCGCAAGGCGCAGCGGCTGATGCGGCTTGCGGCGCGCTTCCGCCTGCCCGTGCTGAGCTTCGTCGACACCGCCGGGGCATATCCCGGGATCGACGCCGAGGCGCGCGGCCAAGCCGAGGCGATCGCGCGCTCGATCGAGACCTGCCTCACGATCGAGGTGCCGCTGATCGCAGCGATTCTCGGCGAAGGCGGCTCGGGCGGCGCCATCGCGATCGCGGCGGGCGACCGCGTCCTGATGCTGGAGCATGCGGTCTATTCCGTCATCTCGCCCGAGGGCTGCGCCTCGATCCTCTGGCGGAGCGCCGAGAAGGCGCAGGATGCCGCCGACGCGCTCAAGCTCACGGCGCAGGACTTGCTGCGCCTCGGCGTCATCGACGAGATCGTGCCGGAGCCCCTGGGCGGCGCGCAGCGCGACCCGCAGAGCACCATTGCCGCCTTGGGCGCCTCGATCGAGGCCGCGCTCCGCCCCCTCCTCGGCCTCGACGGCGCGAGGCTCAGGGAGCAGCGGCGCGAGAAGTTCCTGGCGATGGGTGCGCGCGGGCTCTAGCTCTACTCGATCACCTCGTCGGCGGTGGCGAGCAGCGACGGAGAGATCGTCAAACCGAGGGCTTTGGCGGTCCTCAGGTTGATCACCATCTCGTATTTGGTCGGCGCCTGCACCGGAAGCTCCGAGGGCTTCTCGCCCTTGAGGATGCGATCGACGTAATCGGTCGCGACACGGAATTGCTCGACCCTGTCGGGACCGTAGGAGACGAGCCCGCCGCCCATCGCGTCAAAGCGGTCGGCGTAGACTGCGGGCAGCCTGTAGCGAGCCGCGAGCCCGATGATCATTTCCCGGCTGCGGTAGGCCGAGCCGCTCCCGGTCACGATCAAGCCGCGATCGGGGCCGCTCGCGAACGCCGCGATGGCACCCTCCAGCCCCCGCTCGTCGCGTACGTCGACGGGACTGACTTCCACCCCGCGGGAAGCCGCCGCCGCTTGGATGACCGCGAGTTCGCCGACGCCGGAAAACTCGGCGGGATCGCGGATCACCGCGACACGAGTCACGCCCGGCGCGATTTGGCTCAGCAGCTCCATCCATTTCGCGCTTATGCTGAAGTCGAATTGGATGAACCCCGTCGTGTTTCCACCGGGCCGCGCCATGCTCGCGACGAGGCCGCGGCCGACCGGGTCGGTGGTCGTCACGAACACGATCGGCGTCGTGCGCGTCGCCTGCTGCAGTGCGCCGACGGCGGTGCCGCCCGCGGCGACGAGCACGTCCGGCGAGTGAGCGGCCAATTCCTCGGCGTATTTCCTGTAGCGGCTCGCCTCGCCGGCGCCCCAGCGGTACTCGATCTCGACGTTCCGGCCGAGCTTCCAGCCGCGCTCGTCGAGGCCGCGTACGAAGGCACGAATCTGGGCCGCTGCCTCCGGATCGTCCTCTCGCCGATTCATGAGGATGCCGATCCGCCGCACTCGCTCGGACGGCTGCGCGCGCGACGCCTGGGGCCAGGCCGCGGCCGCGGCCCCGAGACCCAGGATGACATAGCGCCGCCGCACCATCCGCCCCTCCCCCCGCGAGCGTGCCGGTCATGGTGACCGAACCCGCCGCGAATGCAAGGGCGGCGGGGTTCCGATCTCGGCGTTTCAGGCCTCCTCCGGCTCCCTGAGGCTATAGCCCGCGCCCCGGATGGTCTGGAGGAGCTGCGGGGAGAAATCGCGGTCGATCTTCTGCCGGAGGCGGCTCACATGGACGTCGATCACGTTGGTCTGGGGATCGAAGTGATGGTCCCAGACTTTCTCCAGCAGCATCGTCCGCGTGACGATGTGGCCGGCGTTCCGCAGGAGATACTCGAGAAGCCGGAACTCGCGGGGCAGGAGCTCGATCGGCCGGCCCGCGCGCGTCACCGTGCGCTTCAGCAAATCCATCTCGAGATCGGCGAGCTTGAGGCGGGTCTCGCTCGCGGTGTGGCTGCGGCGCTCGAGCGCCTCGAGCCGCGCCAGGAGCTCCGAGAAGGCGAAGGGCTTCGAGAGGTAGTCGTCGCAGCCCGCACGCAGGCCCTCGACGCGGTTCTCGACGTCGCCCAGCGCGCTCAGGATCAGCACCGGCGTCGTATCATTGCGCTCGCGGAGCGCCGCCACGATCGCGAGACCGTCGAGGCCCGGCAGCATGCGGTCGATCACCATCGCATCAAAGCTGCCGCCCGACGCGCGCTCGAGGCCGCGGCGGCCATCGACCTCGAGATCGACGCGATGGCCGCCCTCCTCGAGGCCCTTCAGGAGATAGGCCGCGGCCTCGTCGTCGTCCTCGATCACGAGAATGCGCATGCCCTTTCCCGGCAGGGGAGGGGCCGGCCGCCGGGGGATCGCGCCGGCGGCCGGTCAGGCATCAGCCGTTGTCGTCCTGCGTCGACCACGCGACGAAGGCGTTGGTGCCGTGCCGGTTGATCTGCAGCAGCACGTTCGTGCCCTTGTTGGACTGCGCGGCCTTGAGCTTCGCCGCGGCCTCGCGCGGCGAGGTGACCGGCTCCTGGTTGATCGCGACGATGACGTCGCCGGAGCGCAGGTCGGAGTCCGCGAGCGGGCTCGAATCCGAGATCGAGGTCACGACCACGCCGCGGACGTTCGACTGCACCCGAAGCTGCTGGCGCAGCTCCGGCGTGAGCGGCGCGAGCTTGAGGCCGAGCGCGCTCGCGCTCTGCGGCACCTCCTCCTGCTGCTGGTTGCCGAGGCCGCGGTTGGTCGAGACCTCCTGCGGTCCCGTGCTCTGCTCGGCGACCACGGGGTTGAGGGTCACCTGCTGGCCGCGGCGCCACACCTTGACGCTGGCGCTGCTGCCGACCGGCGTCTCCGCGACGACGATCGGGAGGTCGCGCAGCTTGACGATCTCGTGGCCGTTGAACTCCAGGATCACGTCGCCCTGCTTGAAGCCCGCCTTCTCCGCGGGGCTTCCGGCATTGACGTCGGCGACGAGCGCGCCGTGATCGTTGGGGAGGCCGAGACTCCGCGCGATCGCGGGCGTCATCTCCTGGATCTGCACCCCGAGCCAGCCGCGGCTCACCTTGCCCTTCTCCTTGAGCTGCTCGATCACGGGCTTGGCGAGGCTCGAGGGGATTGCGAAGCCGATGCCGACGCTGCCGCCGCTCGGGGAGTAGATCGCGGTGTTGATGCCGATCACCTCACCCGCGAGGTTGAAGGTCGGGCCGCCGGAGTTGCCGCGGTTGATGGGCGCGTCGATCTG
>DATKNV010000177.1:0-5443 GCA_035541215.1 Allostellaceae bacterium | reverse complement strand
ACCAATGCCCCCTACGAAGCCCTTGAACGCTGGTGTAACCTCCGTCTTAGGGAGGATGAGGGTCATGCCGCGCACGCTCTACAAAGAAGAACACGAGATCTTCCGCGCTTCCGTCAGGAGCTTCATCGAGCGCGAGGTGGCGCCCTACCACGCGCAGTGGGAGAAGGACGGCCAGGTGAGCCGCGAGCTCTGGCGGAAAGCGGGCGCCGCGGGCTTCCTCTGCACGGGGATGCCGCCCGAGTACGGTGGCGCCGGCGGCGACTTTCTCTATGCCGCGATCCTCAGCGAGGAATTCGCGCGCGGCATGTTCAGCGGACCCGGCTTCCGCCTGCACTCCGACATCGTCGCCCCCTACATCCTCCATTACGGCAGCGAAGCGCAGAAGCGGAAGTGGCTCCCGGCAATGGCGAGGGGCGAGGTCATCACGGCGATCGCGATGACCGAGCCCGGCGCCGGCAGCGATCTCCAGGGCATCCGCACCACGGCGCTCCGGAAGGGCGAGCACTACGTCGTCAACGGGCAGAAGACCTTCATCACCAACGGACAGATGGCCGATCTCGTGGTGGTCGTCGCCAAGACCGATCCCAGCGAAGGGGCGAAGGGCATCACGCTCGTCCTCGTCGAGGCGGACCGTCCCGGCTTCAAGCGCGGGCGCAACCTCGAGAAGCTCGGCATGAAGGCGCAGGACACCTCGGAGCTCTTCTTCGACGAGGTGCGCGTGCCGCTCGACAACCTGCTCGGCGGCGAGGGCCGCGGCTTCGCCTGCCTGATGCAGGAGCTGCCGCAGGAGCGGCTCCTCGTGGGCATCACCGCGGTGGGCGTCATGGAATCGGCGCTGGAGCAGACGATCCGCTACACCCGCGAGCGCAAGGCCTTCGGCCGCGCCATCGCGGATTTCCAGGTGAGCCGCTTCAAGCTCGCGGAGATGAAGACGGAGGTGAAGGTCGCCCGCGTCTTCCTCGACCATTGCCTGGAGCTGCACCTCGAGGGGAAGCTCGACGTCGAGACGGCCGCGATGGCGAAGTGGTGGCTCTCCGACCTCGAGAACCGCATCGTCGACCAATGCCTGCAGCTCCACGGCGGCTACGGCTACATGTGGGAGTTCCCGATCGCCCGCGCCTACGCCGACGCCCGCGTCCACCGCATCTTCGCGGGCACGAACGAGATCATGAAGGAGCTGATTGCGCGAGGGCTATGATCCCTCTCCCATCGGAGATGGGAGAGGGTGGGGCCCGTTGCGAAGCAACGGGAGGATGAGGGTGCCTCCAAGGCTCGCACCCTCACCCTCCCGCGCCACGCGCGGGCCCCAACCCTCTCCCGCTTCGCGGGAGAGGGAGGTATGCTCCCGTCATGGATTACGAGGTCCTCAAGAATTGGCGCTTCGAGGACGTAGAGCAGCGCTACACCGCGCGCGATACGATCCTCTATGCGCTGGGGCTCGGACTCGGGCACGATCCCGTCGACGCGCATCAGCTCCGCTTCGTCTACGAGAAGGGGTTGCTGGCGCTGCCGACCATGGCGGTGGTTCTCGGATATCCCGGCATGTTCGTGCGCGATCCGCGCCTCAAGGTGGACTGGAAGCGGGTGCTGCACGGCGAGCAAGGCGTGACGCTGCACCGTCCGCTCCCCGTCGAGGGTGTCGCGATCGGGCGCACGCGGATCATGGGCGTCGTCGACAAGGGCGCGGAGAAGGGCGCCCTGCTCTTGACGGAGCGCGAGGTGATCGACGGCGCCTCCGGCGAGCGGCTCGCGACCCTGCAGTCGACTTCGGTGCTGCGCGGCGATGGCGGCTTCGGCGGACCCGTAGGACCCGCGCCCGAGCCGCACCCGATCCCCGACCGCATCCCCGACATCGTCGAGGACACGCCGACGCAGCCGCAATCGGCGCTCATCTACCGCCTCTCCGGCGACATGAATCCGCTGCACGCCGATCCCGAGATCGCGAAGGCCGCGGGCTTCCCGCGGCCCATCCTGCACGGGCTCTGCACTTTCGGCGTGGTGGGGACGGCGCTCCTCAAGCGCTGCTGCGGCTGGGATCCCGCGCGGCTGAAGAGCATGCGCGTGCGCTTCTCCTCGCCAGTCTTCCCCGGCGAGACCGTGCGCACGGAAATCTGGCACGACGGCCCGATCATCTCCTTCCGCGCCCGCGTCGCCGGGCGCGAGACCGTCGTCATCAACAACGGCAGGGCCGAGATCGCGCCCTGAGCGCGTTCGGTCCCGGCGCCAATTTGGTCATTTCCATCGCCCGAAAAATGCCACGGGGGCCCTTCTGGCAATCGAGGATACGCGACGCCAGGGTTTGGTGACCGGCGGAATCGCCGCATTCACCAGTCTCAGGAGTCGACAATGCGCACTCACGCTCGACGCATGAGCGGTGTGCTCGCGCTGGCGAGCGCACTCGCGATCCTCTCGATCTCCGGCAGCTTCATGGCGCGGCCCGCCTTGGCCGTCTGCATGCCCGGCGATCGCATCGACGGAACCACCACGCAGGACGCGCTGCGCCGCTTCTCGGCCGCGGGCTACCCGTCCGTGCACGACCTCAAGAAAGGCTGCGACAACTACTGGCACGGGATCGCCGACCGTGACGGCACGCAACTCCGCGTGGTGCTCGCCCCCTCGGGCACGGTGATGCAGGAAGGCAACTAATCCCGAGCTCTCACCCCTCGCGGAGCGAGACCCCGCTCCGCGAGGGGCACGGGAGACCGCGACGTTCGCCGCCGCGGACGGCTCCCACCTCTCCTTCGGTTGCAAGCGACCATCGCGAAGAGGAGATCTGCCATGACAACAGCGGTCATGACGCCATTGGCGCGACGGATCATCGACGCGCTGCCGAGCCTCAGACGCTACACGCATGCGCTCACGGGAGACCGGCGGCTCGGCGACCGCTACGTCGAGGTGGCGCTCGCGGTCCTCGCGGAGGAGCCGTGGCACGTGCGCGCGAGCGGCGACGTCCGGCACCAGCTCTACCGCCTCATACACCGCGTCCAGGACGCACTCTCCGTACCCGGCGTCGAAGCCATCGCGACGTCTTCCGGCGAGAGTCCGCGCAGCGATCTGACGGCGCGGCTGCAGGCGTTGCCGCTGCCGTCGCGAAAGCTTCTGCTGCTGACGACGGTCGAGGGCCTGACGCTCGAGACATCGGCGACGCTCGTGGATATGCCGCCGCATCTCGCGCGCGTCCTCCTCGCGCGCGCCCGCATGGCGCTCGCGGATCATCCGGCGCATTCAACCCTCCCAGCCTGGAGCGAGCCATGTCTTTCATCGCACAGCGAATCGGCGCGCATCTGAGCCGCGACTGGCTCCGCTTCGTCGCGCCGGTCTTCGCGATCGGCGCGCTGATCTGGATCCTCTCCTCGAGCTCGGCGAGCGATTCGAGGCTCCTCGCGCTCGAGGAGCGCGTCGACGGCCTGAATTTCCGCGTCTCCCGCATCGCCGCGGCGCTGCCGGAATTGCGCGAGCGGGTCGCCTACGAGGCGGTCTTCTCTCCCTTCAGCGTCGCCGTGCTGACGCTTCCGCCCGTCGCGAGCGGCGGAGACCGGATGAGCGAGACGATCTTCCTCGTCGAGGCATCCTCGGGCGACATCGCGCAATACCGGCTCAGCTGGACGCGGGACGATCCCGGAGTGGCGCTCGCGGTCGCGGGCGCGCTGCGCACCCTCGATCCGCGCGCGATCTCGGTCGCGGAGGAGGAGCGCTTGGCTCGGACGCTTCGGGAGCCCGCCGCGCATTTGCCCGCGATCGATCGGGACCAGAGCTTCGTGCTCTATCAGCCGGCGGCGGCGGTCTCGCAGCAGCTCCAGAAGATCGGCGCCAAGAAGGAGCGGGTGCAGGCGGGCTCGCCCGTGCTCAACTGGGCTCAATTCGCGCGGGTGCTGGAGACCTCGACCTGGCTCAGGTCTCAGGCGAGCGAGGGCCAATCCGAGTAGCGAACTTTTAGCTCGAAATTGTCACGGCAGCGGTGAAGTCGGCAGGCCGCTCGCGCGTTGTCGTTCCATCGCGGTGCCGCAATCGGCACGCCATCCGCAAACCACGAGCGAGGTCCTCGTCATGCGCGCTCTCCGCAGCTTATTCTTCGCGGCCTCGATGCTGCCGCTTGCCATTGCGGCGATCCCGGCACCGTCTGCACAGGCGGCGGTCTTCGTCTCCGTCGCGATCGCGCCGCCCGCGATCCCCGTCTACGTCCAGCCGCCGATCCCCGGCCCCGGCTATGTCTGGGTTCCCGGCTATTGGGCCTATGGGCCCGACGGCTACTACTGGGTCCCCGGAACCTGGGCGCTGCCGCCGGCGGTCGGCCTGCTGTGGACGCCCGGCTATTGGGACTGGGGCGGCGGCGTCTATGTCTGGCATGCCGGCTATTGGGGTCCGACCGTCGGGTTCTACGGCGGCATCAACTACGGCTTCGGCTATTTCGGCGTCGGCTACGTCGGCGGCTACTGGGCCGGCGGGCATTTCTTCTACAACAGGGCCTATAGCAATCTCGGCACCGTCCACGTCACCAACGTCTACAACCGGACCGTCGTCAACATCCACACGACCGCGAGCTATCACGGCGGCAGAGGCGGAACTACCGCCCGGCCGACGCCGCAGGAAGCTGCCGCCGCGCGCGAGCGCCACATCGGCGCGACCTCCGCGCAGAGCCGGCACATTGCTGCGGCGGCGGCCGATCCCGCCTTGCGTGCCTCGGTCAATCACGGACGTCCCGCCGTTACCTCCACCGCCCAGCCCGGTCGATTCGGGACCGCGCAGACGCACGGCTCCCACACCTCGCCGGGCGCGGGCCGCGGATCGACGGGCGCCAGCCCTGCGCAAGAGCGTAGCGCGCCCGCCGGCGGCACCGGTCACGGCGCGGTGCCCCAATCCTATGAACGCGCCGCGCCGCGCAAAGCCGCGCCGCCGACACCGGCGAACCACTCGCTCGGAGCGAGCGCGCCCAACGCTGCAGCGCCGCACTCGACCTCGCGACCGGTGGCGAGGAGCGAGCCGCGCGGCGGGACGCGCGCGACGAGCCATGGACCGCACCCGCCAACGAATGTGAGCCAGCCGCATGGCCATGCTGCGCCCATCGGCGGGGCTGCGACGCCGAGCGCGCCGCATGGCGGCAAGGGGGCTCCGGCGCAGTCCCGTGGCGCCCATGACAAAAAGCCGCCGGGACAGTGAGAGGGCGCCGGCCGCACGCGGATCGTTGTCGTTGCGTCAGCCATGTCGATGGAGGTGATCACCATGTCTATTTCGACCCGAGCTGCAATCGTGATCCTCGCGCTCGCTCTTGCGGGATGCGGCACCACGGTGGGCGACCGCAGCCTTTCCGGTGCCGGCATCGGCGCGGCCAGCGGCGCGGTGATCGGCGCCATCGTCGGAGCGCCGCTTGCGGGTGCCGCCATCGGTGCCGGAGCCGGTGCGGTCGCCGGCGCGATTACCACCCCCTCGCAGGTCGATCTCGGCA
>DATKNV010000176.1:0-4564 GCA_035541215.1 Allostellaceae bacterium | reverse complement strand
GATCGGCACCCCATTGCCGCACGAGATACTCGAGCTGGTGATCCGTGAAGACGATGGTGTCGAAGTAGAGCTTCTTGAGATAGCTCGTGGGCGGCTTCTTGATGAGGCGGCGGCAGTCGCTGCGCGCGCGCGCCGCATGATCCATGCGGCCCGAATAGGCGGGCAGAAAACCGCCGCCATGCGCGATCACCATCCGGAGCCGGGGATATGCCTCGAGCACGCCGCCGAAGATCAGGTGCGCGACGGCCACCGTCGAGGCGAGCGGGTTGCCGATGACGTTGATGAAGTAGTGATCGGCGAGGCGGCCGCCATCGGTGTAGCCGCTCGGGTGCATGAAGAGCACGACCCCGAGCTCCTCGGCCTTCGCGAAGAAAGGACGGAAGCGCTCGCCGGAGAGCTCCTCGCCGGCTACGTCCGTGCAGATCTCGACGCCGCGCAGCCCCAGCTCCTTCACCACCCGCTCGAGCTCGGCGACCGCGAGCTCCGGCGCTTGCAGCGGCACGGTGCCGAGGCCCACGAAGCGATCGGGATTGGCCGCGACGAGGCCCGCGATGTTGTCGTTGATGAGCCGCGAGGTCTGCCGGCAGAGCTCGGGATCGGTCCAATAGTAATACTGATTGGGCGCCGGCGAGATCGCCTGCATGTCGATGCCGAGCTTGTCCATGGTCTTGAGCCGCTCCTCGATGGAGGTGAGCTTGGTGCGGACCGTCTGGCCCTGCAGCCGGTTCACCTCGCGCGTCGCCTCGTTCGCGAACTTGAAGAGCGCGTCGGTCTCGGGGCGGAAAACGGGCGCAACCAGCTCGTCCGCCGCCGGCGTCAGCACGTGGCAGTGGATGTCGACGGTGAGCCCCGGGGCCTTGGCGCGGCCGGGCTTCTTGGCCTTGATGGTCGCGCTCCCGGCGCGCGCGGGACTGCAGGTATAAAGCATCTCACGTTCCTTTTTCCTTGAGGGTCCGGCAGGCCTGCCAGACCTTGAGAGGTGTCGCGGGCATGTCGAGCTTGGCGCCGGCCTCGCCGGGGATCGCGTCCGCGATCGCGTTCATGACGGCCGCGAGCGCTCCGGTGGTGCCGGCCTCGCCCACGCCCTTGACGCCGAGCGCGTTGGTCTTGCAGGGAACCGCGTGGAGTTCGGAGATCATCTCCGGGAACATGTCCGCGCGCGGCATGGCGTAATCCATGAAGCTGCCGGTGAGGAGCTGGCCGCTCTCGCGGTCGTAGATCGCATCCTCGGAGAGCGCCTGGCCCACGCCCTGCGCGATCGCACCGTGCACCTGGCCCTCGACGATCGTGTGGTCGAGGACGGTGCCGCAATCGTCGACGGCGGTGTAGCCCACGAGCGTCACGATGCCGGTATCGGGATCGATCTCGACCTCCGCGACGTGGCAGCCGTTGGGGAAGGACTGCTGCACCTCGACGCCGAGCTGGGTGTCTAGGCTGTCGCCGGCCGCCTTTGCCTTGCGCGCGACCTCGAGCAAGGAGATGCGGCGGTCGGTCCCGGCGATCTCGAAATTGCCCCCGCCATAGATCACGTCGGCCTCGGAGGCCTCGAGGAACTGCGCCGCGAGCTTGCGGCCCTTGCTCAGCACGGCCCTGACCGTATCGGTAACCGCGATCCCCGAGGTCATGGCGCCGCGGGAAGCGACCGTGCCGCCGCCGGGAACGCCGTGGTCGGAATCGCCTTCGAGGACGACGACGCGATCGGCGAGGATGTCGAGCTGGCGTGCCGCGAGGTCGCGGAAGACGGTGCGATGACCTTGCCCCGTCGACTGTGCACCGAGCACCACCGCAATCGTGGCGTCGCCGGGAAACCGGATCGCCGCGCTTTCCTGCGGTACGCCGCCGGCGTGCTCCAGGAAGCAGGAGATGCCGAGGCCGCGCCGCTTGCCCGCGGCCTCCGAGCGCGCGCGGCGCGCGGCGAAGCCCGCGGCGTCGGCGCGGGCAAGCGCCCTGTCGATGATCCCCGCGAAATCGCCGCTGTCGATGCTGGCGCCGAAGGGAGTCTTGTAGGGGAGCATTGCCGGCGCGATCAGGTTGCGTCGACGTATCGCCACGCGGTCGATGCCGGCGACCCGAGCGGCCTCGTCGACGAGGCGCTCCATTGCGTAGTTCGCCTCCGGCCGTCCGGCGCCGCGATAGGGCCCAACCGGCGCCGTGTTGCTGTAGAGGCAGCGGATGCGCGTGACGATGTGCGGGATGTGATAGACGCAGGGCAGGCAGCGCGCGAAGTTGGAGGTCGAGATGAACACGCCCTGCGGGCTCAGATAGGCCCCCATGTTCGCGAGTACCTCGACCTTAAGCGCGAGGAACTTGCCCTCGCGATCGAGGGCGAGCGACATTTCCGTCACGGTGTCGCGCGCCTGGTTGTCCGTGAGGAACGCCTCCGAGCGCGTGGAGAGCCAGCGCACCGGCCGGCCGAGCTTCCGCGCGGCGACCGCAACCGCGGCGTATTCGGGAAAGGGGCCGGACTTCATGCCGAACCCGCCGCCGACGTCGCCGGTGACGATGCGGAGCCGCTCCTTCGGCAGGTTCAGGATCAGCGCCATCTGATCGCGGAGCCCCGTGACGCCCTGCGAGCCCACATGGAGCGTCATGCTGTCGTCGGCGGCATTGAATTCGGCCGCGATACCGCGCGGCTCCATCGACGCCACGACGATGCGCTGGTTCACCACCGAGATCCGAGCGACCTTGGCGGCGGCAGCGAACTGCGCCTCGATCTCGCGCGCGAGAGCGGCCTCGTCGCCGACCGGTGCCACCCAATCCAGGGCGACGTTGCCGGGCGCCGCCGGCCAAAGCTGCGGCGCCGAGGTTGCCGCGGCCTCGCGCACGTCGATCACGCACGCGAGCGGCTCGTAGTCGACCTCTACCAGCTCCGCTGCATCGAGCGCCGCGACCAAGGTCTCCGCCACCACGAGCGCCACCGCCTCGCCGGAGTGGCGCACGCGCTCGCCTGCGAGCGCAGGACGCATCGGCGCCGTGAGCGGCGCGCCGTCGCGGCCCTTCTGCGGTATCGTCCGCGAGATGTTGCCGATGCCGGCCATGTCGGCCGCCGTGAGCACCGCGAGCACCCCCGGCGCCGCACGCGCTGCCTCGACGCGGATCGATCTGATCGCGGCGTGCGCGTGCGCCGAGCGCACGAAACACGCCGTCGCCATCCGCGAGAGGCGGAGGTCGGCGAGGTAATTCCCCCGCCCGGTCAGCAATTCCCCGTCTTCGACGCGGCCCATCCGGGAGTGTTGAGGTGACGTGCTCATGGGTGGCTTACCCCTATGTCTCTTCGGCCTTTTGTCGTCGTGGCGGGAACAAGTCCGCCCATGGCGCCATTATAGAGCGGGAGGAAGTGGATACACGACCCCATCAGAAGATCCCGAGGTGCTGATGCAGGTCGATGCCGCTCCGCTGCAGCTCGGCGGCGCTGCCCGCAAGCACGACGCGACCGCTGTTGAGAATGACGATGTCGTCGGCGATGTCGAAGACGAGCTTCGCGTTCTGCTCCACGAGCACGATCGAGAGGCCGCGCGCCTTGAGGCTGCGAATCGTCGACATGACGTCTGCGACGATCTGGGGCGCCAGGCCCTCGGAGGGCTCGTCCATCAGGAGGACGCGCGGGTTCATCATGAGGGCGCGGCCGATCGCGAGCATCTGCTGCTCGCCGCCGGAGAGATAGCCCGCGATCTGGCTCGACCTCTCGCGGAGCCGCGGGAAGGCCTCGAAGACGGTCTCGACGGTCCAGGCATCGGCCTCCCTCGACCGCCGTGCGGCGACCGCGAGGTTCTCGCGCACGGTGAGGCTGCGGAAGATGCGGCGGCCCTGCGGCACGAGCGAGACGCCGGCCGCGGCGATGTCCTCCGGCGCTGCGCCCGCGAGGTCCGCGCCGAAGACCGCGACCTCGCCGCGCCGCGGCGGCAAGAGGCCCACGGCGACGTTCATGCAGGTGGTCTTGCCCGCGCCGTTGCGGCCGAGAAGGCCCAAAAGCGTCCCCGCGCGGAGCCGGAACGACACGTCCTGGAGGACGTGGCTGTCGCCATAGAAGGCGTCGATCCCCGAGAGGGCGAGCGCGTCAGGCCCCAAGATAGACCTCCCGGGTCCGCGGGTCCTTGACGACCTCCGCGCGCGTGCCCTCCACGATCACCTCGCCGAAATGCAGGAGCGTGATGCGCTCCGCGAATTCCAGCGCCACGTCCATGTCGTGCTCGATCATGACGATCGTGACCTCGCGCGGGATCGAGGCGAGAAGGCGCTGCACGTCGCGCCGCTCATCCGTCGAGAGGCCCGCGAAGGGCTCGTCGAGCAGCAGGACCTTCGGGTTCTGCGCGAGCGCCATCGCGATCTCGACGCGGCGGCGCTCGCCATAGGAGGTCTCGGAGAGCGGCCGCTCCGCGATCGCCCCGAGGCCGACGCGCGCGAGTGCGGCGTGCGCGAGCTCCCGGAGGTGCTTCTGTCCCGCGAGCGGCAGGAGCGGGTTCCAGCGCAGCGGCGAGAGGCCCAAGAGCGCCAGCACGACGTTCCGCAGCAGCGTGTCGCGCGGGAAGAGCGTGATGATCTGATAGGTGCGCGCGAGACCCAG
>DATKNV010000175.1:0-17379 GCA_035541215.1 Allostellaceae bacterium | reverse complement strand
CTGAGCGGCGGCACGTCGGAAGCGAGCGTCCGCGATGACCTCCCGGTGAATTCCTCGCTCACATCGCCTTGCTCTCGACTCCGCGGGGATCGTCGACGTCGAGCTCGATCGTTTCGCCGGGAAAGGGCGTCGCGGCCAGTTGCGTCGCGCCCTCCGGAGAACGAAGGCGGTGCCACGCACCCTGCGGAACGACAGCGATCGTTCCCGCGCGAAGCAGGAACGATTTGGGCGGTCCGGCGTCGCATACGATTTCGAGGGTTGCGCTGCCGTCGAGGATGTAAACCAGCTCGTCTCCGGCGAGATGCCGCTCCCAATGATCTGTCCCCGACGCCTTTATGGCCAAGAGAAGGCCGTCGCGGTAGGAGGCCAAATCTGCGACGCTTCCCTTTCGATCCGCCGCCGTCGATCGAGGGGTCCGCCGGAACATCGTCAGCTTCGCGAGCTCCGCGTTCAGGTCGACGATGCTCGGCATTCGATTTTCCATGACCTTCTCCATGTAATCGTCTCGCGTCATGCGCACCGGGCGGTCTGCGATTTGGTGGAAACCAGGCCCGGAAAAATTCGCGCTAGGCTCGCTCCATGGTCTCGAAGAGGCGCTCCGGAACAAGTCGTTCGAAATGCCGGGCCAGGAACTCCTGCACCGACCCGAAAAGGCGCCGTTTAGAGGGCTTCTGCAATTGGCATGACCGCGAAGCCGTCAATCGCAATCGCGAGGCCTCCTAGAGATCCGAAACAAGACCCGAAGCGGGAGCGACAAGCATTTCGGCAAAGCGCCACCGCTAGCCGCGGGCTGCGATATGGCCCGCCAGGTATTTGGCATCGTGCCAGACGCCCCAGATGAAGGAGGAAGCCCTGCGCGAGAGCCACGGCAGCCCCAGGAAGTACAGCCCCGGCACCTCCGAGACACCCCGGCGATGCACCGGTCTACCCTTCTCATCGAAGGCATCGACCTTCAGCCAGCGGAAATCGAGGGCGTAGCCCGTCGCCCACACAATCGAAGTTATACCGGCGTCCGCGAGATCCAACTGGCGAATTGGGTCGACCAAGCATTCCGGATCCGGCTCTGCCTTGCGCGCATCGGGTTCCCTGGGGAGGTCGAGACCCTCCCGGGCGGCATAGGCGTCCGCTGCGTCCAGGATCGAGAGGTAATCCGCGTCTCCGCGTGCAACGTTGCTCGCGAGATCGGGCGCGAAATGCATGACGCCGTCTCTGAAGGCTTCCGCCCTCCCCACGAGCAGCATCCCGCGCGCGGCGAAGCGCCGGAAGTCGACGGTGTGGCCGCCATAGGCACCGCTCACGGCGATCGTGACATGCTCCATGGAGGGATCGCGGGTCTCGGCATCCCACATGCCCAGCACCCCCAGCCACCAGACGAAATCCCGTCCGCGATACCTTCTGGGAGGCCTGTTGTGGGGGCCGACCGAGAGATAGACGCGTCTCCCCGCGCGCAGAAGCTCGTCGGCGATTTGTGCGCCCGAAGAGCCCGCTCCGATCACCAGCGCCGCCCCCTGAGGCAGCTGTCCCGGATTGCGATAGCCGTTGGAATGAATTTGCACGATCCCTGCATCCGCGGGCACGAGGGTGGGGACGATGGGGCGCTGAAACGGCCCGGTGGCGGCCACGACATTTGCGGCTTCGATCGCGCCCGCCGGCGTATCGGCACGGAAGCCGCCGCCGTCGGCGTTCCTGCGCAGGGCCGTGACCTCGACGCCGCAGCGTATGGGAGCGCCGATCTGCTCTGCGAAGCCGACGAAATAATCCACGACCGTGGCGGCGGAGGCGAAGCTGTCGGGATCGATGCCGGAGAACTCCCGACTGGGAAATCTGTCGTGCCAAGCCGGGCCGTTGGCGACGAGAGAGTCCCATCTCTCGGAGCGCCATCGCTCGGCAATCCGATGCCGCTCGACGATGAGATGCGGCTCCCCGTGCTTCGTCAGATGCTCGCTCATTGCCAGCCCGGCCTGGCCCCCTCCGATGATGAGCGTCTTTACCTTTTCCACTGACATGGCCGGCGTCCCGTTTCGATTTCCTGGAATTGCGGATTTGGTCCGGCCGTCCCGCCACGACCGCCCAGGTGGCGCAACACGGAGATTCGATCCGATCGAGCTCCCGCAGATGGCCCTGGTCTCGCGCCGCTCGATCGCCGCAATCGGATCGGGTTCCTCCGCCTGGGAACGGTGCTGCAGTCTCGCGTGCGCTTCCGCATCGATAAAGTATAGTTACTTGAGGATCGAGATCGGAAAAAATCGATCTGCTACCTGGAGCACACGATGATCGTCAGCGGAAGTTGTCTGTGCACTTCGGTCGGGTACGAAGTCCGTCTGCCGTTCGCGAAATTCGTGAACTGCCACTGCTCGCGGTGCCGCAAGGCGTCCGGGAGCGCTTACGCTGCCAACGCCTACGTGGCGCCGGAGTCGTTCCGCTGGACACGAGGGGAAAGCCTGGTCGTCCGGTACGACTTCCCGCAAGCGCGGAGCTTCTCGACCTCGTTCTGCGGCAAGTGCGGCTCGCCCGTTCCGCATCTCACTCGAAGCGGCCGCGAAGTCATCGTACCCGCGGGATCTTTGAACGAGGAGCCAGGCGTCCGGCCTTCGGCAAACGTCCATTGGACGTCACGCCCTCGATGGTCTCTGACGTCGAGTGAGCTTCCCATCGAGGGATAGGACACGCATCCGGCCGGTGCCGCGCCCTAGAGATCGGCGCCGAGCTCCTTGCAGGCCTTGCGCAGCTCCTCGATGTCGTCCTTGTACCCCGAGGCATCCTCGTCGGGCGGCGGCATGAGGGGTTTCTTACCGGCCTCCGTCGGACTGCTCAGCGCGGGCTTCAGCACCGCGAGGCAATAGTTGCGCGTGAGCTTCGGCAGGACGTGACAGGCCTGGCATCCCGGCGCGAATTTTCCGGGGGCTTTCGGATTGGACCAGACCTGGTCCGTGCGGCCGCCCGAGAGCGGCTTATAAGGCTTGCTGCTCTCGCCGCCGATCGTGTCGATGCCGGCATGGCCGATGAAGCCGTTGCTGCCGCGATGGCACTCCGTGCAGTTCTCCTTGAGATTGCTGCCGTTCGGCATGTCATCGACCTTGACGCCCTTGGGGTTGGCCTTCTGTCCGGGATCGCCGCCGGGCTTATCGACCGTCGGGGCGCCGAGATCCCAGAAGCAGACGTATCCCTCCTTGCCCTGGCAGATGATGCCCATGGCGATGAGCGTGCCGTTGCTGTACCGCGGCAAGGCCACGCAAAGACCGCCCTCGCCGGGCTCGCCCTTTTTCGGCCGGTAGGTCCAGACCTCCGCGGACATGTCCTTGCCGTTGAGGATCCAGAGCTCCTCGGGCTTCAGCGTCTTCTGCTTCTCCCAGCCGGGATCGCCCCAGGGTGGCGGGACCGGCACGGCCTTGTCGCGGCAATCGTCGACGTAAGCCGTCGCCTTCGGCTTTCCGCCCCCGCCCTCGGCCGTCGTCCCGCCGGTCTTGCCGCCGCCCGCCGGAGGGGTGCCGCCGCCGGTGGATTCGCCGGGCGGCGTCGCGGTCGTACCGCCGCCGCCCTTTTTCGGCGGCGGCGGCGGCGGGAGACCGGGCTCCTCGTCCCGCATGATCATGTTGCCTTGGGAGTCGACGGGAACGCCTTCCCAGGTCCGCACCGTCGTCTGCTTCGCCGGCGGCTGCTTCTTGCCGTCGGTCTTGGTGATGGTCTTTTTCTCCGTCTTCGTCGTCGTCTTGGTCTCGGCGGTCTTGCTCGATTCCTGCGTGCGGACGGCCTTGCCGAGATCGTTGATCTGGCCGCTGACGTCGCCGCCGCCGCTGTTCTCGGGCGTGCCCCCGGAGCCGCCGCCCGCGGGAGCCGCGCCGCGGCGCTCGGTGTTGCGCAGCACGTCCGAGGGCGTCGTGCGCGAGCCGCCGCTCGTCGAGCGATTGCCGCTGCCTGAGGGCATCGACGGCACCGTCTCCGTCCTCGGCGCGGGCGCCGTCGTTTTCGGCGTCGTGGGCTGCGGCTCGGCGGGCACCGGCCGCGATTCCGTCGGCCGCGAGCCCGGCTGCGTCTCCCGCGGCTCGGCCGGCAGCTCCGACTGCGCGAGCGCGCCGCAAAGCGGCGCTCCCAGCAGCAGCGCCGCCAGGAGGAAGGCGAGGCGCCGCGCCCGGCGGCGCTCAGTTCTCGGGTTTGACGATGTCGCCACGGCGAGGCTCCTCTTTGCTGGCGGGCGTGAAGGTCGCGACCGCGTATTTCGCCTCGACCCTCGTGAGGACGAGGCTGCCGATGCGCTGCATCTCGACCGCGAGCACCTGATTGGTCGCGGGATCCGTGATCGTCTTGCCCGGCCGCTCCACGATCATGCGGTCGCCGGGCTTGATCCCGGTCTCGGCGCCCGCGTTGACGACGAGCGAGCGCCCGTCGGCCTCCGCGACGAGGGCGGTCCAGCCGCCGCGCGCCGCATCCGCCGCGATCCGCGCCACCGCCTCGTCGAGCACTTGGCGCATCGCGCCGCCGAGCGGCGTGCTCCAGAACTCGTTGGCGCCGAGGACGATGCCGCGATAGCCGCCGGTCACGCCGATCCCCGTGCTGCTGAGGCGGCGGCGGACGGTGAAGGCGTCCTCGACCTGTGCCGTCCGCGTGTTGACGAGGCGGAGGTCGATCGCGACCGCGCCTTCCTGGCCGCTCAGCGAGAGCCCGCCGAGCGCGCCGTTGCCGCCGACGGCGCCGATGCCGATGCCGGAGCCGGAATCGCCCGCGGAGAGCTCCGTGACGGAGCCCATCAGGAGATACTGCGCGGGAACGATCGAGCCCGGCTGCGGCGCGGCCGCGCCCTGCGCGAGACGGTTCGCCGCGAGCTGCTGCTCCGTCAGGACCTGCGTCAGGTCGAAGCGCTCCGTGACGACGAAGCGTCCGGACTGCTCGAGCGCGGTGCTCAGCATCGCCGCGACCCCCGGCCCCGCCGCCGCCGCGGAATAGGGGCCGCTCAGCCCCGCGATCGCATCGATCCGCCCGACGGCGATGGTGGGCCGCGGGCCCGAGATGGGCGGCAGCGGCGGCGGCGCGCTCGCAGCCGGCGCCGTCTCAGCCGCGCCCCCGCCCGGCTGCGGGCCCGTGCAGCCCCCTAGCGCGAAGCAGACGAGCGCGGCGGCCAGCAGGCACACCTGCCGCGTCTTTCCCGGAAAGCTCGGCATCGATCCCCCTCCGCCCCGGCTGCGTCCGGCATCCCCCTGCCGATCCCCCGCACCCAGGGCTAGAGCGCGAAAGTTAGGCTTCTCCCCACGCTAGGTCAAACCGCTTCTCGGCGGCACGGCGCCCGATCGCGCTCCGCCCGTCATGGCTAACCTCAGGTGAACCGCCCGGAGAATGTTGTAAATATTCGCGATAAATACTTGATGTATTCTATACAATACTTGCGTTAATTACGGCGCGGAAAGAAAAAATTTAGAGAAGTACTTTAGAGAAGTCCGCCGTTCCGCTTGCCTGCCTCGAGGAGTCCGTTGATGTCCGAGCCCGCTTCCCCCGTTCCCGTTCCGCTGCGCTCCGCCGGTCTCCGCGGTCTCCTGGAGTATTGGGAGGGACGGCGCGGCGAGCGGCGGATGCCCGCTCGCGCGGACATCGATCCCGCGGAGTTCAGGCCGCTGATCGGCCGCGTCTCCGTCATCGACGTGATCGGCGAGGATGCCGGGAGCTATCGCTTCCGCTTTCGCCTCGCGGCGACGCCGTTCTGCCGCGCGGTCGGCCAGGAGATGACGGGGAAGATGCTCGAGGAGCTCTCCGAGCCCGCGACCCGCGCCTTCCTCGAGGCGAACTATCTCGAGGTCGCGCGCTCCGCGCGGCCGCTCGCCGTCTCCGGCGCCATTCGTCTCGACGAGCGCGACTGGATGGGCGAGAGCCTGATCCTGCCGCTTTCGGCGCATGGCGAGCGCGTCGAGCGCCTGCTCGCCGCGCGCGAGGTCTCGCTCTGGCGCGGCGGCCGCTACGTCCCGGTAGCGCCGCTCCCCTGAGCCTCCGCCTCAGAGGAGATCGAGCCCCGCCATCAGCATGTCGACGGTCTCGCCGTCGGCGCCGAGCGGGAGGATCAGACCCTCCCAGCGCAGGACGCGCGCGGCTGTCTCGAAGGGATCGTAGAGCACGCGGTGCGGCGCGCGCGACGCTACGACGGCGCTGTAATCCTCTTGCACGAGCGCGCGGTAGGCGGGGTCGGGATATTCGTCGACCGTCTTGCCCGTGAGGTCGTAGCCGAGCCGCAAGGTCGCGTTCGTCGCGTGCACGCGGAAGCGGAACCGCAGGGGGTCGCGCAGCACGTCCAGCAGATTGAGATCGCCCATGACGTATTCGAGATCGAGCACGTCGAAATCTGCGCGCGCGGGCAGGCTGCGCCCGCCCCGGCGCTGCTGCCAGTCGCCGTAAAGCCGACGCAGCTTCGGATTCTCGATTCCGAGCTCGGACACGCGCTCATGCTGCGGCTCTGGCAGGCCGTGCGGAATTCCCCCTTTCGGAGGAGCCGCGCCGGCGCGCGTGCAAAGAAAGCGTCACCTCCCCGCAACATGCCTGCCACGGCCCTCGCCTAGCATGCTCCGTGGGCGCATGCGGGGTTGCCTCCGGAGGAGGCCTCGTGTGCCGCCCGGTCTCGGCTAGAAATCAGCAGGAGGTAGCAATGAAGAAGGGCTTGCACTGGATGCCCGTGCTGGCGGGCGCCGTCGTCTCTCTCTGCGCGGGGATACCGGCCGCGCTCGCCGCTCCGATGGCGGATTGTCCCAATGGCGGCGAGGTCCGCTTCGGTGTCGAGCCCTACGACACCTCGGCGAAGCTCGTGCCGATCTACGAGCACATCGGCAAGGTGCTCGCGGAAAAGCTCGGCTGCGACGTGAAGATCTTCGTCACCACGACCTACAACGCCGAGATCGAGGCGATGCGGAACGGCAAGCTCGAGATCGGCGAGTTCGGCCCGCTGGGCTACGTGCTCGCGCACCAGGTCGCGAAGGCCGAGGCGGTCGCCGCCTTCAGCAATGCCGAGGGCAAGCCCGACAATTACTGGGCGAGCATCATCGTGCCCAAGGACTCGCCCATCAAGACCGTGGCGGAGATCAAGGGCCACACCTTCGCCTTCTCCGATCCCGCCTCGACCTCGGGCCATCTCTTCCCGGCGCTGGGCCTGCGCAAGGCCGGGCTCGATCCCGACAAGGACGTGAAGGGCATCTACGCCGGTAGCCACACCGCCTCCTTCGAGGCCCTCTACAACAAGAAGGTCGACGCGGGCGAGCTCAACAGCGAGCAGCTCGAATCCGCGAAGCAGCGCGGCCACTACCAGGACGGCGACGTGGTCTTCCTCTGGAAGTCCGATCCGATCCCGACCGACCCCATCAGCGTCCGCGGCGACCTGCCTGAGGGCTTCAAGAAGCGGCTCATCCAGGTGCTGCAGACCCTCGACCTCTCCGTGCTCCCGGCCGAGGATCGCAAGATCATGGGCCTCGGCGGCACCCGCTTCGTGCCGCAGACAGACGCCGCCTACGATCCGATCCGCGATCTCGTGAAGACGCTCAACATCGACCTCGAGAAGTTGAGCTGATCGGAGGGCGCCTCGGTGCTCCGGGTCCGCCGGCTCTCCCTCAGATATCCGAACGGCAAGCTCGCGCTCGCCGACTTCGACCTGACGGTGAGAGCCGGCGAGCTCGTGATCGTGCTCGGCGGCAACGGCAGCGGGAAGACCACGCTGCTGCGCTGCATCGCGCGGACGCTGAGGCCCACGCAGGGCGAGGTCCGCGTGAACGAGACCGATCTCGCGGAGCTCGAGGGCGAGAAGCTCCGCTGCGCGCGGCTCGAGCTCGCGATGATCTCGCAGCAGTCGAGCCTGGTGCGGAGGCGGAGCGTGCTCGCGAACATCGCGACGGGCTCGCTCGGCCATCACGTATCGTGGTTCACCGCCCTGGGCGGCCTACCGCGCGAGGAGCTCGCGGCGGCGCAGCGCTACCTCGAGGCGGTCGGCCTCCCGGAGATCGGGCGGCAGCGCGCGAGCACGCTCTCGGGCGGCCAGGCCCAGCGCGTCGCGATCGCCCGGGCGCTCGCGCAGCGGCCGCGGGTCCTGCTCGCGGACGAGCCCGTGGCGAGCCTCGATCCCGAGGCCGCCGAGGAGATCATGCGCCTGCTGCGCCGCCTCGCCGAGAAGGAGAACCTTGCGGTGCTCTGCGTGCTGCACCAGGTCGAGCTCGCCTATTCCTACGCCGACCGCGTCGTCGGCATCCGCGACGGTCGCTTGGCCTTCGATCTCCCCTCTGCGGAACTCCCGCGCGAGACCGTGCGCAACCTCTACCTCCAGGACGCCGCATGACCGCAGGCACCGAGACCGGCGTGCGGATTCCGCCCGCGAGCGGCTGGGCGGGATCGCTCGCCACCGCGGCGCGCCTCTCGCTGATCCTGCTCGTGATCGCGGTCATCGTGCAGTCCTTCTGGATGGCGCAGGCGCGGCCCCAGGATCTGGTCACGGGCCTCTTCGGCATGGCGGATTTCATCCGCCGCGCGAGCCCGCCGGACTTCTCGCATCTCGAGGACACGCTCTGGCCCACCATCGAGACCGTGGACCTCGCGATCTTCGGCACCGTCGTCGGCGTCGTGCTCGCGGTGCCGCTCGCGGTGCTCGCCGCCGCCAACGTCACGCCCTCGCGCGTCCTCTATTTCCTCGCGCGCGGCATCATCGGCTTCTGCCGCGCGGTGCACGAGCTCGTCTGGGCGCTCCTCTTCGTGACGGCCGTGGGTCTCGGGCCCTTCGCCGGCGGCTTGGCGCTCGCGGTCCATTCGATCGGGATGCTCGGCCGGCTCTTCGCGGAGACGATCGAGCACATGGACATGGCGCCGATCGACGCGCTGGCACTCGCGGGCGCGACGCGCGTCCAGATATTCACCCACGGCATCGTGCCCTCCGTGCTGCCGACTTTCCTCGGCATCGGCCTCTACCGGCTCGACGAGAACATCCGCTCCTCGCTGGTGCTGGGCTTCGTCGGCGCCGGCGGGATCGGCTTCCAGCTCATGACCTACATGAACCTCTTCGACTACCGCAAAGTCTCGCTCTACCTCATCGTCACCTTCGTGCTCGTCCTGCTCGCCGAGCGCCTCTCCGCGCTCCTCCGCCAGAAGCTCGCCTGAGCGCGCCGCGGCCCTTCCCTTTAGAACCCCTAGGAGCTATAAATCTGCTCATTAGGGGGTAGTCGCTGCTTAGGTCGATAAGGATCGAATAGAACAGCAGCGCACAAATTCGCCCCGCTCGTTCAACGCGGGGCATTGCGATTGCGGATCCTGCACCTCATAGCCGGCGCGCCCTTCGGCGGGGCCGAGACCTTCTCGCAGGACGCGATCCTCGCGCTCGCGGAGCAGGGCGTCGAGCAGACTGTGATCTGCCGGCCGCATCCCCGCATCCTCGAGCGCTACGCCGCCGCCGAGATCCCTGCGCTTCCGATCGCCTTCTCGCGCTTCGAGCGGCTCGGCGCCATCCGCTCCTGGGTGAGGCGCCAGGCAGAGGAGCTCGAGGCCGATCTCGTCCATGCCTGGATGGGGCGCGCCGTCTCCTTCGTGCCGCGGCGCATGCCGTGCCCGGTCCTGGGCTGGCTCGGCGGCTACTACACTCTCCGCCGCTTCCGCCGCGCCGATTTCCTCATGGGGATCACGCCGCACATGACGCGGCACCTCCTCGAGCGGGGATCGCCGCCGCACCGCACCTTCCTCGTCCATCCCTTCGGCACGGTCCCGGAGGCGCCGCCGGTCGAGCGCGCGGCGCTCGCTACGCCCGCGGACGCGCCCGTCGTCCTCGTGCTCTCGCGCCTCCATTGGAAGAAGGGGATCGACACGATCCTCCGTGCGGTCGCGCTCTTGCCCGGCGTCCATCTCTGGCTCGCGGGGGAGGGGCCGGAGCGGCGCAATTACGAGCGGCTCTCGGCGAAGCTCGGACTCGGCGCGAGGGTGCGCTTCCTCGGCTGGCGCAGCGACCGCCGCGCGCTCATCGAGGCCGCCGACGTCGTGGCCCTGCCGAGCCGGCACGAGCCTTTCGGCACGGTGATCGCCGAGGCCTGGGCGATGTGGCGGCCGCTCGTCGCGACGCGCGCGCTCGGTGCCGTGCAATTCGTGGCGGACGGCGTCGACGGCCTGCTCGCCCCCATCGACGATCCGCAGGCGCTCGCGCAATGCCTGAGCCGCGCGCTCGCGGACGAGGCGCTGCGCGAGCGCCTCTGCGAGAACGGCGCCCGCAAATTCGCGGCGGGCTTCAGCAAGGAAGCCGTGACGGCGCGCCTCCTGGCGGCCTATGAGAGCATGCTCGCGATAGGAAAGCGCGGGGAGGACGCCTACGTCGCGGCCGGCGAACTCGACCGCCGCCTCGCGGCCGGAATCGCCGACGCGCTCGCGCTCGAATTCCCGCGCTTCCTGCGGCGCGATCTGCTGGCGGCGGTGCTGACCGCGCTCGCCTATCTCACGCTGGAGGAGCGGCCCTGTTCGGACGCCGCGGATGCGGCGTTTGCGCTGAGCCTATCGGGAGCCTGCTCCTTCCTCGTCCGGGGCTTCCACGGCACGCGGATTCTCGTGCTCGACGCCGCGGGCCTCGCGGCGGCGGAGCGGCATTTCGACATCAACGAGGCTCTCCCCGCGATCGAGCCCGTGCTCGCGCGCTTCCACCGGCTGCGTCTCGCGCCTGCGGGGGATCGAGCGGCGATCTCCCGATCGAGCAGCCCGCCGCCATCGAGCTCATGGTGAGCCTCGAGACCGCGAAGAGCATGGGACCGACGGTTCCGCCCGCCTTCCTCAGCCGCGCCGCCTACGCGATCGAGTGAGGGGCGCGCTTCAGGTGAGCGCCCGCCACTCCGCCGCGGCGCCAGCGAGGAGCTGCTGGAAGGTCTGGCATTGCTGCAGCAGCGGCAGCGTCGCCGCGGCGATCCGCACGCCGAGCGCGCTGTCGGAGGGATAGTGCAGGCCCAGCACCTCGCGGTTGCGCGAGATGCGGTCGGCGACCCGGTCGAGCGCGTTGTAGGCGGCGGGCGGGATCACCGGCGTCCCCGGCGGCAGCGCGTTCGCGGTGTCGAACACCAGCTTCAGCGCCGCCGAGAGCAGATGCGACTCCGTCGAATGCGCGCTCGGATAGGAGGGATGGCCGGGCACGTCCACCGGCGGCAGCAGCGAGGGCGAAAGCTGCGAGGGGCGGGGCCGGTTGAACAGGTTCTTGTAATACATCGCCACGAACTCGCCGATCTTCAGCACAGCCTGCGTGAGGTCGTAGGTGAAGGGGTGCGAGGAATTGCCGTAGAGGAAGATGCCGCGCCAATAGGCGGAGATGTTGTTGCGCTGCGCGAGCGCCTCCGCCATCACTCCCGCACGGAACTCCATCAGCGAGGTGAGCTCGTCGATCTCCGCCTGCACCTTCGTCTGGTCCCATTTGTCCGCAACGGGGTCGAGGATCTTGTCGAAGGTGTAGGTGCCGCCGCCGGTGGGCTTGGGCGCGCTCTGCTTGACGAAATCCGCGAGTACCACGATCGCATAGAGCGAGGCGCTCCAGTGGTGGCGCGGAAACTTCGTGATGCCGGTGATGGGCCACGGCGCGGGCACGCCGGCATTGGGATTGTTGACGACCGGATTGGCGGGCGGCTCGGTGTTCGCGGGAGGCCATTGGTTGCCGCGGAACCAGTCCTCGCCTTGCGCGGGGCTGAGCGAGGGCGAGACGCCGATCGGGCGGGAGAGCGTGCCGCCTCCCGTCGGCTGGCCGCTGGTGAGTCCGTCCAACCCGTCGAGTCCGTCCAATCCGTCGAGCCCGTCCAATCCGTCACTGGTTCCGATCGGTCGCGCCATGGTGGTCCTCCCTTGCTGGTCTCCGCAGTCAGTCCGGCAGTCCCGCGGCCGAGAGATGCGCGAGATAGCGCGCGCTCAGCTCGGGATCGCGGAACGGCTGCCGCTCTCGTCCGTAGTCGCCGAGGTGGAAGCCGGGTTGCGACTTCACGAGCTGCTCCGCCGCCTCTTTCGCCTCGGGGATGCGGCCCAGGGCCGCGAGGCTCGCCGCCAGCAGCTTGAAGGTCGAGGTGTAGCGAGGGTTCTCGCTCGCGGCCATGCGGCCCCATTTCACGGCCTCGGCGTAGTTGCCGTTGCCGTAATGCGCGAGACCCAGGAAGAAGTAATAGGCGTAGAGGCCGGGATCGAAGGGCGAGAGGCGAAGGCCCCATTCCGCGTGCCGCACCGCCTCCTCGCCGCGCCCGACATAGGAGAGCGTGGCGCTCGAGAGCATCCAGGCGAGCGAGCTCGAGGGCGAGGCGCTGAGCGCGCGCTCGAAATAGACGAGCGCGCTCTCGTAGTCGTGGAAGAGGAACGACTTCAGGTGGCCGTAGATCGCGAGCGCGAGCGCGTTCTGCCGGTCGAGCTCGATCGCGCGCGAGGCGAGCTCCGCCGCCTTCTCGCGGTCGCTGTCGGGCGCATCGGACCAGCCCTGGCCCACGCGGATGCTGTACCAGCGCGCGGCCCAGGCATAGGCCGCGGCGAAGGCGGGATCGAGCGCCATCGCGCGCTCGAGATGCGAGCGTGCCTCCTCGAAGGCCTCCCGGTGCAGCCGGTTCATCATGTCGAGCGCGCGCAGCGTGTGATCGTAGGCCGTGAAGCTCGCGGGCCGCTTGCGCATGGCCGCCTGGAGCTCGGCGCCGCGCACGTGCGGCGCCACGCCGCCGACGATCTTGACGACGATCTGGTCCTGCGCCTCGAAGACCTCCGCGGGCGGCACCTCCGCCGTGTGCGCCCAGATGCTGCTCGCGCTCTCGGCGTCCCAGAGCTGGAGCGAGACCCGCACGAGCTGCGCGGTGCGCCGCAGGTTCCCCGTGACGACGTAGCGCACGCCGAGCGCGCGGCCGATGGCGCGCAGATCCGGCTCGGCGTCGCTGTAGCGGAGCGTCGAGGCGTGCGAGATCACCACGAGCTCGCGCAGGCTCGCGAGCGAGACGATGATGTCCGCGACGAGGCCCTTGGCGAAGTAGTTGTCGTCGGAATTGCCGCTCATGTTGTGGAGCGGCAGCACCGCGATCGAGGGCATCTGGCTCGCGCGCGGAGGCATCGGCACCTGCAGGGACGGGGCCGCGGTGTCGAGCGCGTAGGCGTGCACGGGGAGCTCGAAGTTCTTGAGCGGCACCATGCCGAGATCGCGCGGCGGCGCCTTGAGATGGCCGCGCACGAGATCGTGCACCGCCGCCGAGAGCACGATCCCTCCGGGCTCGGCGTGCTCCTGGAGCCGCGCCGCCACGTTGACGCCGTCGCCGTAGATGTCGTTCTCGGTCTCCACGACGTCGCCGATGTGGACGGAGATGCGCAGCGCGATCGGCGGAAGATTCCGCTCGGCGTCGCGCGCCTGCGCCTCCGCCGACGCCTGCTGCACCTCGCGCGCCCAGACGACGGCGTCGAGCGCGCTCGGGAATTCCGCGAGCACGCCGTCGCCCGTCGACTTGACGATGCGGCCGCGCTGCTGCGCCGCCCTCGGGCGCAGCACTTCCGCCATGAGGCGCATCCAGCGCTCGTGCGTCCCCGCCTCGTCGCGGGCCATCAGGATTGTGTAGCCGACGATGTCGACGAAAGCGACGGCGCTCAGCCGCCGCGCCGCGGCCTCGCCCGCGTGCCGGCTGCCTTCGACGCCGAAAAGGGTCACCACTTTGGAATCGCCCTCATCCGCGAGGCTCGCTTCGTTGCCGCCGGCATTCATCGAACTCCCGAGACGTTCAACCGCCGCTTGCCGCGCCCCGCACGAGAAACCCGCGCACGGGCGCGCGAAATCAGATAAGCTTGAATTATCATTGATCCTAACCCGCAGGCGGAGATGAGTCGATGATATCAAGCGTGCCGCTGCGCCAATACGCGGTGCTCAAGGCCACCCCGGAATTGCTCAGGATTTATCCCAGAGCCCTCGTTTCGGCGCGGAGCCTCGCGCGGCCGGAGAAGCGCGGCCGACCGCGGAGCCAAGAGGTTCCGGACATTCAACTCTTCGCCGACAATCTCCTGAAGAAGCTGGGCGCGCCGGCGCAGCTCGCGAAGACCATCAAGGTGGAGTCGACGCCGAGCTTCGCCGCCGTCCCGGAGATCGAGGGGCTCGATCCCCGCGAGCTCCAGCGCCTCCCCGATCCCGACGAGCTCATCATCGGCTACGGCTTCGCCGACGAGACCTCGCTGCGCCAGTTCCGCGACCTCGTGCAGGCGAAGCTCGGCGTCGCGCTCGACGAGGAGGGAAATGCCTTCCTGGGGATCGGCGCCGACCCCGGCGGCACGACTCAGGATCATTTCGATCCAACGGCGCCCGACCGGATCGTCGTCGGCGACCGCCGGCGCGCGCGCGACCTCCTCGGCGCCGACGCGCTCAAGGCCGCGGGCCTCGACGGCAGGAGCGTCAACGTCGTCATCATCGACGAGGGTCTCGACAAGACGCTGATCCCCGCCGCGAATTGGGGCGGCGGCTGGCCCGTCGTCGATGCCTCGGGCATGGTCCATCTCCCGGGTATGACGACGCCCGGCACTCATGCCGGCATGATCGCGCGCAACGTCCTCGACCTCGCGCCCAAGGCGCTGATCTACGACGTGCCGTTGCTGCCGCCGCGCATCTCGAACGTGCCGCTCTTCATCGGCGAGGCGGACGGGGTCTGGCGCACCGTCGTGCAGACGATCCGCCTGCTGCGCCAGCTTCCGCGCTGGTCCGGGCCCTGGGTGCTCGTCAATGCCTGGGGAATTTTCGACCGGCGGAGCGAGCTCCCGAATCTCGGCGATTACACCGAGAATCCCAATCACGCCTTCAACCGCACGGTCGGCGCGACCGTCGCCCAGGACGGGCTCGACGTCGTCTTCGCCGCCGGCAATTGCGGGCAGTTCGACCCGAGCCCGCGCTGCGGCGAGCACGACCGCGGACCCGGCCACAGCATCTACGGCGCCAACTCGCACCCGATGGTGCTGACCCTAGGCGCGGTGCTGGCGGACGAGATGTGGCTCGGATATTCCTCGGAGGGTCCGGGTCAGCGCCGGCTCTCGCTCGCGAAGCCCGATCTCTGTGCACCGAGCAATTTCTGCGAGACCCGCGACGCGAACATGCTCAACAGCGGCACCTCCGCCGCCTGCGCGATCGCCGCGGGGACGGTGGCGGCGCTGCGGACGCGCTGGTCCGGCGCGGCCGTGCCGCCGCTCGCGCTCAAGGTGCTGCTGACCCTCACCGCGAGGCGGCCCCGGGGCGGCGGATGGAGCCGGCGGCTCGGCTACGGCATCCTCGACGCCAAGGCGGCGGTGCGGGCGCTCCAGAGCCAGTTCCCCTGAGGCTCAGCCCGCGATCGCGAGCTGGGGCGCCTTCTGCGGCCAGCGCCGGAGCGCCGCGCGGCCGGCCTCGGTGAGGCCGTAGACGCCGCGCTCGACGCGCGCGAACCAGCCGTAGACGTTGCGCAGCAGGATCGTCGGCGCGTCCTCCGCCGCCGCCTTGAGCGCGCGCGTCGTCCGCGGCCCCTCCGCGAGCGCCGCTGCGACCGCGAGCGCGCGCTGGCGATAGGCGGTCATGATGGGGGCGCGCGTGCTGCCGCCCTGGACGGGATCGCCGATCCGCCGGCGATGCTCCTCGACGAGCTCCGAGCGCCGGCCCGTGTCGCGCCGCGGCCGCCACGGCCCCGCGGGCACCAGCACCTCCACGTGTCCCCGCGAGGAGACGCCGAGGAGACCGAATCCGAGGAGGCGGCAGAGCTTCTTGACGCGGCGGTCGCGCTCGCGCCGGCGTCCGCGCACGGCGCTCCTGACCGCGAGCCAGACCTCGTCGCAAGCAGCACTCCGGTCGACGCCCTGGAGGATCAATTCGAGCGTGAAGGCGAGCTTCAATTCGCCGATCACGACGACGGGCGCCGCCTCGCCCTTGAGCGCCAAGAGATCGCAGCCGCGCACCTCGCCCTTGACCTCGAAGCCGAGCCCCTCGAGGTACCGTTTCACCGGACGATAAAGCGCCGTTTCCAACTTCCGCGACTCGACACCGTTCGCGGAATCATGCGCGGCGGGACTCGAAGACGCAAGGCGGAGTCGCCTCTCCCACGAGGGGAGAGGCGATACCGTCATCCGATCTTAATCTTCCTTGGCTGCGCCTCCTTCGCCTTGGGGAGCGTCAGCGTAAGGACGCCGTCCTCGAGCTCGGCTTGGATCGCAGCTTGGTCGATCTTGCGCGAGAGGGTGAAGCTGCGCGAGAAGTGGCCGACATTGTACTCGGTGTAGAGCGGCTCCAGGCCCTCGTACTTGCCGAGATCGATCCGGCCCTCGACGCGGAGCACGTCGTTCTCGACGGCGAGGTCGAGGTCTTTCTTGTCGACGCCGGGCAGCTCCATCACCACCGTGAGCGCCGCCTCCGTCTCGTAGATATCGGTCGCGGGAACGTAGTAGCGCGCGGGGACCGTCTTCTCCTCCTTGGTCACCAGTTCCTTTTTCTCGCGCACGTCGAGCGCTTGCTCGTTTGCCATCTTCAGCCTCCCTCAGGAAATCCGGATAGAGCGGGGCTTGTCGCGCTCGGCACGCGGCAGGAAGAGCGCGAGGATGCCGTCGCGGCACTCCGCCTTGACGCCTTCGGCGTCCACCTCGACCGGAAGCGCCACCGCGCGGTCGAAGCGGCCGGCCGAGCGCTCTCGCCGGTGGAGCGCCGCCTTCTCGCCGTACGAGACGGTCTTGGTGCCGGAAATGCGGAGCGTGTTGTTCTTGATCTCGAGCGCGACGTCCTCCTTCCGCACGCCCGGCACCTCCGCGACGATCACGAGGTCGTCGCCCTTGCGGAAGGCGTTGAGCGGGGGATAGGAGCCGACGCCGCTCAGGCTCGTCTCGAGCCAATCGCTGGCGCGAAAGGAATCGAGCGCCTGCTGCAACTGGAGCAGGGCGTCGAAGGGATCGGGAAAAAGCAATGCCATGATGAGCCCTCCTTGTCCTGATGCTAAAGGCTGGGAAAGACCCGGGGCCAAGGCGGCTGCTGCGTCGGCGCGGCCGCCTGCTCCGCCGTTGCGCGTTCTGCGGGTGCGCCGTCGGGGCGCTGCCAATCGAGTCGAGATTTGCTCCAGGGAGCCCCGGCGCCCTCGGGCGTTGCCGATGGCCGGGCCCTGACGGTTACGACTTTCATCGCCACGTTCTCCCCTCATGGAAACCATGGAACATGAATGCCGCCGGGCATCTCTGGGCGCCCGGCGGCCGGGAATTTGGGAAGCGGCTCTTAGGAGTTCAAGAGGTGCGAGACGGCGCCGGAGCGATGGCTACCGCCGCAGAAGGAAGTGCCCGCGCTAGAAATAGAACTTCATCGAGGTCTGGAAGCGGTTCGTGTTCGCGTCCACGTTCTGATGATTGCGGGCCTGCATGCGAATCCACTCGATTCCGGTATCGACGTTCGGAACCGGGCTCCAGATCAGGTTCACGTGGACGGTCCAGGCG
>DATKNV010000174.1:0-34089 GCA_035541215.1 Allostellaceae bacterium | reverse complement strand
ATCTATCTCTACGACACCACGCTGCGCGACGGGGCGCAGACGCAGGGGGTCGATTTCTCCGCCACGGACAAGGCGGCGCTTGCGCGCGAGCTCGACAGGCTCGGGATCGACTACATCGAGGGCGGCTGGCCCGGCGCTAATCCCACGGACGATGCCTTCTTCGCGGGAGCGCCCCGGCTCGCGAAGGCGCGGCTCGCGGCTTTCGGCATGACGCGGCGCTCGGGGCGGAGTGCTGCCAACGATCCCGGCCTTGCGGCGACGCTCGCGAGCGGCGCCAGGGTCGCGACCCTCGTCGGCAAGACCTGGGACTTCCACGTGAAGGTCGCGCTCGGCGCGGAGCTCCCGGAGAACGTCGGGATGATCGGGGAGTCGATCGCGCATCTCCGCACGAGGCTCGACGAGGTGATCTTCGACGCCGAGCATTTCTTCGACGGCTACAAGGCCAATCCCCGCTACGCGCTCGAATGCCTGAAGGCCGCGGAGGCCGCGGGCGCGCGCTGGCTCGTGCTCTGCGACACCAACGGCGGCTCGCTCCCGCACGAGGTCGAGCGGATCGTGGCGGAGGTCGCGAGGACCGTGCCCAGCGACCGCCTCGGCATCCACTGCCACAACGACACCGAGAATGCGGTCGCCAACACGCTCGCAGCCGTGCGCGCGGGGGCGCGGCACGTGCAGGGCACGATCAACGGGCTCGGCGAGCGCTGCGGCAATGCCAACCTCGTCTCGATCATCCCGAGCCTCATGCTGAAGATGGGGTTCTCGACGGGGATCGGGGAGGAGGGGCTCAAGGGCTTGACGCATCTCTCGCGGCTCCTCGACGAGCGCCTCAACCGCTCGCCCAACCGGCACGCGGCCTATGTCGGCGAGGCCGCCTTCGCGCACAAGGGCGGGCTCCACGTCTCCGCGGTCGAGAAGGACCCGCGCTCCTACGAGCACGTCGATCCCGCCCTCGTCGGCAACCGCCGGCACGTCGTGGTCTCGGATCAGGCGGGACGCTCCAACCTGCTCGCGCGGCTGCGCGAGATCGGGATCGATCTCGACGCGCAGCACGCGAAGCTCGGGCCGCTTCTGGAGCAGGTGAAGGCGCGGGAGTTCGCGGGCTACGCCTATGACGGCGCGGAGGCGAGCTTCGAGCTGATGGCGCGGCGGCTCATCGACACCGTGCCGGAATATTTCAAGCTGCAGAGCTTCCGCGTCCTCGACGAGCGCCGCTGGAACGCGCGGAGCGAGCTGGTGACGCTCTCGGAGGCCACGATCAAGGTCGAGGTCGGCGGGCAGCGCGTCATGACCGTGGCCGAGGGCAACGGTCCCGTGAACGCGCTCGACAGCGCGCTCCGGCAGGCGCTCATCCCCGTCTATCCCGAGCTCGCGGAGGTGCGCCTCACGGACTACAAGGTGCGCATCCTCACGCCCGAGGAGGGCACCAAGGCCGTGACGCGCGTGATGATCGAGAGCGCCGACGGCCACGGCGAGACCTGGTCCACGGTCGGCGTCTCCGCCAACGTCATCGACGCCTCCTACATCGCCCTCAACGACAGCCTCACCTACAAGCTCTGGAAGTCGGGGCGGCGGGGCTAGGGATGGCCGGCACAAATCGGCGGCGTCCGCGCATCGCCGCGGGTCCCGCGGTGATCCTGGTGGAGCCGCAGCTCGGCGAGAACATCGGCACGGCCGCGCGGGCGCTGCTCAATTGCGGGCTCGGCGACCTCCGTCTGGTGCGGCCCCGCGACGGCTGGCCCAACGACAAGGCGATCACTGCCGCGAGCGGCGCCGACATCGTCGTCAACGGCGCCAGGCTCTACGCCCGGATGGAAGAGGCCATCGCGGAGATCCGGCACCTCTACGTCACGACGGCCCGTGATCGCCACATGGTGAAGCGTATCCTGACGCCGAGAGCGGCGGCGCAGGAGATGCGGCGCTTTACCGCCATGGGCGAGAGCTGCGGCATCCTCTTCGGCCCCGAGCGCACCGGGCTCACGAGCGACCAGGTGGCGCTCGCGGAGACCATCATCACGGTGCCGCTCAACCCCGCCTTCTCCTCGCTCAACCTCGCGCAGTCGGTGCTGCTGGTGGGATACGAGTGGTTCCTCGCGGGGGACGAGACGCCTGCGGAGCAACTCCATGTCGGCCACAGCCGGCCCGCGACGCAGGAGGAATATCACCGGTTCTTCGATCATCTCGAGGAGGAGCTGGTCTTGAACGGCTTCCTCCGCCAGCGCGACAAGCGCCCGAGCATGGTGCGCAATCTCCGCTCGCTCTTCCTCCGCGCGAATTGCACGGAGCAGGAGCTCCGCACCCTCCACGGCGTCGTCACGGCCTTCGCCGGCCCAAGGCGCAGGCCGGGGAAGAAGCGGGTGGCGGATAAGTGAATGATAGTTCATGGTTTTTCGTCATGGCCGGACTTGTTCCGGCCATCCACGTGGGCACGGTTGCGCGCTGGATGACGTGGATGGCCGGGACAAGCCCGGCCATGACGATCAATAAGAGGTGCCCGCTATGCCCGAGGTATCGTTGACTTTGCATCCTCCGTCGCTATAGTCCCGCGCCTTCATTCCCGAGAAAGTGGGCGTCACTGCCCCGCCGCCGGCCGGGTCCGGGGGACTATCGGGACAACATCTGCAGCTCGAGCTGCGACGGAGAGCCATGAGCACGCGACACCAGTCGAAGTACAAGATCAACCGGCGCCTCGGCGTCAATCTCTGGGGCCGGCAGAAGAGCCCCCTCAATCGCAACCGGGACTACGGTCCGGGCCAGCACGGCCAGCGGCGCAAGAAGCCCTCGGACTACGGCGTCCAGCTGATGGCGAAGCAGAAGCTCAAGGGCTATTACGGCAACATCGGCGAGCGCCAATTCCGCCGCTTCTACGAGGAAGCGGCGCGGCGCCGCGGCGACACCGGCGAGAACCTGATCGAGCTCCTGGAGCGCCGCCTCGATGCGGTCGTCTACCGCATGAAATTCGCGCCCACGGTCTTCTCCGCGCGCCAGCTCGTCAATCACGGCCACGTCCGCGTCAACGGCAAGCGCGTGACCATCCCGTCCTACCAGGTGAAGAACGAGGACGGCATCGAGCTCAAGGAAAAGAGCAAGCAGATGGCGCTCGTCATGGAGTCCGTGAAATCGGCCGAGCGCGACGTGCCCGACTACGTCGAGGTCGATCACGACAAGATGAAGGGCCGCTTCATCCGCGCGCCGAAGCTCGCGGACGTGCCCTTCCCGGTGCCGATGGAGCCCAACCTCGTGGTTGAGTTCTACTCGCGCTGACGCGCCGCGCAGCTGCTAGTCCGAAAGGGCCGCTCCGACGGGAGCGGCCTTTTCAATTTGCGGACCGGATCGCCTCGGTTAACCTGCGGCGGACGCAATCGCGAGGCGGAGAGACCGGCGCGTGCTCGAAGTAGCGGTGATCGCCCTTACCATCGCTTCCCTGCTGATACCGATCAGCTTCGTGCAGCCGATCGCGGAGCGCACGCATCTGCCGCATTCGGTGCTTCTCGCCCTGGTCGGCGTCGCGATCGGCGGTGTCGCCGCGTTCCTTCTTTATACGCCCATGACCACGGCATTCGACGAGATCGTGCGGCCGCTCGTCAACCTGCCCTTCACGTCGGACACATTCATCGTGGTCTTCCTGCCGCTGCTGCTGTTTCAGGCGGCGCTCACCATCGACGTCCGCGAGATGGCCGAGGACGCGGTGCCGATCCTCGTCCTGGCGGTGATCGCCGTCCTCGTCTGCGCGCTTGCGATCGGCCTCACCCTCTCCGCGGTGAGCGGCGTCTCCTTCGCGGTGGCGACGCTCCTGGGCGCGATCGTCGCCACGACCGATCCCGCGGCCGTGATCGCGATCTTCCGCGAGCTCGGCACCCCCGGCCGGCTCACCCGCCTCGTCGAGGGCGAGAGCCTGCTCAACGACGCCGCGGCGATCGTGCTCTTCACGATCCTGCTGGAGATGATCGTCGACGGAGTCCATCCGAGCCTCTTGACCGTCACCGGACAGTTCCTCTGGACCTTCCTCGGCGGCATCGCCCTGGGATTGGTGGCGGCGCGGCTCTTCGCCTTCGCGGTGCCGTTCCTGGGGGGGCTCCGGACGGCGGAGGTGTCGCTGACCTTCGCGCTGCCCTATCTCGTCTTCATCATCGGCGACCAGATCAAGCTCTCGGGCGTCGTCGCGGTGGTGGTGACGGGGCTCGCGGTCGGGGTCAGCGGCCGCGCCAGGCTCGCGCCCGCGAACTGGGCCTATCTCGAGGCGGTCTGGGAGCAGACGGGATATCTCGCGGGCTCGCTGATCTTCGTGCTCGCCTCGATCCTGGTGCCGAGGCTCATCGGCGGCATCGACGCCCAGGACCTGCTGCTGCTCCTCGTGCTCGTGGTCACGGCCTTCGCGGCGCGCGCGCTGGTGCTCTACGTGCTGCTGCCGCTCATCAACCTCTTCAAGCTGAGCGAGCGCGTCGACAACGCCTATAAGGCGGTGGTGACCTGGGGCGGGCTCCGCGGCGCCGTGACGCTCGCCCTCGCGCTCGGCGTGACCGAGCATCCCGCGCTCGACGAGGGCACGCAGCGCTTCGTCGCGGTGCTCGCGACGGGCTTCGTCCTCTTCACTCTGCTCGTCAACGGCCTGACGCTCCGGCCGATGATCCGCCTCCTCAAGCTCGACCAGCTCTCGCCGCTCAACCAGGCGCTCCGCAGCAAGGTGCTGGCGGTGGCGCTGACGGACGTCCGCGACAGCGTCCGCGACACCGCCGAGCAGTACAAGATCGGCCCCAAGGTCGCGCGCTCGATCGCCGGTCCCTACGAGGCGAGGATCCAGGAGGCCAACTCCGATCCCGGCGTCGAGGCCGCGATCTCCGACCGCGACCGCATCACCATCGGCCTCATCGCGCTCACCAACCGGGAGCGGCAGCTCATCCTCGAGCACCTGGGCCAGGGCACGGTCGCGCCCGCGGTGATCGAGCGGCTGCTGCGCGCGACGGCGGCGCTGCTCGACGCCGCCAAGGCCGGAGGCGAGACCGCATATTCCCGCGCCGCGCGCGAGGGCCTGCGCTACCGCCGGACCTTCCGCCTCGCGCATTTCCTCCATCGGCAAATCGGTTTCGAGCGTGCGCTCGCGCACGAGCTCTCTTCCCGGTTCGAGGAGCTCTCGGTGCGGCATCTCGTGCTGGAGGCGCTCAGACGCTTCGCAGCGCGCCGCCTGCCGCCGCTCCTCGGCGAGCACGCCTCCGGCATCCTCGAGGCGACGCTCTCGCGCCGCATCGACGATACCGGACGCGCGCTCGACGGGCTCCGCCTGCAATACCCGGACCACGCGGAGGCGCTGGAGCGGCGTTTCCTGCGCCAGTCCGCCCTCGTCAGGGAGCTCGCGCAGTACCGCGACCTCTACGAGGAAGGGCTCATCGGACGCGAGCTCTACGACGATCTTCTGCGCGGTCTCCAGGCCGAGCGGCGCGAGAGCAAGTCGCGGCCGCCGCTGGACCTCGGGCTCGATACCGAGGCGCTGCTGAAGCGCGTCGATCTCTTCAGGGGATTCAGCACGGTGGAGATACGCTCGCTTGCGCGCCGCTTCCGGCCGCGGCTCGGTCTCCCCGAGGAGGTGCTGATCCGCAAGGGCGAGCGCGGCGACAGCGCGTTCTTCATCTCCTCGGGCGCGGTCGAGGTGGCGCTGCCGAGCCACAAGGTTCGCTTGGGCCGCGGCGATTTCTTCGGCGAGATGGCGCTGCTGACGGGCAATCCGCGCGTCGCCGACGTGATCGCGCTCTCCTATTGCCAGCTCCTCGTCCTGACCAAGCGCGATTTCGAGCGCTTCCTCGGCAAGCACCCCCGCGCCAAGGCCGAGATCGACCGCGTCGCCGCCGCGCGCGCGGCGATGAACGTCGGGGGCACGAACGCGGAACACGCGCATCCCTGATCTCTCGGCTTGCGGTGCCTGCGACGTCCCCTACTATGGCGCCCGGACAGACCGGAGAGAGCACATGCACCTTCAATTTCTGGCCTCGCGCGTCGCGCGGGGATTGGCCGCCGCAATCGTTTTCGTTGGCCTTGCGATGCAGGCCGCAGCGGCGGAGCAGATGGTCTTCGCGGGCCAAACTCTCAACATCGAGCCGCCGGCGGGGTATTGCGCCTTGGATCGCAGCCGCGCCGCGGAGGCATCGCTCCTGGCCGCGCAGGAAGGGGCGCAGCGGGACGCCAATCGAATCGCTCTCGCCTTCGTGGAGTGCAACGATCTCGCGAAAGCGCGGCAGAGCGGAACCTACGATCTCGCGGCCTACGGCATGGTGCTCGTACCGCTGCAGCACGGCGACGTCGTCAAATACACGGGCTCGCGATCGGGCTTCGTCGCGGAGGCGGCCGCGCATTTCGGGGACTTCGATGCCGACAAGGCGATCGAGACGGCGAAGGCCCGCATCAAGGAGTCCGGCGTGACCGTCACGGGCGTGCGGATGCTGGGCGTCTTGGCAAAGGACGATGCGGCGCTCTATCTCGGCGTCACCCTCGACGGTGTCGCGGATGCCAGCGGCGGAAGTCCGCGACGCGTGCTTGGAATCGTTGCGTTCACGCTGGTCAACGAGATTGCGGTCTCGATCAACATCTATCAGGCCGGTGCGAGCGAGGACGCAATCCCCGCGATGATCGCTCAGGACAAGGCGAACGTGGCGGCGTTGATCGCGGCGAACGCCAATCTCGAAGCCGAATCCAGGCGCTGGGTCGTCATGGGAATCGACCTCTCCGGCGTGGCGCGCGCGGCCCTGATGGGAGCGGCGGCCGGCGCGCTCGTGGGGGCCGTCCTATTTCTGCTGAAACGCCTGCGCAAGGGCGGCACGGGCTGAGCCCGGCCTGCCTCGCGGCCGGCGGGCGAAATTTCCGGCGTTTGGCTCTATGCTAGGGGCGTTCAAGGGATCGCCCACGGGGCCTCGTCATGCTCTACATCGAGCTCGGCATCGTTTTCCTGCTGATCGTGCTCAACGGATTGTTCGCGATGGCGGAGACCGCCCTGGTCGGCTCGCGGCGCACCCGCCTGCAGCACGCATCGGATAGCGGCGGCCGCGGCGCCAAGATCGCGCTCGAGCTCATACAAGAGCCCGGACGCTTTCTGTCGACGGTGCAGATCGGCATCACCGTCATCGGCGTGCTCGCGAGCGCCTTCGGCGGCGCGACGCTCGGCGACGAGCTTGCGGGCGTGCTCGGGCGTCTCCCGGACCCCCTAGGCCGGTACGCACACGCCGTCAGCATCGGCATCGTCGTGGTTGGCATCTCCTACGTCTCGCTGGTGCTGGGCGAGCTCGTGCCCAAGCGCATCGCGCTCGCGCGGCCCGAGGCCATCGCCGCAGGCGCCGCGCACTTCCTCAGAGGCTTCTCGCGGATTATGGCGCCCCTCAACTGGGTCCTGAACGCGTCGAGCAATCTGATCCTGCGCCTCGTCCCCGTCCGCCCCACGGGCGAGGGCGTCACCGAGGAGGAGATCGCGGTGATGCTGCGCGAGGGCACCGCGGCCGGCCGCTTCCACGCCGTCGAGACCGGGATCGTGCAGATGGCGTTCCGGCTCGGCGACCGCCGCATCAGCGCGGTGATGACCCCGCGGACCCAGGTCGAGTGGCTCGACCTCACCGACGGTCCGGAGGAGCAGCGCCGCCGGCTCGCTGCGAGCCCCTATTCGCGCTTCCCGGTCGTCGAGGGCAGGACCGAGCACGTGGCCGGCATCGTCCAGGTGAAGGACCTCCTCGCGCAAATGCTCTCGGAGAAACCCTTCGACCTGCGGGCGGTGCTGCGGAAGCCCTTCTACATCCCGAGCACGGTGACCGCGCTCCGCGCGCTCGAGATCTTCAAGCAGTCCGGCGAGCCCATGGCGATCGTCGTCGACGAGTACGGCGCCTTCGAGGGCATCGTCACGCTGCACGACATCCTGCAGGCTCTCGTCGGCGACATCGCGCAGCCCGGCCTCGAGACTGACGCGGCGGTCGTGCGGCGCGAGGACGGCTCCTGGCTCGTCGACGGCATGGTGCCCGTCGATGAGATCAAGGACCTGACGGGCTTGCGGCATCTTCCGGACGAGGAGACCGGCGATTTCCACACGCTTGGAGGCTTCATGATGGCGCAGATGAACCGCATTCCTGCGGTCGCCGATCACGTGATGGTCGAGGGTTTCCGCTTCGAGGTCATGGACATGGACGGGCGGCGCGTCGACCGCGTGCTGATCGTGCCGCCGAAGCGCGCGCGCACGCGGCCGGAGGCGGCGCCGTGAGCCGGCTCCCAGCGATCTTCGTCTCGCACGGCTCGCCGATGCTGGCGCTCGACGCCGGCGAGACCGGCGATTTCTGGCGGGAGCTCGGCGAGCGCCTGCCGCGGCCCAAGGCGGTGCTCTGCGTTTCCGCGCATTGGATGACGAACATCCCCGCCGCGAGCCTCGCGGAGCGGCCGGAGACGATCCACGATTTCTACGGGTTTCCCGCGCCGATGTACGAGATCCAATACCCCGCGCCGGGCGCGCCGAAGCTCGCGCGGCGCGCGGCGGAGCTGCTGCAGAAGGCGGGCTTGCCGGTCGGGCTCGATCCCGGATACGGGCTCGATCACGGCGCCTGGGTGCCCTTGCGCTCGATCTATCCGAAGGCCGACATGCCCGTGACGCAGCTCGCGATACAGCCGCGCCGCGACGCGCGCTGGCATTCTATCGTCGGCGCGGCGCTGGCACCTCTGCGCGATGAAGGCGTGCTGGTGCTCGCGAGCGGCGGCGCCACGCACAATCTCCGCGACATGAGCCGCGGCGGCGGCACGACGCCCAAATGGGCGCAGGATTTCGACGATTGGCTTGCCGAGACGATCGTGTCCGGCGACACCGAGGCGCTCCTGGATTGGCAGCAGCGGGCTCCCAATGCCCAGCACGCGCATCCCAGCGACGAGCATTTCCTGCCGATCTTCGTTGCGCTCGGCGCCGGCGGCGGGCGCGCCGGCGAGCGCATTCACGCGGGCTTCACCAACGGCACGCTCAGCATGGCGGCGTTTTCCTTCAACGCGTGACCCTCACGCTCCCATGGCTTCGCGAAAAAACTCCCTCTCCCGCGTAGCGGGAGAGGGTTGGGGCCCGCGCGAAGCGCGGGAGGGTGAGGGTGCTTGCGAGCTAAGCCCGCGTCTCGACGCCGTGACTCCTGAGGAATTCCTTGAGCTCGCCCGTCTGAAACATCTCGCGGACGATGTCGCAGCCGCCCACGAACTCGCCCTTGACGTAGAGCTGCGGGATCGTCGGCCAGCTCGAGAAGTCCTTGATGCCCTGGCGCAGCGCCGGATCCGCGAGCACGTCGATGCCTTTGAACTTCACGCCCATCTGCGTGAGGATCTGCACCACCGCCGCGGAGAAGCCGCATTGCGGGAAGACCGGCGTGCCCTTCATGTAGAGCACGACGGAGTTGTCCTTGATGTCCTGCTGGATGCGATCGGCGACGACTTGGTCGGTCATGGCGGTAACCTCGGTTTTGAAATTCAATCCTCGGGCGGGCTCGTCTGCAGCGCGAGCGCGTGGAGCTCGCTCCCCATGCGGCCCCGCAGCGCCTGATAGACCATCTGGTGCTGCTGCACGCGGGTCTTGCCCTTGAACGAGGCGGAGACCACGTGCGCGGCGTAGTGGTCGCCGTCGCCGCGGAGATCCTCGATGGTCACGCGCGCATCGGGCAGCCCTTCCTTGATGAGCCGCTCCAGGGTCGCCGCGTCGATGGCCAAATCCGTCGCTCCGCTCAGGGCGCCGCCATGTAGCTCGGCAGCCACGCCTCGTGAATCCGCTTTAGCTCTTGGGTCGATATGGCACCGGCGCCCGCGACTGTCAACGCATGGCCTCCGACCGTCCCGAGCATGACCGCCGGCACGCCCGCGTCCCTGGCTCGCTCGAGAAAAGCCGCGCTATTCCCGGTGGTTACGAGATAGCGCCCCTGATCCTCGCCGAAGGCCGCGGCGTGCGCGAGGAGGCCCTGCGGGAGGCTCACGCTCGCGCCGAGCCCGCCCGCCATCGCCATCTCCGCAAGCCCCACCAGCAAGCCGCCGTCGGAGAGGTCGTGGCAGGCGCTCACTCGGCCCGCCTCGATCTCTCCTCGCACGAAATCGCCGATGCGCCGCTCGGCTGCGAGATCGACCGGCGGCGGCGCCCCGTCCTCGCGCCCCAGCACCTCCCGCAGATAGAGCGATGAGCCCAAATGCCCCTTGGTCTCGCCGAGGAGGATCACGGCCTCGCCCGCTTTCTTGAAGCCGAGCGAGACGGTCCTCGCGGCGTCCGCGATGAGGCCGACCCCGCCGACGACGGGCGTCGGCAGGATGCCGCTGCCGTTGGTCTCGTTGTAGAGCGAGACGTTGCCGGAGACGACGGGATAGTCGAGGGCGAGGCAGGCCTCGCGCATGCCTTCGACCGCGCCCACGAACTGGCCCATGATCTCGGGACGCTCGGGATTGCCGAAGTTCATGTTGTCGGTGATGGCGATGGGCGTGGCGCCGACGGCGGTCAGGTTGCGCCAGGTCTCCGCCACCGCCTGCGCGCCGCCCCGCTTGGGATCGGCCGCGCAATAGCGGGGCGTGCAGTCCGTCACCAGCGCCAGCGCCTTCTTCGAATGCGCGAGCCGCACCACCGCGGCATCGCCGCCGGGCCGCTGCACCGTGTTCCCCATGACGAGATGGTCGTACTGCTTCCAGATCCAGCGCTTGGAGCAGGCATCGGGCGAGCCCAGGATCTTCGCGAGCGCCTGCATCAAGTCCGCGGGCGCGGCAACGTCCGCCGGCGCGAGCTCCGGCCGCACGGGCGTCGGGACCCAGGGGCGCTCATAGACCGGCGCCTCCGTCACCAGCGGACCCACGGGCATGTCCGCGACGGTCTTGCCGTGCATGCGCAGCACGAGCCGGCCGGTCTCGGTGACGCGGCCGATGCGGGCGAAGTCGAGTTCCCATTTCTCGAAGATGCGCCGCGCGAGCGCCTCGCTCCCGGGCTTCAGGATCATGAGCATGCGCTCCTGGCTCTCGGAGAGCATGATCTCGTAAGGCGTCATCCCGGTCTCGCGCGTCGGCACGAGGTCGAGATCGAGCTCGATCCCGAGCCCGCCCTTCCCGGACATCTCAACCGAGGACGAGGTGAGTCCCGCCGCGCCCATGTCCTGGATCGCGACGATCGCGTCCTCGGCCATGAGCTCGAGGCAGGCTTCGATCAGGAGCTTCTCGGTGAAGGGGTCGCCGACCTGGACGGTCGGGCGCTTCTCCTCGGCGTCCTCGCTGAATTCGGCGGAGGCCATGGTCGCGCCGTGGATGCCGTCGCGGCCGGTCTTGGCGCCGACGTAGATCACGGGATTCCCCGGCCCCGCCGCCTTCGAATAGAAGATGCGGTCGGCGCGCGCCACGCCCACGGTCATGGCGTTGACGAGAATGTTGCCGTTATAGGCGGGATGGAAGTTGCACTCGCCGCCGACGGTCGGCACGCCCACGCAATTGCCGTAGCCGCCGATCCCCGCGACCACGCCCGCCACGAGATGCCGCGTCCTCGGGTGATCGGGGCTGCCGAAGCGGAGCGCGTTGAGGTTCGCGATCGGGCGCGCGCCCATGGTGAAGACGTCGCGGAGGATGCCGCCGACGCCGGTCGCGGCGCCCTGATAGGGCTCGATGAAGGAGGGGTGGTTGTGGCTCTCGATCTTGAAGATCGCGGCCTGCCCATCGCCGATGTCGACGACGCCCGCGTTCTCGCCGGGCCCGCAGATGACCCGCGGCCCCGTCGTGGGCAGGCGGCGCAGCCATTTCTTCGAGGATTTGTAGGAGCAATGCTCGCTCCACATCACCGAGAAGATGCCGAGCTCGGTGAGGTTGGGCTCGCGGCCCAGGATCGCGACGGCGCGGGCGTATTCCTCTTGGGTAAGCCCGTGCTCGGCGATGATGTTGGGCGGGGGGTGCGGCTCGCTTCGGCTCAAGCGAGGGCCTCCACGAGCCCGTCGAAAAGGCCGCGCCCGTCGGTGCTGCCGAGGAGCGAGTCGGTCGCATCCTCCGGATGCGGCATCAGCCCCAGCACCGTCTTGGTCTCGTTGAAGATGCCCGCGATGTTGCGGGCGGAGCCATTGGCATTGGCCTCGTCCGTGATCTCGCCCTCGGGCGTGCAGTAGCGGAAGGCGACGAGCCCCTTGTTCTCGAGCCGGTCGAGCGTCGCCTGGTCCGCGAAGTAGTTGCCGTCGTGGTGCGCTACCGGCACCTGGATCACCTGTCCGGTCTCGTAGCCCGAGGTGAAGAGGCTCTGGCTCGTCTCGACGCGGAGATGCACGTCGAAGCAGTGGAACTTGAGCGTGCGGTTGGGCAGCAGCACGCCCGGTAGCATGCCGGCCTCGGTCAGGATCTGGAACCCGTTGCAGACGCCGAGCACGGGCGTCCCCCGCGCCGCCCGCTCCTTCACCTCGCGCATGATCGGCGAGTGCGCGGCCATGGCGCCGCAGCGGAGGTAATCGCCATAGGCGAAGCCGCCGGGGATCACGATGAGGTCGCTCTTGGGAAGCTCCGTGTCGCGGTGCCAGACTTTGAGCGGCTCGCGCCCGGAGCTACGCTCGAGCGCATCCATCACGTCCCATTCGCGGTTGGAGCCGGGAAAGACGATGACGGCGGCTTGCATGGTCGAGGCCTCGGGCGGGGGGTGACGCGCTTCAGATAGCGCGGCGGGGGCGGAGGATCAAGCGGGGTTCCCGAGTCGCGTCCGGGGCTGGAACGGATGTCGCGGCCTGGCGCTCCGCGACGGCTGTGCTGGACGCGCGGCCTCGGGCGCTCTACCGTCCTGTTCCCAGCAAAATGAACGACGAACTCGGCGACCGACCAACGGCGGTTGAGCGAGCGCTCGGAACCGCTACCGATCTCGAGAGGCTGGAGCCGGCGCGGCCAGTGGGCATTCATGAGCTTTGAGGGCACTCCGATGCAGCGCCTCATGCGCCACTGCTCCGCGGGGGAGTGGGCCGAGGCGGAACGCCTTTGCGAGGCAATCCTAGCGCGCGAGCCGAGCCAGCCCGCGCTGCTCCTGCTATCGGGCGAGATCGCACTTAAGCGCGGCGACCTCGCTACGGCGCGCGAGCGTCTGCGTCGCGCAGGTCAGATCAAGATCGCCGATGTCGGTTGGCTCGAACGTCTCGCCAACATCATGTTGCGCGCCGGCGATCTGGAGCCGGCGGCAGCGACCTTGAGGCGTCTCTTGCATGCCGCGCCGCAGCACCTCGGTGCGCTTTGTGCGCTCGGAGATATCTACCAGGCGCTCGATCGGGTCGATGAGGCTGTCGCCGCCTATGAGGCCGCCGCTGCTTTGTCGCCGGGGCATACTCGGCCTCATACCGCGCGCGCTATCCTGCTGCTGCGCCGAGCATGGGGGCCGCCGCTTCCCTCGCCGCCCGATAAGCAGCAGATGAAGTCCTCCTCTGGACGGATCGCCATGACGACCCTCGGCAAGAACGGCCGGCTGGGAAACCAGATGATTCAATACGCGTTCCTGCGCTTCTACGGGCGCGTCCATCATCTGCAGGTCGAGGTGCCGGACTGGATCGGCCGCTGGCTCTTCGATCTCGACGATCCCCATCCCGGCAGTGCGCTTCCGACGTTCAAGGAGGAGCGTCCTGATGCGTCCGGGCCGCTGCTGAGCGAAGGCTTGCCGCCCACGCTCGCGAATCATGACCTCTGGGGCTATTTCGGCTGTCACACCAGTTACTTTCGCCCGCATCAATCTCTGTTCCGAACGCTGTTCCGGCCGGGTGCGCGCTTGCAACCCATCGTCGCTCGTGCGATGGCGCGCTTGGGAATGCGCGGCCGAACGGTGGTCGCGATTCATCTGCGGCGGGGTGACTACACGGGCGGACCGCTCTTTTGGCCGGCGCCCTCATCCTGGTATCTCGAGTGGCTCAGCAGCATTTGGCGCGGGCTCGCCGATCCCGTGCTCTACGTCGCGAGCGACGATCCAGCCGTCCATCGCGACTTCGCCCAGTTCTCGCCGATCACGGCCGAAGACCTCGGCGAAAGAGTCCCGGGGGCGGAGATGTATCCGGACTTCCATGTGCTGAGCCAGGCGGACGTGCTCGCGATCTCGAACAGCAGCTTCTCCGTGTGCGCGGCGTTGCTCAATGCCCGGGCGAGCTCCTTCGTGAGGCCCGTGCCAGGCGAGCGCCGGCTCCTTCCGTTCGATCCCTGGAGCACCGAGATCTTGCTGCGCGCGACGTGAGACGGCTAGCGAGACTGCATGTCCGCGCTCGATCCCGCCGCTCTCACCCCTTCACCTCGATCGCGTAATTCTCGATCACGGTGTTCGCGAGGAGCTTCTCGCACATCTGCTTGACGGCCGCTTCCGCGCGCTTGGGGTCGGTCTCGGCGAGGTCGAGCTCGATCACCTTGCCTTGCCGCACGTCGTTGACGCCGGTGAAGCCCAGCGAGGCCAAGGCGTGGCCGATCGCCTTGCCCTGGGGATCGAGCACGCCGGATTTGAGGGTGACGTGGACGCGGGCCTTCATGCTTCCTCGCTCCTCGGCAACGTCATTGCAGCGTCTTCGGACCCTTCATGTCCGCGGGGCCGCCTTCGGGAAGAATTCCGAGGCGGCGCGCCACCTCCTGATAGGCCTCCTCGACGCGGCCCAGATCCTGACGCCAGCGGTCCTTGTCCATCTTCTCGTTGGTCTTCAAGTCCCAGAGGCGGCAGTTGTCGGGGCTGATCTCGTCCGCGAGCACGATCCGCATCTCGTCGTTCTCGTAGAGGCGTCCGAACTCCAGCTTGAAGTCCACGAGCTTGATCCCGATCCCCAGGAAGAGGCCGGAGAGGAAATCGTTGACGCGCAGCGTCATCTGCAGGATGTCGTCGATGTCCTGCGTGTTCGCCCAGCCGAAGGCGGTGATGTGCTCCTCCGAGACCAGCGGATTCTCGAGCGCGTCGTTCTTGTAGTAGTACTCGATGATCGAGCGCGGGAGCTGCGTCCCCTCGGAGAGGCCGAAGCGCTTGGCGAAGGAGCCCGCCGCGACGTTGCGCACGACGACCTCGATCGGGATGATCTCGACCTCGCGCACGAGCTGCTCGCGCATGTTGAGGCGGCGGACGAAATGCGTGGGGACCCCGACCTCCGAGAGCTTCACCATCAGGTATTCGCTGATGCGGTTGTTGAGGACGCCCTTCCCCGTGATCGTGCCCTTCTTCTGGTTGTTGAAGGCGCTGGCGTCGTCCTTGAAGTACTGCACGAGCGTGCCGGGCTCGGGGCCCTCGAACAGCACCTTGGCCTTGCCCTCGTAGATCTGGCGGCGTCGAGACATGAGCGTCGAACCTTGACGGAGACGAGAAAGGAAGGGGCGGGCGGCCTGCTCCCTGCCGCACCGCCCTTCATATGGGGTGCTGTATAGCAATCTCGAAGGGGCGAAACAATCACGCCCCCATCTAGCCCCTAACCTCGTGCCAGGGCTCGGCTTTTGGGAGCCAGCTCGCGAATCGGAAGTGCCATTTCCGCGCGCCATAGGAAGGTTTCGGCAGCGTCACCAGCGCACTCGAGACCGTGCCGAAGCCCGCCTCCGTGAGGAAACGCATCGCCCCGCTCGGCCCCTCCTCGGGCGCCCGCGAGGTCCTGGAGAGGAGCTTCTCCCAGGCCTGATAGTCGCCACGGCCGGGGTCCGGGGGCTTCGCTGCGACGAAGAGCGGGTGGTAATGGCGGATGCGGCTGCTCTCGGTATCGTCGAGCTCGCCCGCAGTCAGCATGCTCACCCCCTCGGGGATCGGCGTCACCGTGAGTCCGAGCGTCCCCGTGGGGTCCGCGTGCTTCAGCCAGAACGCATCCCGGTTGTCCGCCACGATCATGTTGAAGGGCCGGTAGGCGCGCGGCTCCAGGTGCCGGAGCGCGCGAGCGGCCTCGGCGGCGTCGTGATGGTCGAGGGCCTCCAGCACGAGCTCGCCCCGCGAGCGGAAGCCCGCAGCGGGGCCGAGCGTCCCGTGCCGGTTCAGCATCGCCGCCACGACGCCCGCATCGTTGAGCCCGAACCAGGAGCCGCCCGCGAGCACGTCGAGCCCCGCCACCGCCTCCGGCCGGTCGGGCCAGTGCCGTGCCGGAGGCTTCCAGGGGCGGCTTGCCATCTCGTCCCGGTTGGCGCCGAGGATCAGCGGCCACTCGTGCTGGGGGCGGCGCAGCAGGACGACGGTGCACATCGAGAGGGTCTCGCAAGATCGGGCGCGGGCACCATATAATGAGGATGGGTCGGCCGTCGCCTGTCCTTCGCGCGGCTCAGGTCTTCTGAAATGGGGGTATCGCAGGCATGTCCGGCTTCGACGAGCGAGAGAAGGGTTTCGAGAAGAAGTTCGAGCACGACCAGGAGCTGCTCTTCAAGACGAAGGCGCGGCGCAACCGGCTGCTCGCGAGCTGGGCGACGAGACAGCTCGGCATCACCGGCGCCGAGGCCGAGGCCTACATGAAGGAGATCATCGAGATCGATCTCCAGCGCCACGGCGACGACCACGTCGTGGAGAAGCTCGTGAAGGACTTCCAGGCCAAGGGCCTCAAGATCGACGCCGCGCGCGTCCGCCAGGAGCTCTCGCGCTTCACGCAGGAAGCGAGGAAGCTCCTGGGCATTCCCAGCTAACGCCAGCGGAAAAAAGGGGGCTTCGATGTCCGGCGACGGCGGCACCCAGTTCCAAGCGCGCTACCGGCGCATGGAGGACGGGACCAAGGAGGAATATCTCGGCGTCTTCGAGCTCCTGAAGAAATTCGAGCTCGGCCTTGCCGACCGCGTTCTCAATTCCCTCGCGCTGCTCAAGAACAGCTATCCCGGCGAGGCCGTGAACCGCTACGTCCACTCGCTGCAGACCGCGACGCGGGCCCATCGCGACGGCAGGGACGAGGAATTCGTGGTCGCGGCGCTGCTCCATGACCTCGGCGATCTCCTGGCCTCGGAGAACCACTCGGAATACGCGGCCGCGATTCTCAAGCCCTATGTGCGGCCTTACACCTACTGGACGATCCGCCAGCACGGGCTCTTCCAGGGCTATTACTACTTCCACCATTTCGGCCTCGACCGGAACGCGCGCGAGAAATACCGGGGACATCCCGCCTACGAGATGTGCATCGATTTCTGCGCAAAGTACGACCAGATGGCCTTCGATCCCGACTACGACACCATGCCGGTCGAGGCCTTCGAGCCGATGGTGCGGCGCTTGTTCGCGCGCGAGCCCTGGGGCACGCACGCGAAGGAGCAGGGCGGCTACACCGAGCGGTTCTGAATGAGCGCGCTGGGCGCGTTCTGGAACCCCGAGATCGAGACACTGACGCCGGCCGGCCTCCGCCGGCTCGAATCCGAGCGCCTCGCACGGCAGATCGACTACAACTACCGCAGCAGCGCCTTCTTCAGGGCGAAGCTCGACGCGGCCCCCGTCAGGCCCGAGCAGATCCGTAGCGTCGAGGACCTCGCGCGCGTCCCCTTCATGGAGAAGCGGGAGATCGCGCAGTCGCAGGAAGGGGGCGCGCTCCTCGGCATCAACCAATGCGCGCCGCTCCAGGAGATCGTCCGCATCCAGGCGACGGGCGGCACCACGGGCCTTCCGATGCGCATCGGCTGGACGCGCCGGGACATCAGGGATTACGGCGAGATGGGAGCGCGCGCGCTCTGGGCGATGGGCTGCCGGCCGCGCGACATCGTCTTCACCTGCATGAATTTCAGCCTCTATGCCGGCGGCGTCAGCGACCACATGACCTTCGAGACGCTGGGCGCGACCGCGATCCCCTACGGCGTCGGCCAAAGCGAGCGGCTGCTGCGGATGATGGCGAGCCTCGAGGATCCCGTCTGCCTCTGGGCGACCCCCTCCTATGCCGTCCGCCTCGCGGAGGCCGCGCGCGAGATCGGGCTCGAGCCCCGCGAGGTCGGCATCGCCAAGGGCTTCTTCTCCGGCGAGGCCGGGCTCCAAGTGCCGGGCTACCGCGAGAAGATCGAATCCGTCTGGGGCATGGTCGCGCAGGACATGTACGGCACCGGCGAGCTCGCGCTCCATTCCGGCGAGTGCTCGGAGCGGAACGGCCTGCACTACGGCGGCACCGGCTTCGCCGTGGTCGAGCTCATCGATCCCGATAGCGGCGAGGTGCTGCCCTTCGAGGACGGCAGGCAGGGCGAGGCCGTCTACACCTCGATCCAGCGTGAGGCGTGCCCGCTGCAGCGCATGCGCTCGCACGATCTTATGCAGGTCTTCACGGAGCCCTGCGCCTGCGGGCGGACCTCCTTCCGCTTCAAGATCCTCGGCCGCTCCGACGACATGTTCATCGTGAAGGGCGTCAACGTCTTCCCGCTGGGCATCCAGGCGACGCTCATGGCGCTGCAGCCGCGCATCACCGGCGAGTTCCAGGTCTGGCTCGACAAGCCTCCGCCCATCGACTACGCCGTGCCGATCAAGGTCGAGGTCGCGCGCGAGGTTCCGGAGGAGGCGCGCGCCGAGCTCGCGGCGGAGATCGCGCGGCGTCTCCAGCGCGAGCAGAACTTCACCGCGGCGATCGCCCTGGTTCCTCAGGGCACCATCGCGAGCGAGCGCAAGACGCGGCGCGTCGTCCGCAGCTACCGGGGAGAAAGCGGCACATGAGCGATGCGGTAGAGCTCGAGGTCCGCGAGGGGGTCGCTTGGATCGCGCTCAATCGGCCCGAGAAGCTCAACGCCATCAACGACGACGTGCTCAAGGGCATGATCTCCGCGCTGGCGCGCGTCGCGCAGGACGGCGCCGTCGGCGCCGCGGTGCTGCAAGGCCGCGGCCGCGCCTTCTCCGCCGGCGGGGATATCACTGCGATGTCCGCGATGGAGGAAGCGCAGTTCTCGCGGACGATCGGGCTTTACATGCGGATGGCGAAGGACTTCCGCACCTGTCCCAAGCCCATCATCGCGGCGATCCACGGCTACGCGCTCGCGGGCGGCTTCGAGCTTGCGTGCCTCTCAGACATCCGGATCGCCGCGGAGGGCACGGTCTTCGGTCTCCCCGACACGCCCCTGGGCTTGAGCCCCACCAGCGGCATGACCTATCTGCTGCCGCGCATCGTGGGCCTCGGCCGCGCGATCGATCTCACGCTCTCCGCCGACAACATCGACGCCGCTGAGGCCCACCGCATCGGCCTCGTGACGCGCGTGGTGGCGCCGGGCGTGTTGCAGGCGGAAGCCGAGCGTCTCGCCCGCAAGATCGCGAGCTTCCCCCGCGTCGGCGTTGCGTACGCGAAGGCGGAGTTTTACGCCGCGCTCGAGAGCGATTTCGCGCAGGCAACCGACGCGGAGCACGCCGGCGAAGTAGCCTGCTTCCGCGACCCGGAGGTTCGTGCGCAGTTCCGGAATTTCGTCGGGCGAAAGCGGAAATAGCACGCCGCTCCCCCTTGAGGGGGAGGGCACTCGTTACCCGAACACCCTTCGGAAAATCGTATCGACGTGCTTGAGATGGTAGGCCTCGTCGAAGAGGGCTTCGAGCTCCGTCGGCTTCAGGTGCCGCGTCACCTCGGGATCGGCCTTGAGGAGATCGAGGAATTTGCCGCGGCCTTCCCAGACGGGCATGGCGTTGCGCTGGACCGCGCGATAGGCGTCCTCGCGGCTCATGCCCGCTTGCGTCAGCGCAAGCAGCACGCGCTGGGAATGGACGAGGCCGCCGAGGCGGTCGAGGTTCGCGCGCATCGCCTCGGGATAGACGACGAGCCGCTCCACCAGATCGGCCGCGCGCGCGAGCGCGAAGTCGAGCGCGATCGTCGCATCCGGCGCGATCACGCGCTCGACCGAGGAATGGGAGATGTCGCGCTCGTGCCAGAGCGTCACGTTCTCGAGCGCGGGAACGACCGCCGCGCGGACGAGCCGCGCGAGGCCCGTCAGGTTTTCGGAAAGCACGGGGTTCCGCTTGTGCGGCATCGCCGAGGAGCCCTTCTGGCCCGGCGAGAAATACTCCTCGGCCTCGCGCACCTCGCTGCGCTGGAGGTGGCGGATCTCGGTCGCGAGCCGCTCGATCCCCGCGGCGATCACCGCGAGCGCCGCGAAGAAGGCTGCATGGCGGTCGCGCGGGATCACCTGGGTCGAGACCGGCTCGACCTTGAGGCCGAGCTTCTTGGCGACATGGGCCTCGACCTCGGGATCGACGTTCGCGAAGGTGCCGACGGCGCCGGAGATGGCGCAGGTCGCGATCTCCTCGCGCGCGCGCAGGAGCCGCTCGCGGTTGCGCTGGAATTCCGCGTAATGCCCCGCGAGCTTCAGGCCGAAGGTCGTGGGCTCCGCGTGGATCCCGTGGCTCCGGCCGATGGTGGGCGTGAGCTTGTGCTCGAGCGCGCGGCGCTTCAGCGCCGCAAGCAGCGCGTCGATGTCCTCGAGGAGGATGTCCGATGCCTCTTTGAGCTGCACCGCGAGGCAGGTGTCGAGCACGTCGCTCGAGGTCATGCCCTGGTGGAGGTAGCGCGCCTCGGGTCCCACGTGCTCGGCGACGCTCGTGAGGAAGGCGATCACGTCGTGCTTGACCTCGCGCTCGATCGCGTCGATGCGCGCGACGTCGAAGCCGCCCTTCTCGCGGATGGTCCTCGCGGCCTCCTTGGGGATGACGCCTTTCTGGGCGAGCGCCTCCGCCGCATGGGTCTCGATCTCGAGCCAGATGCGGAAGCGATTCTGGGGCTCCCAGATGGCGCTCATTTCGGGGCGGCTGTAGCGCGGGATCATCGCGGAGGCCTGCTCGTCGGCGGTTGGGCTCATCGCTTAGCCCAGCCCGTGCGGCGCCGCAAGCCTCGCCGAACGGTGAATGGGCCGCCATCCCCGCGGTGCTAAGATCGCGGCATCTCCGATGCTCCGAGGGAGGCGTCCATGCTGCGGGTTGCGGGAGTGCTGCTGGCGACTGCGGTGGGGTTCATGGCCGGCGGCGCCGAGGCCAGGATGGTGATGCAGGTCTATCCCGTGCCGTCGGGCTCGGGCGCGCACGACGTCTGGCCCGCGGCCGATGGCGGCGTCTGGTTCACGGCCCAGGCCGCGGGAAAGCTCGGGCATCTCGATCCCGCGACCGGCAAGGTCGAGATGATCGCGCTCGGGCCCGACGCGGCGCCGCACGGCGTCATCGTCGGCGCCGATGGTGCCGCCTGGATCACCGACGGCGGACAAAATGCAATCCTCCGCGTGGACCCCGCAACGCATGCGGTCAAGGCCTTTCCGCTGCCGAAGGGGCGGGAGAATGCGAACCTCAACACCGCGAGCTTCGACCGGAGCGGCGTGCTCTGGTTCACCGGCCAGAACGGCGTCTACGGCCGGCTCGATCCCAAGAGCGGCGAGATGAGCGTCTACGACGCGCCGCGCGGCGTCGGCCCCTACGGCATCACCACGACGCCCGAGGGCCGCGTCTTCTATGCCTCGCTCGCCGGGAGCTATCTCGCGGAGATCGACCTCGCGAGCGGCGAGGCGACCGTGCTCGAGCCGCCGGTCGCGCGGCAAGGCGCGCGGCGCGTCTGGTCGGACGGCGAGGGCAATCTCTGGGTCAGCGGCTGGACGAGCGGCGATCTCTTCCGTTACGACCCCAAGGCCAAGGCCTGGAAGAAGTGGCGCGTTCCCGGCAGCGCGCCGCAGCCCTACGCCGTCTACGCCGACGAGCGCGGCATCGTCTGGCTCAGCGATTGGGGCAGCAACGCGGTCTTCAGCTTCGATCCCAGGAGCGAGCGCTTCGACCAGATCCCGCTCCTCGACCGCTACGCCAGCGTCCGCGAGCTCGCGGGCCGGAAGGGCGAGGTCTGGGGTGCCGAGTCCGGCGCCGACAAGATCTTCGTCATCCGCGTGACCCCGGATTAGCGATAGCCGCGAGTGTCCGCGATAGCCTACGCGCGTAAACCGTGTGTGAGATGCCTCACAGGTACGGCGCCCAAAAACTCGCCATGCTGACGGCTCCAACGTCTTTGGCGGGGGCCGGCAGATGAGCGAAGACCGCGCATTGCTGAGGATATCGCGGCTGCTCGAGCGGATCGCGGAGCGCGCCGCCGGGCAGGGCTGGTGGGACGTGCAGGCGCTCGCGGGCGCCGCCGCGCTCGCCGCGGAGGAGCGGGCGGGCGTCAGCGTCGAGCGCCTTCCGGAAGAGAGCAACGTCGTGCAGATGCGCCGGTGATCCCGGCGGATCTGCTAAAGGAGCCCTAGCGTCCGGAAGCTCGCGTGCCGGCCGCGGCCGAGCACGACGTGATCGTGCAGCGCGAGGCCCAGCGCCGCCGCCGCCTTCTGCACCTCGCGCGTCATCTCGATGTCGGCCTTGGAGGGCGTGGGATCGCCCGAGGGGTGGTTGTGCACCATGATTTTTTGTAGGTTTCTCCAATCATCCTCTAGTGCGATCATGCAGCCTGTAACATGCTATATTCATTCACATTTCTGTCGGAAGCCGGGATAGAATCCCTACCGGTTTTGGGCTGGGTTACTTCGCTCAAACAGCCAACGAAACAGCCAACAAGTGGCCACCAGGGATGATTACGCACAGTCAGATCAGCGCAGCCATCAAGGCCGCGACATCCGAAGGTCGCCGCGTGGAATTGCGCGACGAAAGCGAACGTGGTGGAGGTCGCTTGGTGCTGGTCGTGCGCCCACGGGGGGCGCGTTCGGCCAGCGAGTGGTATGCGCTTTATTACCGCGATGGCAAACGCCGATTCGTTAAGATCGGAAGCTATCCAGCACTAAGCCTCGCCGAGGCTCGAACCCGCTTTCGCGAGGAATACCTTCCCTCGATCCTTGCCGGTGCCGAGCCACAGAATCCGTTTGCGCGCGTTCAGCATCAAAAGGGAACCCCCGACGTTTCCGTACGCCGTTTATTCCAAGCATATGTCGATCATCTCAGGCAGAACCGCAAAGTTGCCTCGTACCAGGTCGAGCGTATCCTCCTCGAGAGAGAGGACAATGCGGCCACCGCTCTCGGTGCGGATCGGCCGGCAAAGTCCATTGAGCCGGAGACGATCGTCTCCTACCTCGCCGATATCCGCGCAAGGCGAGGTGTTGGAATGGCCCACACGATTCGGGCTTACATAAATGCTGCGTTTTCTTTCGGTATAAAATCCGTGCATGACTACACCCGCCGCGACGTGATCGGAAAATGGAACATCAAAATCAACCCCGTTTCCGCGATTCCGACTGACCCGGCAGCGCTGAAGGTTGGCGAACGCTTCCTGACCATTGTCGAGTTTCGGATGTTCTGGGAATGGCTCGGGGAAAACTACCGGCGGAGTTCGATGGCGCCGGCGTTGCATTTGATGATGGCGACAGGTCAGCGCGTTCAGGAAATTCTATGTCTCACGAACCGACACTACGATCCCAAAGAATGCTTGGTCTTTTGGGACAAGACAAAAAACGGCCTAGCGCACTCGCTCCCACTGCCAGACGTTGCCGTGCGAATTCTTGAAGAACTACCCGCCAACGAGTTCGGCCTGTTTTTTCCGCATCGGACTCATCCTGAGCGGCACGCGCTTAACACTGGCCCCAACAAATTATGCGCGCTCTATAGCAGCGAGGCTTCAGCCAAATCCTTCACTCCGAGAGACCTGCGGAGAACATGGAAGACGCTTGCCGGCAGGGCAGGGGTGTCCAAGGAACTACGCGATCGTTTGCAGAATCACGTGAAGGCAAGTGACGTGTCGGCACGCCACTATGATCGATACGACTACCTACGGGAACGACGGGCCGCCATGAAGCGATGGGAATCGTTCCTGGAGCGAATTCTCCTTGGCGAATTAGACCGCTCGGACACGATTGCGCTCGGGTCGCACCCCGAATTTGCGGTAGTCCGCGATCGTCGGCCGTACAGTGCAGGTGCTGCACTTACCGATCCTCAATAGTTTTGATCGGCCCTCGGTTCCGCAGATGGGCTGAATGTGAGTATGGCGTGGCCTGAGCCGGCCCCAACGATAGCCGCAACGCTTTTGCGCAATGTGAGTTCGGTATAAGTGGTTGCGTTCCGCCGATCTGAACTTACGAGCGTCACCGGAGGGAGGGGATCACGGCTCTGAAGGCTTGCAAATAACGCTGGTTGCGCTCTCCAGATTTGCACCTATTGCTTCGCCTGTATACGAGTTCGGTATAAGTGGTTGCGCTCCCCCGATCTAAACCTCCTCTGCCAGGTCGCTCAGACTTAGCTATCCAGCGCCTTGTCGCTCAAAGGATCTGTCGGCGGTGAATCGGCGTAGGCGGGCGTATTTGCGGGGGTGGCATCACCCAAGGGAGCCTCTTGCGACCATATTCGTTGGTAGTTGCGCCAACACGCGAGCTGCGTTTTCCAATCTAAACAAGTGAATAGGCGGGCGTTGCGATTCCATCCTTGAAATTCGAATTTGGGGCCACGACGCCCAGCGCGCACGGTCGGCTCCTCGGCAACGGAGCCCATATCCGTCATGTTGCAATGACCGGCGCGTTGTCGCCGACTGACACGGTAACGCGAGACCATCTACCTCGGTCAGAATTTTAAGGCGGATGCAAGGAGAAATCCGAAAGCCAAAAATTCATAGTGTCGGAAGGTGCCATGTTACGTCGCAGAACTGCATTCCAGCCTGGGGCGATTCGTGAATGACGTCAATCGTCTGCGTTTGCACGTGCAGTAGAAAAATGCGGTTGGTTTGCTGCGTGAACAGGATCCTGCCCGCATCGATGACGCAGAAGCCGCTGATAATATCGGCGTGTTCAAATATCTTCTGAGGTCGCTCATCAATATTAGGCAGCTTCCAGATGGCCGCCGGCCTCTCGTTGCCATTCGAGAGATAAAGCGTCCTGGCTTGGCCGAATGCGAAATTACCGGCCCAGAAACCTCCTACCTCTCTTATTCGAACATGATGGAAGGTGTCGACAGATGAGTAGCTCGCGTCTCGGAATTTGTAGATTATGCCATCCCGCCCAGCCCCCGACGCCTCACTGAAATAGAGGTTGCCATTGTCGGCAGCGAGCTCCCTGACATAGGTGGAATGCGTGTAGATCGTTCGACCACCGGCAAGCGTCGCAATCAAAACATGGTTCTCATTTACGCCATTGCAAAAGAAATCCGCCCGCGCCCCCGGTTGCGACGTGCCAATGCCCCCGCTGCTTGGAATCGGCGGGGCAACTGCACTAGAGGTGCTTGTCAAATGGCGGAACGTCGGGTCAGGCTTCCGTTTAAAAATCGATCGTTCGCCGTGCGCCGTAATCTGCAGAATCTCGCCGGGTGCAAGGTTCTGCGTGGCCGCTGCTATGAACCCATCCCATATTGACGACATCTGGCCGCCTCCCTTTGTGCTGCGCTCCTCGTCGTCTGGGTCCTCGACCGACTTCCGCTTCTGAATCGAGATGCGACAGAGATACCGTCAGGGCCGCAGAACTGTCTTCGATCCGCGGCGCTCTCTTACGTCTGCCACATCGTCAAGCATGCGCTTGAGCGCGCTGATGGCTTTCTGTTCCTCGGGCAGCAGTCCGTCGCTTGGAATCGAATGCCGAAGGAGCACGACCAGAAAGTCTTCGATTCGTCCAAGCTGCTTACCGTAGCTGGCCACGTCGGAAAGGATCTCAACTTCGGCCTGCGGATCCGATGACTTTGCTACGTTGATGTTTACCAGGCCCACTTGGTTAGCGAACGAAGTAAACAGCAACGCCCATGCCTTGAAAAGCTGAGTGACAGCGCCTGAGAGCGGTAGATTCAATTCTGGCATCGCAAATCTCGTCTCGCGTTGAGTGCGCATTTGAGACGCAACCGCCTTTGCATTTCCCCTTCGCCATCGTTCGGGCCCGGATCGCCTGCCTGTCTCATGCGGCCTGCACGGTGCTCCTTTATTGCTGCCTAAGTGCAGGGTCGAGACGATCGGCAAGCGCTTGTGCTGCGGCTAGCCCGGAGCAATTTCCTTCGCCAGCGCATTAGCATAGGTGCCTAGCGCCTTAGCCCTGGTGAGGGCCGCCTGACGCTCAGCGCTCGTCATCGTTTTGACGATCGCGCGAACTTGGGCGATCCAGATGTCTGGCGGAGGAGGATCGGGCAGATGGAGGCGGATGTAGATATCAGGCCTCAGGAGCAAGGCGAGAGGATCGATCGCGACGTATTGGTCCATCGGACGCTCCGTAGTTTGACACTTCATTCCATAGATCGCGCAGTTGATCGCGACATTGATATAGGTCAAAAAATTGAATTACATACCGGAGTAACCATCTTTGATGGAGAGGCAATTGGCCGGAAATTTCGCATATTCACGGCGCGCTATAGCGGCTCGCCCGCAATCGGGACGGCCATTGTTGCCCTGACGTGAAACCATGCCCTGGGGACTCTGTCTGGCCCTTTCCCCTCCGCGGCCTCGCCGAATCTGCGGACGCGGCTCATACGCGATCAGTCCCGATGCTCAGCTAAAGATTATGCGGCGCGATCAGCTCAAGCTGACAACAGAGTGCGGCTCATTGAAGGGGTGGTGTCAGCTGGCTGCACCGTGAACGGTCACGTGGAGCATCCCGACTCACTGCAGAGAAATCTCCCCCGGGTTAAGGTGGGCGAATATCTTCGCCGCGGCGCTGCGATCGATAGGACCATGTCTGTCATGGCTGGAGCGCTCGGACCTCAAAGTTCAAGAGCGCTTATCCAATGATTGCGCCATCCTCAACGATAGGCCGGATAGATAGATTGCGAATGTCTGCGGTCTTCCGTATGCGACTTTGGGCGCTTAATCGCGCCTGTTGATGTGACCATCCTGCCGCGAGATTAGATGGCTTGGTCGGCTAGCGGTCGCTGCCGCCCAAGATTGTCTCGTCACGATGACCGATCTGGCTCGCGTCGCAGATGGCGCGAGGCTGGAGTGACAGCGGCCAAAGAAGCTCCCAAGCATAAGGGCCAATCTCCGTGCGCGGCGCGGACCCGCCCACGCACCTAGGATAGCCAAATGCTATCGCAGGCTGGCAGGTTATATTCGCTCCGCCCCCAAGCAGGCACCTTGTGGGAGACAAAAATCCCCGGCGTAACTTTATCGCTCAATGCGTAGCTTGCCCCTCGTAAGCCTTGTAGCAGCGTTAGATTAACAACCAAGAGTCGCATTTTTTTATAGTTTCCAAGCCTTGTTTTACTACAACTAAATGTCATCAAATGCGGACGCCGTGACCCGCATATGGCATCCGGCGTCAGCGACCGTGCTCGATGAATCTTGGAGGATAGGCTGGAGGAAGCGCATCGCCAGCAACGGGGGCAACGATGGTCAGTCTGCTCGACAAAGCCGAGATTGTCCTTGATCCCAGCCGCACCCGGCCGATTAAGGTGCAGGGCACGTTCGCGCTTACTGTCGGCGCGAGTTTGGCAGATAGCGTCAAATCATTCCTCGCAGCGCATTCAGCGGACCTGTCGCTGCCGTTCGGAGCGGCGGGGCTAACGCTAGTAAAAGAGGTAAGCGCCGCGGGGCATCGCGTGCTTCGCTACAACCACACCATCGACGGGATCCGCGTGTTCGGCGCCCAGTTGATCGTGACGGTCGATACTGCGCAACAGGTGCGCAATCTTGAAATCTATGCTGGACCAACACGCGTCCTGCTGCCGCCGCAGGATGCGAAGCTGCTCAGCGCACAGCAAGCCTTCGACGCTGCGGCGGCGTCATTGGGCGGCTATTCCAAGCGGCTTGATCCGCCAGCGCCCGAATCGATTTGGTTCCCGACCGATCAGGGCGTTGTCCGCGCCTTTGAAGTGATCATTCCGACGGCCGGCCCCGCGCATGACTGGCAGATGGTCGTGGATGCGCAGACCGGCGCCATCCTGCTCAAACGTGACCTCATCAAGGAGATGGCGAGCGGCACTGGCCTTGTCTTCGATCCAAATCCGGTGGTGACTGCCAACAACAATACCTATCGCGATCCCGCTGCCACTGCTGCGACCTGCGGCTTCACCGGCACCACGGCCGCTACGCTCGATGCTCAACGCGTTTCGCGCACGCTTCTCGACCTAACGGTGTCGGCCGGCAATTACACGCTCAAGGGCCCCTGGTGCGAAATCCACGACTTCGCCGCTCCGGCCGGGCCCAATCCCACCGAGGCAAGCGGCAACTTCAACTACGGCAGCACAGACAGTCGCTTCAATGCGGTCATGGTCTATTACCACATCGATACATTTCAGCGTTATCTGCAGTCGATCGGCATCGCCAACGCGCACGCATCGCCGATACGGTGCGATCCGCTTGACGACAGCATCATCTCCGCGTGGTTCTCGCCGGTCGACCTCGGTTTGCATTTCAGCGATTCCGGCAACTGCCGACCCGACCGCGCGACCGACGCGGACTGCATCATCCATGAGTATCAGCACGCCATCCAGAACGACCTCGTCCCGGGTTGGGGCGGCACAAATCCCGTCACCCATCGCGACGAGGCCGACGCGATGGGCGAGGGCGCCGGCGATTTTGTAGCCTGTGTCTACTTCGCGGATCGCGGCGGCGGCTACCAGCGCGAGGTATTCGAGGATTGGGTCTTTGGCTTACCGCCTTCGGGCGGCCCGCCCACTGGGTTGCGACGGGTCGATGGCACCAAGATCTATCCCGGCAGTTGGGTCGGCGAGGTGCATTCCGACGGCGAGATCTGGTCTGCGGCGCTTTGGAATATCTACCGCGCCATTGGTGGCGACGTCTCCGGCCCCAGCGCGCTCTCGGTGCACGAGGCGGCGCGCCGGGCGATGTTGAAATCGCTGTTCGAGAGTTACCCGCTGCTTGCCACGACCGCCTCGATGCCCGACGGAGCTGAAGCCCTGATGCGCAGCAACGCTGCGCTCGATGAGTACCGTGGCCAGCATTTACGCGAGATGCTCCAGAGTTTTTACGACCGCGGGATCCTGGCAGTGGATGCCGCAGCCGACCTCTTCATCCGCGACGACCCATCGGATCCGGGCACCACGACCTACCACTCGCCGACCTTCTACGACTCACAGGACATCTGGATACGCAACGCCGACGATGGTGGCACAACCCACCAGCAGCCGATCACGGGCCGAGACAATTGGTTTTACGCTCGCGTGCGCAATCGGGGCTCGGCTTCGGCTCGAGCTTTCGTTGTGACCTTCAATGTCAAGCTCTGGCTCGGCACGGAGTTCATTTACCCCGGGGATTTCGTGCCGTTCATCAGCGCGGTGCCGAGCTTCAACCTCGCACCTGGCGGCGACGTGGTAGTGAAGGCGAAATGGCCGAGTACGCTAGTGCCGCCGGCACATGCCCATGGTTGCGTCCTCGTATCGGTGTTCTCGCCGCTTGAGCCGATCCCGGTGGGCGCGCACGTGTGGGAGCATGGCAATCTCGCACAGAAAAACATCGTGGTTCAGCAAGCGGCTGCCGGCGATACCGTCACCGTGCGATTCCGTTTCGGCAGCACGCTGCGACCGAGGGCCGAGCTGGCGATGCTCGAGCTGAACACCGCGTCGGCCCGGCTCGCTCTCTTGCTTGCCGCACATCCGAGCGTCCTCAAGGAGATCGTGGCCGCTGCGTCATTGCCCCCGTCACGCACCGCACCGAATGCCGTGACCCCAGGCATACAGCTACTCGACGCGACGCGCGTGGCAGTCGCACAACCGGGGCGCACTGGACCGCTGGTGCTGCATCTCGCTCCCGGATCAGCAATGGCGCTCGGCGCCTCTTCTGCGGCGCCCTTTGCCGTGCAACTGCCGCTACCGTGGAGCAGCGCTCAGCTGGTGACGGATGCGGCCGGAGTGATTATAGCGCTGTCCTTTGCGCCCGCGCGGGTGGTGAGATTGCCCGTACACCTTCCGGCGCGTACCGACATCGAGTTCGAGTTGAAGGTGAAGATTCCTTCGGATGCCCGCACAGGCGAGTCGGAAATAGTTGATGTCGTACAGCGCAACGTGGCCGGAACCGTGGTCGGCGGGATCCGGGTGATGATCGTGGTCCGCTGATCGTGCCTTCCGCTGCGACGACGCACCCCGGCCGGGACGATCCCCCGGCAGCCCTCGTGGTTCAACCCCTCAGAAACGAGGAGTGAAATCGATGCCCTTACTCGTAACGATGCACGTCTATTCCGGCGTCCCGGATCCGCAATGGGTAATCAGCGGCGACGACGAGCAGGAGCTGCGTCGGCTCGTTGCATCCCCAGCAGCCGCTTCCGCCGCCGCGGCGCAAGAGGGCGTTCTCGGATATCGTGGCTTTAGTGTCGTTGATACGGCGGCGGACCCCGCTGCGCCGCATCTCTTTAAGGTGCAAGCCGCCGCCGGCGCGGTGCCCAGCCATTCCATCGCTGGGGCTCCGGAGATTGAGCATTTCTTGTTGTGGACCGGGCATAAACATGTTTCGGACGAGCTCAGCACGCATGTTCAAGCGGCATTGCAAACGCCGATCGGTGTCGGCCCCGCCGCAGCTCCGGTCCGCTGCCCGCCTTGCCAAGCGCATGACGCTCCCGTCTATACCCCCGCGGCTTGGAACCACCCGCCCGTGCAGGCAAATAACAACTGCTACAACTACGCAAACAATCAGATAACGAACACATTCGCGCAGCCCGGCCGCGCGACCGGTCACATGTATACGAGTCTGACATGTGCCAGCGTCAGAGCAGCAGCACAAAGCGACGGACTCGTCCCTTGTCCGAACTTCATAGCTCCGCTCGCCGCCGGCGCCGGCTGGTATGTAGCCCTCGTGATTTGGCCCGGCCAAGATTACCACTGGTACCGTCAGGACAAGAGCGGATGCTGGTCCCACAAGCCCGGAGGCACGCCGGCGCGCAATACCGACAACTCAGGGCATCTGATCTCCAATCCGCGCACCTGCAACCGCGGGCCCTATACCGTGTTCTGCACATTCATGATCACCAGGCGCACGGTCCACATCCGCTAATGTCTGCTCCGGCTGCGCCGGTTTGGTCAGCTTATTCATACGGTGACGATCAGGAGCGGTCTCGAGTGGACGGTCTGTTACCATGATCGGGCTGAAGAGCAGCTATGCTGGGATCGTCATGGCGGTGATTGTCACGTTGGAGGCGTTCTCTGGTCGGCCCAATCCACACTGGCAATTGGGGGCGGCCGAGATTGCCGAGTTCGAGCGCCGCTTGGCAGCGCTGCCCGCGCTCGCGGCGGGCGGCACAACGCCGCTTGAGCCACTCGGATACCGCGGCTTCAGCATCGGTGGTCGCGCGGCCCCCGTACACGTGTTTCATGGGGTGGTTATGATTGGGCCGCAGGCTTTTTCGGATCCGGGCCGCGGCCTTGAGCGTTGGCTTCTGGACAGCGGCCGCGGGTCGATCGATCCTACCCTTGCCGGCCATGTCGCATTGGAGATCGGCTCCTCGCCTTGAGGCTTGTGAGTCACCGCCGATCAGACCGGAGCTGGCGCTGAGCTGTGATCACGATGGTCCGGTGGAATTGCGCCGGACAGTGTGCTTTGACGATTGGAAGACCAGGTCCGGTGCGGTGACCATGTCCGAGACGCCCGGTTCTCGTGAAGCTCAACGGACCAATGTGCCGCACCATCGCCACCGCTGCATTGTCACAACTTTTTGTTGTGTAACCATATAAAATTCGTGGTAAAGTATTTCGTGATCCGATCGGGAGGGAGCCATGAGAGCAAATCAGCGAGGCAACGGTTTGATTGGTCAGGCGATCGGCGGAACCCACGTGGTTTTGCTGGGCTGGGATTTCGCGGACGCGAATCTCATGACTGGCCTCCTAGGCTTTGCGATCAAGCGTACCGATCACACTGAAGGCGAAACCTATTGGCTACGGGGGATGAAAACGTTCCCCGGTACGAACCCTCCCCTGCCGCCCGGAGGCACCGCATCGAGCCAGGACCAACCGTTTCAAACCTTCCAGTGGGGCGACTATTCCGCGAAGCCCGCACACAGATACACTTATACGATCTCGGCAATGTATGGTCGGCCGGGCGCGCTCATTGCCCGCGGGTCGATCGATCTTGAGATTGCCACCGAGGCGGAGGACAGCGGCACTCACAGCGTCTACTTCAATCGTGGCGCCATAGCCTCGCAAGAATATGCGCGCCGCTTTCAGGACAAGAGGCCCAGTGAGGTTGGTGCAGCAGCCTATGCATGGCTCTCCCGCGGTCTGCTCGAAGCCATCGTCGGCTTCATCCGCAAAGCTGCGGATCGAACCTTTGGCCTTCGCGTCGCCATCTACGAGTTTCAGTGGCCGGAGATACTTCAGGCGCTGAAGGAGGTCGCAGCGCAGGGCGCAGACGTCAAAGTGATATTCGACGCAATCGAAAATGCCCAGGAGGATCCGGTCCGAAAGAATGAGGAAGCGATCGACCATGCGGATATTTCAAACTTTTGTCAGGGGTTCACGAATGGCAAGATCTTTCACAACAAGTTCATTGTACTCTTGAAGAACGATGAGCCGGTTCAGGTTCTGACGGGATCTACGAACTACACTGAGAACGGCATTTTCGGGCACTTGAACTGTGCGCATGTCGTCAACGACGCGGACATCGCCCGCGCTTATCTCGAGTACTGGAAAAAGCTCTCGGGCGATCCGGCACTCGCCGCAATGCGGACTTGGGACGACCAGCACACCCCTGCGCCGGACGACCCTCCGCCGCAGGGTGTCGGAGAAGTCTTCTCGCCGCAAACCGGCAAGGCAACACTGGCGCGATATGCTGATATCGCAGGGCACGCTGGGCGCGCGCTGTTCATGACCTTCGCATTCGGCATGAATAAGGAATTTGTACCCATCTACAGCAAGGAAGACGATGTCCTGCGGTTTGCACTCATGGACAAAATCGGAACAGGAAAGAATATCGACCAAGCGAAGCAACAAATCGACAATATCCGGAAGGTCAAAAACACCGTCGTGGCGGTCGGTCAGAACATCGTCATGAATGAGTTCGATCGATGGCTAAGGGAGATTAGCGGTGTCCAACCGAACGAGCACGTGCGTTGGGTTCACACCAAGTTCATGCTGCGCGATCCCCTTTCCGAGGACCCGATCGTCATTACGGGGTCGGCGAATTTCAGTGACGCGAGCGTCAATACGAACCACGAGAATATGTTGGTGATCCGCGGCGATAAGCGCGCAGCGGATATCTATCTCGGCGAATTCATGCGGCAGTTTTCGAGCTATGCCTTCCGCGACGCTGCGTATGAGGCCACCCATGGTGGGTCTGCGCAAGACTTCAAGCCGCAGAATCTTGCAGCCGACGACACCTGGGTAGGACGCTATACCAAGCCCGGCTCATCCGGAGCTCTGCGCAGGAAATACTTCTCCGGCCAGTGAAACGCCCTGTCGGCGCAGTTTCGCATCTACAAGACGGAGATAGATATGCCTCCCTCTCGAATTATGTTCATTCGTCACGCAGAGAAACCGGAGGACGGCGGCCAAGATATTGGCGTGTCGGCCGATGGGCGTGCAGATCCGGAGAGTCTCACGCCACGAGGCTGGCAAAGAGCCGGCGCCTTGGCGCGCTATTTTTACCCCCTGCCCACTGCGCAAGGAGATCCCGCGTTCTTGCCGAACGTCATCTTTGCTGCAGGCATCGGCGCCGGAAGCAAGAGTAAGCGCCCCATTGAGACCGTGACACCCCTCGTCGAACTGCTGAAGGCGGCCGACCCGCGGCCATTCATTACGAAGCATCTGAAGGACGATCATCGTGCTCTGATTACGGACGTCCTATCCCGCGACGGGACCGTCTTGGTCGCTTGGGAGCACAAGCAGATTCCCGCTTTGATCGGTCTCATTCCGAAGCCGCCTGCAGTTCCACAGGAGTGGCCCGAGGATCGGTACGACGTCGTGTGGATCCTCGATCGCATGCCGACGGGCTGGGGCTTTTCGCAGCGGCCCCAGTTGCTGCTCGCTGGCGACCTGACGTCCCCCATTTCTTGAGAGTTCGACAAGGAATTACCCCTATGACCCTCGCTTACGGATACGTGAAGGCGAAGCTGCTATCGGACCCGACGATGAAGGGGACGCGCCGTCCGCACGAAACGCAATATCACCTTCACTTCAGTCTGCTCGTGGACGACGAGAAATGGGACGTCGCCGCAAACGTCGGGACTAGCGACGATGATGATCTACTGAAGTTCAAGCTGATATACGATTTTCAGCACCCCATCAAAGAATCGCTTTCCGCCTCTGCACCCGGTGCTCTTGACCTAACGGGACGAGAGGGTCTTCCGGCGCTTGATTTCGTGCGCAGCGATATCCTCTCCAACACGGGTAAATGGCGTGACAGCGATGTGATGGATGGGACGGATTTTCCTGAGCCGGCT
>DATKNV010000173.1:0-2845 GCA_035541215.1 Allostellaceae bacterium | reverse complement strand
AAGGCCTATCCGGATTTCTCCTTCGACCTCAACATCGGCTTCTCCTTTGAGGGCGTGATGGTTTGTGCCGACGCCTACAAGCGCGCGGGCTCGGCGAAGCCCGCGGCGCTGGTGGAGGCGCTCAAGACCACCGCGATCTCGAACCGTCTCATGGTCGGCGGCACGATCCGCTTCAACGAGAAGGGCCAGAACGTCGACCTGCGCTCGGCCTCGGTGCAAATCCTCGAGGAGAAGCCGACCGTCGTGCTGCCGGTGGAGAACGCCGTCGCGAAGCCGGTCTTCCCCATGCCAGGCTGGGACAAGCGCGGTTGAGCCCGGCCGCGGCACGCCGGCCGGCCTGAGCGGTAACTTCGGTAGATGATCGATCCGAACATCCTCGTGGCGGGGCTGCTCACGGGCGCCATCTACGGGCTGATGGCGCTCGGCCTCTCCGTGATCTTCGGCGTGATCCGCGTCGTCAATTTCGCCCATGGCGAGATGATGGTCGCGGGCATGTATGTCGGGGTCGTGCTCAATCGCCGCTGGGGCGTCGATCCGCTGGTATCGCTGCCGGCCGTCGCGGCGCTGCTCTTCGCCGTGGGCTACGGGCTGCAGCGCGGCCTCGTCAATCGCCTCATTGCGCGGCCCCACCACAACCAATTCCTGACGCTCCTCGCCGTGAGCATCCTCTTCACCAGCGGAACGCTCATGATCTTCGGGCCGGATGCGCAGAACGCGGAAGTCCCTTACGCCTTCGAGTCCTATGAGATCGGCGGCCTGCTCCTCGACAAGGTGCGCGTGCTCGCCGCGCTCGGCGCCGTCGCCGGCGCGGTCGCGCTCTGGGTCTTCTTCAAGTTCGCGCGCACGGGGAAGGCGATCCGCGCCTGCGCCGACAACCAGCTCGGCGCCCAGGTGGTGGGGCTCGACGTGAAGCGGCTCTATGCCATCACCTTCGGCCTCGGCGCCGCCTGCGTCGGCGCCGCGGGGTCGCTGCTGCTGCTTTTCGTGGACGTGCAGCCCTATCTCGCGACGGACTACACGCTCCTCGCCTTCATCATCGTGATCCTCGGCGGACTCGGAAGCATGCCCGGAGCCCTCTTGGGAGGCTTGCTGGTCGGGCTCTCCGAGGCGCTCGCGGGCTTCTTCATCGACCCCTCGCTCAAGAGCATGTTCAGCTTCGGCCTGCTGATCCTGGTGCTGCTGCTGCGCCCGCAGGGCTTGCTGGGGAAGCCGGGATGACGGGCTCGGTACTTTTGCGGGGATTGTCGCCGCGCGCGCTCGCGTCGCTCGCGATCCTGCTCGTGCTTCTGCTCGTGCTACCGCTCGTCGCCGACAGCTACATCGTCTCGGTGATGCTGCTGGTGCTGTTCGCGGCCTATCTGGGACAAGCCTGGAACATCATGATGGGCTATGTCGGCCTGCTCTCGATCGGCCACGCGCTCTATGTGGGCCTCGGCGCCTATGCTTCCGCAGCGCTCTTCGTCCATTACGGTGTCTCGCCCTGGATCGGCATGCTCGCGGGCATCGTCCTGGCGAGCCTCGCGGGCACGCTCATCGGCGCGTTGAGCTTCCGCTTCGGTGTCACCGGCGTCTATTTCGCGCTCCTGACCATCGCCTTCGCGGAATTCACGCGCATCCTCTTCGACCATTTCGCCTGGGTGAACGGCTCGAGCGGACTCTTCCTGCCGGTGAAATCGCTCGCCGCGGACGACCTCCTTCATCTCCGGGGATCGCCCGCGATGTTCTATTACGTGATGCTCGCTCTCGTGTTGGCCGCACTGGCGCTCTCCCGCGCGCTCATCCGCGGCCGCATCGGGTTCTACTGGCAGGCGATCCGCGAGGATCAGGACGCGGCTGAGGCGCTCGGCATCGACAGCTTCAAGTGGAAGCTCGCGGCGGTGGCGCTCTCCGCGGCGATGGCCGCAATCGCCGGCGTAATCCAGGCTTTCTATTACAACAATCTCTATCCCGGGACCGTCTTCGCGGTCGGCAGCTCCGTCGAGCTGATGTCGGGCCCGATCGTCGGCGGGCTCGGCACCCTCATCGGACCGCTGCTCGGCGCCTTCCTGCTGACCGGCCTCGGCGAGGCCATGACCGCGCTCACGGGAAGCCTGCACATCGACGGGATCAAGCAGTTCGCTTACGGTGCGGTGCTGCTGGTGATCGTGGTGCTGCAGCCCGGCGGAATTTGGCCCTGGCTCGCGCGCCGCCTCGGCTTCGATCGTGAAGGAGGGGCGGCGTGAGCGCCGCTCCCCTTCTTGCCGTCGAGGGCATCGCCAAGCGCTTCCGCGGCCTGCAAGCCGTGGACAACGTGAGCTTCGCCGTCCCCGAAGGCGCGATCGTCGCCCTCATCGGGCCGAACGGCGCCGGCAAGACCACGATCTTCAATCTGATCGCGGGCGTCTTCCGGCCGGATCGGGGAACGATTCGCCTCGGCGAGCGCGACATCACGGGGCTGCGTCCGCATCGCATCTGCGATGCCGGCATCGGCCGCACCTTCCAGCTCGTGAAGCCCTTCGGCGCGCTTACGGTGGAGGAGAACGTGATCGTGGGAGCGCTGAGGCGGAGCGCAGACGTCACCGAGGCCCGCATGGTCGCCCATTCAATCCTCGCCCATCTCGGCCTCGCGGAGAAGGCGCGCGTGCCCGCGGCGAGCCTCACCTTGCCCGAGCGCAAGCGGCTGGAGACCGCGCGCGCCCTCGCCACCGGCCCGAGGCTGCTGCTCCTCGACGAGGTGATGGCAGGGCTCCGCCCGACCGAGGTCGACGCGATGGTCGCGGCCTTCCGTGCTCTCGTGCGCGAGACCGGCCTCACGATCCTGCTGACGGAGCACGTCATGCGCGCGGTGATGGCGCTCTCGGACGCG
>DATKNV010000172.1:0-14751 GCA_035541215.1 Allostellaceae bacterium | reverse complement strand
ACCTCGTCGCCCGCGTTCACGGTGGCGAGGAGCGCGTTGAAGAGCACCTGCTTCCCGCCGGTGCCGACGATGATCTGATTGGGCGCGTAGTCGAGCCCGTTCTCGCGCTTGAACTTCGCGGCGATCGCCTTCTTGAGCGCGGGCGTGCCGTCGACGGCGGTGTATTTGGTGTCGCCCGCGTCGATCGCGCGCTTCGCGGCGTCCTTGACGTTCTGGGGCGTGTCGAAATCGGGCTCGCCGGCGCTCAAGCCGATCACGTCCTTGCCCGCGGCCTTCAGCTCCTTCGCCTTGTCGGACATGGCGATGGTGGGCGAGGGCTTGATGCGGCTCAGGCGGTCGGCGAGGAAGGACATGGGAACTCGCACGGGCTGGGACGGGGAAAAAGCAGCGGCTACCGTACTGGCCTCGCCCCGCCCGCGCAATGGCCGCTGCCGCGCGGCAGGTCTGCGGCGTCCTCAGGGCGCGACCGAGACCCCGTGGAGATGCGCCTGCGCGATAGAGCGCTTGATGAGGCCCGAAGCCTTGGCCTCCTGCAGGAACTGGTTCACCAAGGCGAGCGCCGAGGGACGCCCGCGCGCCACCCCGATCGCCGCAGGGACCGTGGCGAAGCGCCCCGGCAGAAACCGCGTCCCCGGGAGCTGCGCCGCGATCCCCGCGAGGTATTCCGCGCTATCGCCGAAGACTTCCGCGGCGCCGGACTTCAGCAGCGAGATTGCCCGCTCCGATTCCGGCGGCACGCGCAGAATTTGCGCCTCCTTGATCGTGCCGAAGAGAATCCCCTCGGCGTCGGAGTTCTCGGTGGTGGCGACGCGCACACCCTTGCGATCGACCTCCGCGATCTCCTTCAGCGTCTTGCCGGGAGCGGCGAGATAGACCAGGTCGATCGTCGCGAAGTCGGCGCTGTAATCGACGAAGCCCACGTAGCGCGCGCTGCGCACGTTGAACTCGATGTCCCATTCGCCGCGGCCGAAACTACTGTCGAAGGTGCCGCGCGTCGAATAGACCCGAGGCTGCAAGGGGACGCCGATCTTCTCCGCGATCGCGCTCGCGAGATCGCCGGCGAGGCCGCGGACCTCTCCGCCCCGCTCCCCCGCGACTAGGGCCGGGTTTGTGAGCACGAAGGCGGCGCGGAGCTTGCCGGTGGGTGCGAGCTGGGCGCGCGCCTCCTGGAGCTCGAAGTCGGCGGCCCCGGCCCTGCCGAGCGAGCCCGCGCCGAGCGCGAGCAAGAGCGCGAGCGCCCAGACGACCCGACTCATCCCGCAAGCCCCGCGATCGCTTGCGTCAGCACCTGACGGCTGCGGAACAGGACCAGCTCGCGCCAGGGCTGCGTGTCCGGGAAGAAATGGCGGCGCAGGTTACGCTTGATGCGCTGCGTCTCCGGATCGGCCCAGTCGATGGGGCCGCGGGCGTGGAGCACGTGATCCTCGCGCATGGGGCCGCGGCCGCGCTCGGGGCTGAACGTGCCGTATTCGAGCGCGTTGTAGACGACGCGCGGGCCCAGATGCCGCTGCCAGAAATCGACGCCGGCGGTGCCGTGCTTCGGCATCGAGGCCGAGGTGCCCAGGAGCGGCACCGTCACGCTCTCGCCGAACCAGGCCTGCGCCAGCGCGAGGTTGGGCGAGCCCGGCTCGTGATCGCAGATGAGCTCGCCGTAACCGTAAGGCCCGAGCCCGGTGTGGTAGTCGATGACCGCGACCCGCGCGCGGGATTTCAGATCGTAGTCGCCGACGATGCGCTCGAGCGTCTGGCGCGACCAGGTCGGCTTGGTCCCGCCGAAGAAGATGCCCGTGGCGTGCTTGTATTGCCCCCCGCTGCGCGCGGATTGCAGCCCGCGGTCGCCGTGCTGCTCGCGATAGGCCTTGATTCGCGCCTCGCCCGCCGCGACCACCGCGGGATCGAGCGAGGGCGGGACGAAGGCGTCGGCGAGGAGGTCGTAGGCGGAATTCTCCGGGAGCGGCTTGCCGAAATCGACGAAGTTCCGGTTGAGATCGACGCCCTCCTCGGTCACGCGGCGGAGCCAGGCGAAGCCGTGGGGATTGATGGCGTGGACGTGCAGGATGGCAACTCCCGGAGGCAGGCTCGCGCCCGCGGTCGCCGTGAGCCAATCCGCTTGCGCGCCCGAGCCGCAGAAGCCTTCGACGCCATGCGTCGCGGAGATCGTCACCAGCAATCCCTTCGCATCCGCCGGCCCTTGCAGCGCCGCATCCGTGCCGAGCGTCTCGCCGGTCGGCCCCTTGCTCGGATTGCCGTAGGTCATCACCGGAAGATGCACGCGCTTCGCGAGGTCGAGGAACTGCTGCCGAGCCGCGGCGCAGTCGCGCGGAAAGCAGGTTTCCGCGGCCGCTTCCGGCGTGCGAGCGAATTGCCAAGCCATGCCCCTCAACTCCTCCGCGGTTTCAAGGTTCCAACGCGATCGCCGAAAGCAGCCTGCCATAGTCGCGCTCGTGCCGGAGGCAGGCGCGCCGGTAGGAGAAGAAGCGGTCCTCCTCCGCGAGCGTGTCGCCGCCGGTATGCGCGACCCGCGCGACGCCGAACCGCTGCAAGCGCCGCAGCACGTAGCCCGCGAGATCGAAGAGCGAATGCCCGGGCCGAGGCGCGGGCGCGAAGAGATCGGCGTTCTCCGCCGCCTCTGCGAGGAAGGGCGCGGGGAATTCGGGCCCCACCTCGTAGGAGGCTTTCCCGATGCAGGGACCGACCGCCGCGGCGATGAGGTCGAGCCGCGCGCCGCGGCGGAGCATGCCCCGGAGCGTCGCCTCGAGGATGCCGCCGAGCGCGCCGCGCCAGCCCGCGTGACAGGCGCCGATCACCCGCGCCGCCGCATCCGCGAGCAGTACCGGCGCGCAGTCGGCCGCAAGCACGCCCAGGGCGATGCCGGGGACCGTCGTCACCATGCCGTCGGCCTTGGGTGCCTCCTCGCGCCGCCAGGGCGTCTCGACCTCGACGATCTCCGCGCTGTGGATCTGATAGCAGGTGACGAGGCGCTCGGGGCCGAGCTCCAGCGCCTCCACCGCGCGGGCGCGATTCTCCGCGACCTTGGCCGCGTCGTCGCCGGAGCCGAAGCCGCAGTTGAGCGAGGCGAAAAGCCCGGTGCTGACGCCGCCGGTACGCGTGAAAAAGCCGTGTCGGATGCCCGGCGCGTCTAGGATTTCGGCGACGATCACGGTGTTGCTGTCTCCGCGAAGCCAGCGGGTGCGGCGAGAGCCGGGTGGGTAAAAGCGAGCACCTTGAAGAGCGTGCCCATTTCCGCGGCGTCGATCAAGCGCCGCACACCGCTCCTGATGCGTTGGGCCTGCTCGGCCGTCGCCGATGCGAGGAGCTGCCGTTCCCGCAGCTCGATGCCGAGCGCGCGCAAGAACGCGCCCTGCGCCACCGGACCGTGCACCGCGGCCCCAGCCCGGCGCGCCGCCTCGGCAACGGCCTCGAAATCCACATGGGCGGTGATATCGGCCGCGCCGGGCGCCTCGAGGACGGGATGCGGACGATGCCCGCGCACGGCTTGCAGCGTATCGCCGCAAGCGGTTCGTGGATGGCCATAATCGATGAGGAGCGCGGCACCGCCGACACGCGCGATCCGCTGCGCAAGACCCGCGCAGAGCGCGGCCGCCGGGGGGCAGACCTCGGCGATGCTGCCCTCGGGGGCGTCCGAGAGACGCGGAGACACCATGGCGGCCGCGAGGCTTTCCTCGCGCTCGACGACGAAGGCGAAGCTCTCGCCGTCGGCGCCGGGCGCGATCCGGCGCTCGCGCCACTCGCCGCCGCAGCGCTGGAATTGCCGGATCGGCAGCGCATCCAGGAATTCGTTCGCGATCGCGATGAGCGGAGCCTCGGGGACGGTGTCGAGCGCCTCGTGCCAGGTCGGATTCGCATCGGCGAGCGCCTTCGCCTGGAGCACGCGGAGGGCAGGGCTGGTCTCGACGAGATGCACGCGTAAGGCACGGCGAAACTCCGGGACCGTCCGGATCGCGCGGAGCGCGTCCGCCATCAGCGTGCCGCGACCCGGACCCAGCTCAATGAGCAGCAGGGGGTCCGGCCGCCCGAGCCCCGTCCAGGCATCGGCGCACCAGAGGCCGATGAGCTCGCCGAAGACCTGGCTCACCTCGGGCGCGGTGATGAAATCGCCGGCGGCGCCGAGGGGATCGCGCGTCGCGTAATAGCCGAAGCGCGCGTGTTGCAAGGCTTCAGTCATGTACTCAGCGACGGTGATCGGGCCTGTCGCGCGGATGCGCTGGGCGATGATCTCGCCGAGCGGCGTCATGGCGCGGGGCGCCTCACGCGGCAAGGGACTCCCGGTAGGCGCGCCGGATCAGCCACGCGCCCAGGAGCAGCAGCGGCACCGAGAGGATCTGCCCCATGGTGGTGGTTTGCCACAGGAGATATCCGAGCTGCTGGTCCGGCTGGCGGAAGAATTCGGCGGTGATGCGCGCAAGACCGTAGCCGATCAAGAACACGCCGGCGAGGAAGCCGCGGCGGTCGCGCGCCTTCGTGTAGCGCTGCAGCACGAAGAGGACGGTGAAGAGGACGATCCCCTCGAGAAAGGCCTCGTAGAGCTGGCTTGGATGACGCGGCAATTGTGTTGGATCGTTCGGAAAGACCATGGCCCAATAAACGTCGGTCGGCCGTCCCCAGAGCTCGCCGTTGACGAAATTCGCAAGGCGTCCGAGGAACAAGCCGATCGGCACGGCGCAGACGAGCATGTCGCCGAGGCGGAGGAAATCGATCTGGCGCTGCCTGGAGAAGAGATAGAGCGCAATGATGACGCCGATCGCGCCGCCGTGGAAGGACATGCCGCCCTTCCATATCATCAGCGCTTCCAGCGGATGGTCGAAGTATTTCGGGAGATCGTAAAAGAGGACATAGCCCGTACGCCCACCCAGCACGACGCCGAGGGTCACCCAGACCAGGAGGTCGTCGAGCGCCGCGGGCTCGATCACCTTGGGCGGTCGCCGGGCCATCGAGACGCAATAACGCCAGCCGATCAGCAGCCCCGCGATGTAGGCGAGCGCGTACCAGCGGATCGCGAAGGGCCCGATCTCGACCAGGACGGGATCGAGGGCCGGAAAAGGGATCGTGAAGATCATCGGTAGGGATCGCTCGCGGCCAAGAAGTTGCGCACGTAGTCGGCGATGCCGTCCTCGAGCGAGACGGTGGGCGCGGCGTAGCCGGCGCGGCGCAGCTTCGCGAGCGGCGCCTCCGTGAAGTACTGGTACTTGTCGCGGATCGCCGCGGGCATCTCCACGAACTCGATCTCGGGCTCGCGCCCGGCGGCGCGATAGAGCGCGGCGGCGAGCTCGGCGAAGCTTCGCGCCTTGCCGCTGCCGATGTTGAAGAGCCCGCTCACCTCGGGATGGTCGTAGAGCCAGAGCAGCATCTCCACGCAGTCGCGGACGTAGATGAAGTCGCGGCGCTGTCCGCCATCAGCGACGTCCGCGCGGTAGGAGCGGAAGAGCGGCGCGGGCGCGCCGGACTTCGCGAGCGGATAGAACTGCGTCACGACGCTCCGCATGGCGCCCTTGTGGTACTCGTTGGGGCCGTAGACGTTGAAGAACTTGCAACCCACCCATTGCGGCGGCTGCGCGGCCTTGCGCTCGGCGAGCCGCGCGACGCGGCGGTCGAAGAGATGCTTCGACCAGCCATAGGGATTGAGCGGGCGGAGCCGCGCCAACGCAGCGGGTGACCCCTCGTCGTCGAAGCCCGCCTCGCCCGCACCGTACGTGGCGCCCGAGGAGGCGTAGAAGAAGCGAACCCCGTGCCGGGCGCACCAGTCCCAGAGCCGGAGCGAGAGGGTGAAATTCGCGGCGATGATGGCGTCGGCGTCGGTCTCGGTGGTCGCGGAGACCGCGCCCATGTGGAAGACCGCGCCGACCTCGCGGGCGTGTGCGTCCACGAACTCCATGAGACGGTCGGGCGGGACGATGTACGCGAGCTCGCGCTTCGCAAGGTTGCGCCACTTGTCGCCGTGCCCGAGCCGGTCGCAGACGACGAGGTCCCTCTCCCCTCGCGCCTCCAGGGCCGCCGTCAGGTTCGATCCGATGAATCCGGCGCCGCCGGTGATGACGATCATGACTCCCGCCCGCGCAAGGGTCGGGCGGAGTTATAGAGCCTTCGCTGGGCGCGTCAAAAGGAAGATGCGGGCGTGACGATTTTCCGCCCCTGGGCGGGACTCAGGCCGCGCGCATCCGCTCGAAGAAGCGCTCCATCTCCTCCCCGAGCGATTGCGCCTCGCGGCGAAGCTCGTCGGCGGCGCCGTTCATCCGCAGGGCGAGGCCGCGGGTGGAGGCGGTCTCCTGGGCGACCTCTCCGACGTTCCTCGCGACGTCGTCGTTGGCCGAGGCGACCTCCTCGGCATTGCGGGAGATCTCCTTGGTAGCCGCCGCCTGCTCCTCGACGGCAGCCGCGATCGCGGCCGCCCGGCTCTCGACCTCCTTGATCGCCGAGACCAGCTGCAGGATGGATGCCGCACCCTCGCGCGCCTCACGCTGGATGCTCCCGATCATCTCGCCGATCTCGGATGTTGCGCGCGCGGTCTGGCTCGCGAGGTTCTTGACCTCGCCCGCGACGACTGCGAAGCCCTTGCCGGCCTCGCCCGCGCGCGCGGCCTCGATGGTGGCGTTGAGCGCGAGCAGATTGGTTTGGGAGGCGATCTCCTCCACGAGCTTGAGGGCGCCGCCGATGCGCTCGGCCGCGCTCGTCAGGTCCCTGTAGCGGTCGGATGCCGTCTGAACGGAGGCGCCGACCTCGCTCGCGGAGGTTGCGACGCTCCCCGCCTGCTTCGCGACCTCGCCGATGGCGCCGTCGAGCTCCGTGCCAGCCGAGGCCACGGACTGCACGTTCTGCGAGACCTCGCGGGCAGCGGCCGAGACGGCAGCCGTGCGGCTCTCGCTGGCGTCGGCGGAGGATTTGAGGTCGGCGGCGGCGGCGCGCACCTGCTCGACCGCGGTGCCGACGCCGCTCAGGAGCTTCCCGGCCTTGGCGTCGAAATTCCGCGTGAGCTCCTCGCGCCGCTTCGCGCGCGCGAGCTGCTCCTCGGCCGATCGCTTGGCCTCGGCTTCGAGCCGCTCGGCCCGGGTGAGCCCTTCCTTGAAGGTCGCGATCGAGCGCACCATCTCGCCGATCTCGTCGCGCTGCTCGTTCGTGGGCACGGCGATCTCCCGGTCACCCTGCGAGAGCCGCGTCATGATTCCCGTGATGGATTGGATCGGCAGCACGACGGAGCGGCGGACGAAGAAGGCGACGAGCCCCACCAGGAGAGCGGATATTGCGAGGAGGCCGATCGCGCCCTTGAGCACGAGCCCGTAGCGCTCCGAGGACTCCGCATTCGCTCGCTCCGCGAGCGCGAGCTGGCTCTTGGCGACGGCCTTGTAGGCCTCCTGCATCGCCTCGAAGCGCTTCATGGCGACGCCGAGGATCGTGTCCTCGGCGCCGTTGAAGTCCTGCTTCTCGAGCGCCGCCATGGCGGGCGCGAGGCCGTCCTTGACGAAGGCATCGCGGCGCTGGAGCCAGGCGTCGACCTCGGCCGCCTCGCCCTGGCCGATGCCGGCCTTGATCTCTGCGATGAGCGCGTCCATGTCCTGCGCGCTCTTGCGCACGCGCTCCAGATACTTCTTCAGGTTTTGCGGGCTCGGCCGCGCGATGGTCGCGACGGTGAGCTGCTGGATCGTGTCGTTGCTGAGGTCGTTCACCTCGGCAAGCCGGCTCAGCGGCAGGAGCCGGCCGTTATAGGTGTGAGAGAGAGCCCGATCGGAACGATCGAGCTCGCCGAGCCCCACCACCGCCATGATCAGCTCCATGGCGGCAAGCGCGAGGAAGGCGATGGCGATCCGCTTGCCGATGGTGAGGGTCGCGATGCCCCGGCCGGGCCGCGCGAGAGAGAGGACGGCCATTTCCCCCTTGCCCTCCTGCGACGATGCTGCGCCGGGGTTAGTCGCTCGCGAGCCCCGCCGCCTTCCACTCGGGGAAGCCCCCGCGGAACCAGTGGATGTTGGAATAGCCGGCCTTGATCGCGGCAACGCTGGACTTATAGCTCTTCCAGCATTCCGGCCCATTGCAGTAGAGCACGATGCTCGCCTTTTTGTCGGCGGGGAGCTTGTCGACCGCCCATTCGTCCTGGCTCTGGTCGAAGCCCACGTCCTTTGCGCTTTTCTCACGATAGGGGATGCTGACGGCGCCCTTGATGTGGCCCTCGCTGTATTCCGAGGCGACGCGCGCATCGATCACGACCGCGCCGGCCGCCTGTAGCTTGGCCACCTCCTGAGCGTTCACGAGCGTGGCGCCCGCAAGCGTGGGCGGCGTGTCGGCCGCATGCGCGGGCCCGGCGAAAGCAAGGCCCAGAACGAGCAGCGCTGCGAGCTGAATGCGATGAAAAGTCGAAAGGCGCATGTCCAATCACCTTCTGCTGCGGTCGCCTATAAGGCGCGTCGAATGGCCGGCCGCACGCGCGGATCCATGCTCGCCGGCAGGGCAGACTTTCTAGCCGGTAAGGTTGAAGCTTCGGTAAAGGGCCGGCGCTCCGGGCGTGAAGGCTGGAAACCTTTCCTCGCCCCTTGGTCGCAGGCGGCGCGTCGAGGAGCGGCATTCCCGTTCGCCCCTCCCTGTGCTAGCGAGAGTGAGCAGGAGGCTCGCCCATGCAGACCGACAATCGCATCCTCGACGATCTCGCCCGCGTCGCCTCGGGCGCGCTGAGTGCGCTCACGGGCGTGCGCGAGGAGGTGGAGGCGCGGCTCAAGGACCAGTTCCAGCGCATTCTCGACCGCATGAATCTGGTCCGTCGCGAGGAGTTCGAGGCGGTGGAAGCCATGGCCGCCAAGGCGCGCGCCGAGCAGGAACGTCTCGCGGAGCGGCTCGCGGCGCTCGAGGCCCGGCTCGGCGCCGAGCCGCGCCAAAATCCGCCGCGCCGGCGCTCCAAGTCCGGCGACGATCCCGATGAGGACCCGCCGACCTAAGCCTTTGGCGCGACTCTATTTTGTGGCTGATTTTCGTGGGCACACAAAATCTTGCCTTGCGTGCGCGGAAACGCTTTGGCACCCTACTGCTTATGGTGGGTAAAGGGGAAAACCCCACCAGATGTCGGGAGACGATGGTCAGCCCGACAGCCCGCGGGGACTTTATGGAGGGCGCCATGACCGCGATTGCAGTCGAGACGGCAACGGCGGCGGCCAATCCCATCGATCTCATCGAGGAAATCGTCCAGGCCAACGAGTGGGCGCACGACCGCGCCAGCAGCGACGAGATGGTCGTGGAGGTCTCGGGGCGCTGGTGCGACTACCGGATGTTCTTCCTCTGGCAGCAGGAGACGAATGCGCTGCACTTCTCCTGCGGCTTCGACATGAAGGTGGCGAAAGCCCGGCGCGGCTCGGTCTACGAGCTCCTCGCGGCGGTCAACGAGAAGCTCTGGATCGGTCATTTCGATCTCGGTCTTGACGACCCCGCCCCCTGCTTCCGCCACGGCGTGCTGCTCAGGGGCGCACTGGGAGCGAGCGTCGAGCAGCTCGAGGATCTCGTGGACATCGCGCTGACGGAGTGCGAGCGATTCTACCCGGCCTTCCAGCTCGTGATCTGGGGCGGCAAGGACGCGGAGGACGCGATCGCCGCGGCGATGATCGATCCCGTGGGCGAAGCCTAATGAGCGCGGGCGGCAAGCCGCCCGCGACGATCCTGCTCCTCGTCGGGTGCGGCAAGATGGGCGGGGCGCTCCTCAAGGGCTGGCTGGAGCGCGGCGCAGCGCGCCACGTCCTCGTCGTCGAGCCCGGCATGGGCGCCGACGGCTTCGCGGGCGAGCGCCTGGTCGAGCGCCACAAGCGGCCCGAGGAAATTCCGGCGGCCTTCGCGCCCGATGCCGTGGTTTTCGCGGTGAAGCCCCAGGCGATGGAGGGCGTGCTCAAGCCCTACAGGCGCTTCGTCGGCCGCTCGCTCTTCCTCTCGATCGCCGCGGGCAAGACGCTTTCCTATTTCGCGCGCCACATCGATGACGAGGCAGCCGTGGTGCGAGCGATGCCGAACACGCCTGCAGCCGTCGGCCGCGGCATCAGCATCGCCGTCGCCAATCCCCGGGTGACGCCGACCCAGCGCCGGATCGCCGATGTGCTGCTTTCCGCGGTCGGCGAGGTCGGCTGGGTCGAGGAGGAAGGCCTCATCGACGCGGTGACGGCTGTCTCCGGCAGCGGACCCGCCTACGTCTTCCTGCTGATCGAGTGTCTCGCCAAGGCGGGCGTGGCGGCGGGATTGCCGCCCGATCTCGCCATGCGGCTGTCGCTCGCCACCGTCGCGGGCTCCGGCGAGCTCGCGCGGCTCTCGCACGAGCCCGCCTCGAAGCTCCGGGAAGCTGTCACCAGCCCCGGCGGCACGACGCGGGCGGCTCTCGACGTTTTGATGGCGCCCGACGGTCTCGAATCGCTCATGATCAAGGCGGTGGCGGCGGCGGCGCGCCGCTCCCGGGAACTGGCGGATTAACGGAATGAGCGAAGCCCTGGCTCCCGCGGCAGCGCGGGTTCAGGAGTTGCTGCGCGCGGCAGGCTCGACGGCGGTCGTGAAGCAATTCCCCGTGACCGCACGAACCGCCGCCGACGCCGCGGCCGCGATCGGCTGTACCGTTGCGCAGATCGCCAAATCCCTGGTGTTCCGCGCCGCGAGCGGGCGGCCGGTGCTGGTGATCGCGAGCGGTGTCAACCGCGTCGACGAGAAGAAGATCGCGGCGGCGCTGGGTCAGGCGATCGGCAAGGCGGACGCCGAGTTCGTGCGCGGGAGCACGGGCTACGCGATCGGCGGCGTTGCCCCCATCGGCCACGCAACGCCTCCCGTCATCTTCATCGACGAGGACCTGCGTCGGCACGAGGTCATCTGGGCGGCCGCGGGTCACCCGCATGCGGTCTTCCCGCTGAGCCCCGCCGAGCTCGAGCGGCTCACCGGCGGCAGGGTGATGACGGTCAAATAAGGGGCGCGGACGGCCTCTGGGTTGCTCCCCGGCGCAGGCCCGCTACACTCGGTGGCAGGAGGCAGACCATGGCTAAGCGACCCACGGGATCGAAAGCGAAGGCAAAGCCGGCAACCCCGCGCGACCGCATCCTCGACGCGGCGCTGGCGCTCTCGGAGCGCTCGGGCTGGCGCGGCGCGTCCCTCGGCGCCATTGCGGGCGAGGCGGACATGCCGCTCCACGAGGTCTATGCGGAGTTCCGTTCGCGCTCGGCGATCATCGCGGGGCTGATGGCGCGCACGGACGAGCAGGTGCTCGCGGGAACGGCGGCTCCCGACGCCGAGGAGACGCCGCGCGACCGCCTCTTCGAGGTGCTGATGCGCCGCTTCGACGCGCTGAAGCCGCATCGTGCCGCCCTCAAGGCGATCGCGCGCGATCTCCTCACCGACCCGCCCTTGGCGCTCTGCGCGACACCCGCGCTGATGCGCTCGATGGCCTGGACGCTCGAGGCCGCCGGCCTCTCGAGCGCGGGACCGCGCGGACGCTTCCATGTGCGCGCGATTGCCGCCCTCTATCTCTGCGTGAGCCGCACCTTCCTCGACGACGACACCGCCGATCTCTCGAAGACCATGGCCGCCCTCGACCGTAGGCTCTCGCAGGCGGAGCCCTGGCTCGGCCTTGCGGGCCTTCGCTGGGGCGGTAGTCGGGAGAAGCAGCCGGCTTAACGGTCGGGCCGGTCCTCGAGGCAGATCAGCGTCTGCTGGCCGACCGCGATGGTCGTGCGCTCGCCGCTGCGGAGGGCGAAGACCTCTAGGCTGCAAACCGTAAGCGTGCGTCCCGGGCGGAGGACCTCCCCGACGGCCAGGAACCGCTCGCCGGCTGCGGGCGCCACTAGGTTGATCTTGAACTCCACCGTCAGAATCGAGCTTCCCGCGGGGAAGAGCGAATAGCCGGCGTAGCCGCCCGCGGAATCCGCGATCGCACTCGTGATGCCCGCATGGAGATATCCGTGCTGCTGCGTCAGGTCCGCCCGGAACGGGAGCTCGATCTCGGCCCGGCCGGGCTCGACCCGGTTGAGCCGGGCGCCGATGAGCGTCATCAATGGCTGACGGGAGAAGCTATCCCGAACCCGCGCCTCGAAATTTTCGTCCTTCGGCTTGAACGACGGCATGCGATCTCCGTGTTGCACCGCAAATGATACCCTAGATGGCGATAGAGAGCCGACCCTTTTGGCGGCCGCGTTGTAAGTGTGTCGAGGGCAACACCGAGGCACACCGATAGACCATAATTAATTCGTTATATTTCAGAAGGATAAGTCCATGCCACCTTGCACGTCGACTCTGCATGGTGCGGCGCAGTATTTTTTTGAGCCGGCCTTGACGCCCGGAACGCCCGGTGCCATATTCCTGCCATGCTGCACTGCAGCAATGGACTTAACCTCCAGAAACGGGATGACGGCGATGGTCAACGGCAAATTCTTCGAGACGGAAGTCGGCAAGCTCTTCGCCGGCTTTCCTTTCGCCAGCCTCGATGTCGAGGCGGTGATGGCTTCCCAGCGCAAGAACCTCGAGGCGCTCACCCAGGCGAACCAGCTTGCGGTGCAGGGCTTCCAGGAGCTGGCCAAGCGGCAGGTCGAGATCGCGCGCTCGGCGATGGACGAGGCTTCGGCTCTCGTGCGCGCCTGGACCGAGACCGGCACGGCCGAGGAGCGGCTGCAGAAGCAGGCCGCTTATGCGAAGCAGGCCCTCGACAAGAGCGTCGAGAGCACGCGTGAGCTGGTCGAGCTCGCGGGCAAGACCCAGAGCGAGGCGTTCGAGGTGCTGAACAAGCGCTTCACCGAGAGCCTCGAGGAGTGGGGCACGCTCGCCAAGAAGAAGACCCAGCGTCAGTAACCCTCCCCCAAGCGCTGACGTCTGAGTTGGAGGCCGCCCTCGAGGCGGCCTCCTTTTTTTGCGCGCCCGCCGATGCTAGCGTCTCGCCCCGCACAATGGGGCGAGGGGACGATGACCATCGGCTACGAGGATTTCGTCAGGGTCGACATCCGCGTCGGGACGATCGTCGCCGCCGAGCCCTATCCCGAAGCGCGCCGGCCCGCCTACAAGCTGCAGGTCGACTTCGGGCCGGAGATCGGCGTGAAGAGGACCTCGGCGCAACTCACCGTGCACTACCGGACCGAGGAGCTCCTCGGGCGGCAAGTCGCGGCGGTCGTGAACTTCCCGCCGAAGCAGATCGGCAAGTTCATGTCGGAGATCCTGGTGCTGGGCTTCCCCGATGCCGAGGGCGCCGTCGTCCTCATCGCACCGGAAAAGCCCGTGCCGAACGGGGGGAAGCTCTTCTGATTCCCCGCCTCGCCCAAGCGCAACCGATGCGCTATGGTCGCGGCCTTCCTTCCGACGGTTCACAGGGGAAACCATGATCTACGAGCTTCGTGTCTATCACTGCGTGCCCGGCCGGCTTCCGGCGCTGCTCAAGCGCTTCGAGACCATCACGCTCGGCCTCTGGGCGAAGCACGGCATCAAGCAGGCCGGCTTCTGGACCGTGGTGGTCGGCGAGTCCAACCAGGATCTCTATTATCTCCTTCAATGGGAATCGCTCGGCGATCGCGACAAGAAGTGGGCCTCCTTCCAGGCCGATCCCGAATGGATCGCGAAGCGCGCGGAGACCGAGCGCGACGGGCCGATCGTCGCCTCGATCACCAACACGATCCTGCAGCCGACCTCCTTCTCCTCGGTGAAGTAGCTCCCCTGCCCGCTCAACGGTCGAGCCAGACCTCGCTCAGGTCCTGATCGAGGTAATGGCTCGGCGTGAAGTTCCAGCCCTTGAGCGCGGCGGAGTTCACGATGATGCGGGTCCACCAGAGTAGCGGCACGGAATAGGCCTCGGTCATGGCGTGGCGCTCGAAGTCGCGCACGATCTTGCTGCGCTGGCGCGGATCGGACGTCACGGCCTGACCGATGTAGAGCGCGTCGAGGAAGCGGTCGGTCGAATGCGAGTAATTGACCGGCGACAGATCGACCGAGACGTATTTGGTGAGCTGCAGCGTGGGGTCGTCGAAGTAGTCGCCGACGAAGTCGATCGCGACCTCGAACTCGCCTTTCTCGAGCGCGCTCTGCCAGGCCTTGGTGTTGAGCTTCTCCTGCGTCGTCTCGACGCCGATCGCGCGCCAGGACTCGATGAGGTAGTCCACGGCGGGTCCATAGGGGATCGGGATGTCGCGGTTCGTGAACTTGATCTTGAGGTGCTGCTGCCCTGCCGCCGCGAGGAGGCGGCGCGCCTCCGCACGCGAGGCCTCGATGTCCCGCGAGAAGCCCGGAAGCGTCGCGAGCTCGCGCTCGGGCGTCGCCATGGAGTAGCCCGGCCGCATCACGCCGCCCACGAATTTGAGGAAGGTCGAGTTCTGCAGATCCTCGGCCGCCTTCCAGCGGTCGACCGCGAGCGAGAGCGCGCGGCGCACGCGCGCGTCGTCGAAGGGCGGGCGCTTCGCGTTGAAGACCACGAGAAGATTGTTGATCCAAGGCCCCTCGTTCACGGTGACCTTGTCGCCGAGTTTCGCGACCAGCGTATCGCGCTCCTCCGGGGTGAAGCCGCGGAACTGAGCCTGGATCTTGCCCGCGATCATCGCCTCCACCACCGCCTTGCCGCTCAGGAAATAGGCCTCGTAGCCGTCGAGATAGGGCCGGCCCGGCTCGAAATACTTGTCGAAGCGCTTGCCCACCCAGCGCTCCCCCTTCACGTGCTCCACGAAGACGAAGGCACCGCTCCCCATCACGTGCGTCTTCGGGAAGTTCGCGTCCTCCTTGAGCCGCGCCGCACTGTAGATGCAGTTCCAGGGCGAGGCGAAGTTC
>DATKNV010000171.1:0-3356 GCA_035541215.1 Allostellaceae bacterium | reverse complement strand
CAGCGGCGTCAGGCAGAAGAACTCCATGAGGTCGATCGGGAGCTCGCGCTTGATGATCTCGAGATCGCGGATCAGGCCCTCGGGCGTGTCGTTGGGGAAGCCCAGGATGTAGCCCGCGTAGATCGTCGCACCGATCTCCTTCCACGCCAGCAGCATCTTCCGGTAGTCGGTGATCTTGTTCTGCTTCTTCTTCGCGGCGAGGAGCGTCTCGGGGTTGATGCTCTCGAGCCCGATATAGACGCGCCGCACGCCCGCGCGACCCGCCTTCTCGATGAAGCGCGGGATCTTGTGGCAGGCGGTGTCGACCTGGATCACGAATTTGATGTTGAGCCCTTCGCCCTCGCGCATCTTGATGAGGCGATCGAAGACCAGCTCCCAGTCCTTGTTGCGCGCGAAATTGTCGTCCGTGATGAAGAACCGGTTGATGCCCTGCGCGAGATTGCGCCGCACGATTTGCTCGATGTCATCGGCGGAACGGCGCCGCGACTTCCGTCCCTGCACGTTGATGATGGTGCAGAAGGAGCACTGGAAGGGACAGCCGCGCCCGGCATCGAAACTCGTGAGCTGGCCGCCCGTGCGCTTGATGCGGGTCGCCGGCAGCATCGGCGGCGGCACGCCGTCGAGGTTCGGCAAATCCGGCATGTAGTTGTAGAGCGGCTTGAGCTTTCCGGCGTAGGCGTCGAGGAGGACCTCGTCGAGCCGCCCCTCGGCCTCGCCGGCATAAAGGGAGACGCCGAGGTCCCAGGCTTCCTTAATCTCCGGTGTCGGCTCCGGCAGCATCGAGAGCGTGCCGGAGACGTGGAAGCCGCCGATGCAGACCTGTACCCCGAGCTCGCGGAAGCGGCGGGCGAGGTCCATCGAATGGGGATATTGGTTCGACTGCACGCCGATCAGCCCGACCATGCCCGGGTCCTTGCCGATCTGGCGCGCGATGCGCTCAGGACGGATGCGCGTATTGGTCTCGTCGAGTGCGGTAATCTCGATCTCGACGTCCTCGCCGAGGATATTGCGTTCCTTGCAGTCCTGCGCGAGGCCGTAGAGCACGGCGAGCGAGTTCGAGGGAATGGCGGAGCGGAGCCACTGAATCACGTAGCCGTCGGCGTCGTAGTGCGACGGCTTGATGAGCACCAACGAAAATCGCTTGCGCTTCAACGCCGTGTTCATCAGCAACTCCCCCGCCGGCCGCGCGATACAAGGCCTTCAATATATCTGGCGACCATCGGACGGGCAACCTCGGCGGGCTTTACGCGGCCCTGCCGCCGCACTACGGTCGCGCCCAACCGAAACCCAGAACGAGTTCCGCCCATGCCGCGTCCCTCCGGCCGCGCCCCCGACGAGATGCGACCGATCGTGCTCGAGCCCGGCTTCTCCAAATACGCGGAGGGGTCCTGCCTCGCGCGCTTCGGCGACACGCATGTGCTCTGCACTGCGAGCGTCGAGGAGCGCGTGCCACCCTTCTTGCGGAACACAGGCACGGGCTGGATTACCGCGGAATACGGCATGCTCCCGCGCTCAACCCACAGCCGCACCGACCGCGAGGCGAGCCGTGGGAAGCAGAGCGGCCGGACCCAGGAGATCCAGCGCCTGATCGGCCGGAGCCTCCGCGCCGTCACGGACATGAAGGCGCTGGGCGAGCGGCAAATCCGCATCGACTGCGACGTGATCCAGGCCGATGGCGGAACCCGCACCGCGGGGATCACCGGGAGCTACGTGGCGCTGCATCTGGCGCTGCAGCGGCTCGTCGCGGACGGGCTCCTGCCGGCGCTGCCGCTCACGGACGGCGTCGCCGCGATCTCCTGCGGGATCGCGGGCGGCGTCCCCGTGCTCGATCTCGACTACGCCGAGGATTCGACCGCCGAGGCGGATGCGAACTTCGTGCTGACCGCCAAGGGCGGGATCGTCGAGGTGCAGGCGACGGCGGAGAAGAGCGCCTTCGCGGAGGAGCATTTCATGGCGCTCCTCGGACTCGCGCGCAAAGGGATCGGCGAGCTCATCGCGCACCAGAAGAAGGCGCTCGGGCTTGCCTGAGGCGCCGCGGCGGGTCTCCGGCGGCAAGCTCGTTCTTGCGACGCACAACAGGGGGAAGCTCGCGGAGATCGTCGACCTCATGCGCCCCTTCGGCGTCGAGGTCGTGAGCGCGGGAGCGCTGGGCCTCCCCGAGCCCGAGGAGACCGGGACGACGTTCGAGGCGAATGCGAGCCTCAAGGCCGAGGCGGCGGCGCTCGCGAGCGGGCTTCCCGCGCTTGCCGACGATTCCGGCCTGGTGGTCGCCTCTCTCGGCGGCGAGCCCGGCATCTATTCCGCGCGCTGGGCGGGCCCGAGGCGGGATTTCTCCGTCGCCATGGCCGAGGTCGAGCGGCGGCTTGCAGGGAAGCCCGACCGCCGCGCGCATTTCGTCGCGGTTCTTGCGCTCGCCTGGCCCGATGGCCATATCGAGGTCTTCCGCGGCGAGGTCCACGGCGCACTCGTCTGGCCGCCCCGCGGCGACAAGGGCTTCGGCTACGACCCGATGTTTCTCGCCGAGGGCGAGAGCCTCACCTTCGGCGAGATGGAGCCCGAGCGGAAGCACCGCATGAGCCATCGCGCGCGGGCCTTTGCGAAACTGGTCGCGGCGTGCATTTCTAGCTGAAAGCTGTCAGCTGACAGCTATCAGCTTATTTTAGCGAAAATGACCGACCTCGCCGTCTACATCCACTGGCCGTTCTGCAAGTCGAAGTGCCCCTACTGCGACTTCAACAGCCATGTGCGCGAGCGGATCGACGAGGCGCGCTGGCGCGGCGCGTTGCTCGCGGAGCTCGAGTACTATGCCGCGCTGACGCCTGCACGCACGGTCACCTCGATCTTCTTCGGCGGCGGCACGCCCTCGCTGATGGCGCCGGCGACGGCGGCGGCGGTGCTGGAGCGGGTGGCGGCGCTCTGGCCGCTCGATCCCGCGGTCGAGATCACCCTCGAGGCCAACCCGAGCTCGGTCGAGGCCGCGCGCTTCCGCGACTTCCGCGCGGCGGGCGTCAATCGCGTCTCGCTGGGCGTGCAGGCGCTCGACGACGCCGCGCTCGAGTTCCTGGGCCGCGCGCACGACCGGCGCGAGGCGCTCGCGGCGCTCGACGTCGCGCGGCGGAGCTTCGAGCGCTTCTCCTTCGATCTCATCTACGCGCGGCCCGGCCACACCGTCGCGGCCTGGGAGGCCGAGCTCGATCGCGCTCTCGCTCTCGCGGGCGAGCATCTCTCGGTCTATCAGCTCACCATCGAGCCAGGCACGGCGTTTGCGACCGCCCACGCCCGCGGCGACTTCGCGCTTCCGGACGAGGAGACGCAGGCGGCGCTCTACGAGACGACGCAGGAGCGCCTCGCCGCCG
>DATKNV010000170.1:0-9605 GCA_035541215.1 Allostellaceae bacterium | reverse complement strand
ATCGAGCACATCTGGTCGATGGTCCGCACCAAGGCGCAGATGGAGCGCGTGCTCGCGAGCATCGATGCCAACAGGGGCGTCGTCCTCTTCACCCTCGTCGACGAGACCCTTCGCGCCATCCTGCAAGAGGGCTGCCGCAAGCTCCAGGTGCCCGCGATCCCCGTGCTCGATCCCGTGATCGGCGCGCTCGCCTCCCATCTCCAGCGCAAGAGCCGGGGCCTGCCGGGCCAGCAGCACCTCCTCGACAGCGACTACTTCCGCCGCATCGACGCCATGACCTACGCGCTCGCGCACGACGACGGGCAATCCGCCTGGGGTTTCGACGAGGCCGACGTGATTCTCGTGGGCGTGTCGCGGACCTCGAAGACGCCGACCTGCATCTATCTCGCCAACCGCGGCATCAAGGCCGCGAACGTGCCGATCGTGCCGAAGGTGCCGCTGCCCCCGGAGCTCTTCCAGACGACGCGCCCGCTCATCGTCGGTCTCACCAACGACCCCGAGCGTCTCGTCCAGCTCCGCCGCAATCGCCTCTCGCTCCTGCACCAGAAGCCCGATGCCGGCACCGAGTACACGGATTCCGATGCCGTGCGCGAGGAGGTGACGATGGCGCGCCGCCTTTTCGCGGAGCGGCATTGGCCCGTGATCGACGTGACCCGGCGCTCGATCGAGGAGACCGCGGCGGCGATCCTGAAGCTGATCGCGCGCCGCCACGGCGAGGAAGCATGAGCGCCGGGGCGCCGGTGGTGCTCGCCTCCGCGAGCGCGACGCGCCTTCGCCTCCTTGCCGAGGCCGGCGTCGCCGCGATCGCCGATCCCGCGGACATCGCGGAAACCGAGATCATCGCCTCCCTCCGCGCGGAAGGCGCGCTCGCCGGCGAATGCGCGGCGGCGCTCGCGGAGGCAAAGGCGAGCCGGGTCTCCGCGCGCCATCCCGGCGCCCTCGTCATCGGCGCCGATCAGCTCCTCGATTGCGAGGGAGAGTGGCTCGAGAAGCCGCGCGACCTCGAGGCCGCAAGGACGCAGCTGAAGCGCCTCCGCGGCAGGCCGCACGCGCTTCTCTCGGCGGTCGCGGTGCTCCGCGACGGCGGCCGGCTCTGGGGCGCGCTCGACCGCGCGGAGCTGCTGATGCGCCCCTTCAGCGACGCCTTTCTCGAGGACTATCTCGCCCGCGCGGGCTCCGAGGTCCTGCACTCCGTCGGCGCCTATCGTCTCGAGGGCCTGGGGGCGCAGCTCTTCGAGCACGTCGAGGGCGATTTCTTCACCATCCTCGGCCTCCCGCTCCTGCCGCTCCTGGGCTTCTTGAGAGAGCGGGGCGTGCTGCTGCGATGAGCCGCCTGTCGGAGACACCCCGCTCTCTCAGCCCGTCATGGCCGGGCTCGTCCCGGCCATCCACGAAATGCAGCGCTGGATGGAAGCGCGTGGATGGCCGGGACAAGCCCGGCCATGACGTTGGCGAGGAACGGACGGAATCCCCGCGAGCCTGAACGCCATGATCACCCTCGCGCTCACGGGCTCGCTTGGGATGGGGAAGAGCACGGCGGCGGCGATGCTGCGGCGGATGCGCGTGCCGGTCTGGGACGCCGACGCCGAGGTGCACCGGCTGCTCGGGCCCGGCGGCGGGGCGGTCGAGACGGTGGCGCGGGAATTCCCGGGGACGCTCGCCGGCGACCGCATCGACCGGAAGCGGCTCGGCGCCCGCGTCTTCGGCGATGCCGCGGCGCTCCGGCGCCTGGAGGCGATCCTCCACCCCCGCGTCCGCGCGCAGGAGCGGCGCTTCCTCGGCGCCTGCCGTCGCCGGCGGGTGCCGCTCGCCGTCCTCGACATTCCGCTCCTCTTCGAGACCTCGGGCGAGGAGCGGGTCGACGGCGTCATCGTCGTGAGCGCGCCCGCCTGGCTCCAGCGCCAGCGCGCGCTGCGCCGCCCCGGCATGAGCGAGGACCGGTTCCGCGCCGTGCTCGCGCAGCAGATGCCGGACGCGCAAAAGCGCCGCCGCGCGGATTGGGTGCTGGCGACCGGGCTCGGCAAGGCGCTCACCTATCGCCGCTTGCGCTCCGTCTTGCGCGCGGCGCTCGCGCGTAAGGGCTGAAGTGTCCCTCGAAGTCGAGGGCGCGCTCTTCGCCGCGGGCTTTGCGTGCTGGGCCATCAGCACTTTCACCGCGGGCGGCGGCAGCGTGATGATCCTGATGATCGTCTCGCTCGTGCTGGGCGGCCCGGGAGCGGCGCCCGTAGTGGGGGTGGCAAGCTTCGTCGCGGGACCGGCGCGGGCGGCGGCGCTCTGGTCGCACATCGACTGGGGCCTCGTGCGGTGGTACGCGCCCGGCGCGGTCGCGGGCGCCTATACGGGCGCCTGGGTGCTGAGCCGGTTGAGCGCACATTGGATCGAGGTGATGCTCGCGCTCTTCCTCCTGAGCACGGTCTGGCAATATCGGCTCGGCGAGCGTCCGCGCTCGTTCCGCATGCGGCGGCCGTGGTTCGTCCCGGTCTCGTTCTGCTCGGGCCTCGTCTCGGGAACGGTCGGCGCGAGCGGTCTCCTGGTCAATCCGTTCTATCTGAACTACGGGCTCGAGAAGGAGAGCATGCTCGCGACGCGGGCAGTGAACTCGACGGTGATCCAAGTGGTGAAGATCGCGGCCTATGCGGCGCTCGGGGTCCTCGATTGGCCGCTGCTGCGATACGGACTTGCCGCCGGCGCCGGTGCCGCAACGGCCATCGCGATCGCCAATCCCTGGCTCGCGAGGCTCACCCACCGGCGCTTCCGGCAGCTCGCGGTGCTCGCGATGTTCCTGGGCGGACTCGCCATGCTCTGGCGGCAGCGGAGCTTCCTCGCCGCACTCGCGTCCTAGAGCGAGGAAAGCGACCGCGGGAGTACCGATGGTCGCAGAAAGCCCCGCGCCCTATATCCCTGGGGGTGATCCCCGAGGTCTCCCGCCATCCCCGATTCCATCGTCTCGCGGATTATCTCGCGGCGAAGGCGCCGCCAGGCAGGCTCGCGGGCCGCCAGCACGTCGACCCGCTCGAGATCCCCGACCTCCTGCCTTACGTCATGCTCCTCGACGTCGTCCCGCAGGCGAGCGGTCCCGCGCGCTATCGCATCCGCCTCGCCGGCACCGAAGTGGTGCGGATCCAGGGCGCGGACAATACCGGCCGCTTCACCGACGAGGTCCTCACCGCCGAGGAGGGCGCGGCGATCGTGCGGAAATACGAGGAGATCGTACACGACCGCCGCCCGCAATTCCGTCACGGCACGGTCGCCACGCCCGGCCGCGAGCACGTCGTCTACGAGCGCATCGCCTTCCCGCTTGCGAGCGACGGCGAGCATGTTGATATGCTCATCTTCGTCTTCGTGCGGCTCTCCGGCTGAAAGGAAGAGGCGATGAGCGCTCCCTATCGTGGCGTGTTTCCGATCGTGCCGACACCCTTCACCGCGGCGGGCGAGCTCGACCTCGAGGGCCAGCGCCGCGTGCTCGATTGCATGATCGACCAGGGCTCGGACGGGCTCTGCATCCTCGCGAACTACTCCGAGCAGTTCCTGCTCGCGGACCGCGAGCGCGAGACGCTGCTGGAGCTCTGCCTCGGCCACGTCGCCGGGCGCCTTCCGGTGATCGCGACCTGCAGCCATTTCAGCACGCGGATCGCCGCCGAGCGCGCGGCGCGCGCGGCCAAGGCCGGCGCCAAGATGATCATGCTGATGCCGCCCTATCACGGCGCGGGACTGCGCGCGGACGAGGCGGGCATGCTCGAGCATTTCGCGGCGGTTGCGGAAGCCTGCAACCTCCCGATCATGGTGCAGGACGCGCTCCTGAGCGGCGTCACGCTCCCGGTGCCGTTTCTCGCCCGGCTCGCGCGCGAGGTGCCGCTGGTGCGCTACTTCAAGATCGAGGTGCCGGGCACCGCGGCGAAGCTCCGCGCCCTCATCGAGGCCGGCGGCGGCGCGATCGAGGGGCCCTTCGACGGCGACGAGGGCATCACGCTCATCAGCGATCTCGACGCCGGCGCCACCGGCACCATGCCGAGCGCGCTGATGCCCGACCTCTTCAAGCCGATCCTGGGGCATCACCGCGCCGGGCGCCGCGCCGAGGCGATCCGGGAGTACAACCGCATCCTCCCCGTGATCAACTTCGAGAACCAGCAGGCGGGGCTCCAGGGCACGAAGGCCGCGCTCGTCGAGGGCGGCGTCATCGAGAGCGACTTCGTGCGCCACCCGCTCCGCCCGCTCTCGCCGCGGATGCGCAAGGACCTCCTCGAGCTGGTGCGGCCCCTCGATCCGCTGGTGCTGCGCTGGGGGAAGTGAACCGAGGCCGCCTGCGTGCTACTCTCCCTCCGGTCGTTCGGATCGGAGGCGCCCATGAGCGGCGGCGTGGGACGGCGGGCATTCATCGCGCTGCTGGCAGGCGCCGGCATCTCCGCGGCGCCGGCGGCCCGGGCGCAATCCCCGCAGCGGACGCGCAAGGTCGCGGTGCTGTTCCCCTTCGTCTCCTCCGATCCCGAGGCGCGGAACCGCGTCAGGGGCCTCCGGCTGGGCCTGCGCGATCTCGAATGGATCGAGGGCCGCAATGTCGAGATGAACGTCCGTTTCGCCGGGGGCGCGCGCGAGGCGATCGAGCAGCAGGCGGCGGAGCTGGTTGCCTGGAAGCCGGACGTGATCGTCGCGTTTTCCACGCCGGTCCTCATCGCGGTGCACCGGGCGACGAGCAGCATCCCCATCGTCTTCGCGAATGTCACGGACGCAGTCGGGCAGGGAATCGTGCCAAGCCTTGCGCATCCCGGCGGCAACGTCACGGGGTTCTCGTTCATCGAGCCGGAAATGGTGGGCAAGTGGATCAACCTGCTCGGCGACGTCAAGCCCGGCCTCGCCCGCGTCGCCCTGATGTTCAACCCGGAGACCGCGCCCTTCTTCGATCCCTACATGCGCGCGTTCAAGGCTGCGCAACAGCGCACTTCCGTGGCGATCGAGGCGGCGCATGTCCGCAGCGTCGCCGACGTCGAAGCCGCGATCGCGGAGCTGGCGCAGCAGCCCGGCAGCGGGCTCGTCGTGGGCTCGGACATTTTCATGGTGAATGCGCGCGCAGCGGCCATGGCGTCCGCGGATAAGCACCGGGTGCCCATCATCTGTCCTTATCGGCAGTGGGTCGTTGAGGGCGCCTTGATGTCCTACGGACCCGATACCGCCGACATTGCCCGGCGCGCGAGCGGCTACGTCGACCGCATTCTCAAGGGGGAATCGCCGGGCAATCTGCCGGTGCAGTCGCCGTTCAAGTTCGAGCTCGCGATCAACCTCAAGACCGCGAAGGCGCTCGGCCTCACGGTGCGGGATTCTTTCGCCGAGCTCGCGGACGAAGTGATCGAGTGAGGCTCGCGGTTGCGCATCCTCCCGCGGCCCAGCGATCCCGAGCGAGCCTCTCCGGCATGAGCCGCCGGCTGATCCTCGGCGCCGCCGGGAGCGTCAGCGCCTTCGGAACGCTCGAATCCGTCCGGGCGCGCTGGGGCGATGCGGTCTTCGTCGTCGCCATCGACACGAACCCGCGCGAGCTGGTCGCGGCGAGCCTGCTGGCCGACGCCTTCGTCCGCGTGCCGCCCGCGCGGACGCCGGCATACCCGGCCGCGCTCGCCGCGCTCGCGGCATCCTATCCCGGCAGCGACTACCTGCCCTTGCACGACGAGGAGATCGAGGTTGCAGCCGGCCTCGCCGCAGCGGGAAGGCTCCCGCCGGGGCTGCGGCTCATCGCCCCGCCCCACGGCGCCGTCCGCATCTGCTGCGACAAATGGGAGATGCACCGCTGGCTCCGCGCGCATGGCCTGCCCTCGCCGGAGACCGCGCTGGCCGCTCCCGAGGCGCTCGGAGCGCTGCGCCTGCCGGCGATTCTCAAGCCCCGCGAGGGCACCGGCGGCGGCAGCTTCCGCACGATCGGCACCGCCTCGGACCTCGCGGGGGTCGGTCCGGCCCAATGGCTGCTGCAGGAGGAGCTCGGCAAGCCCCATCTCGGGATCGAGGTCTTTCTGGGGCGCAACGACGGCGTCTTCCGCTGCATCTGCCGCGAGTTCATCGAGCGGCGTCCGGGCGGCCCCAGCACCAAGGCGCGGCTCTACGAGGATCCCGTCGTCGCGGAAATCGCCGAGCGCCTCGCGCGCGAGCTGCCGCTCCCGGGCGCGTCCAATTTCGAGATGATGACGGGCAGGGACGGCAACTGGCGCGTGATCGACGTCAATCCGCGCGTCAGCGCGGGCACGAGCATGTGCCGGCCGCTGGGCATCGACATCTTCGCCGCGAACCTCGCGGATTTCTGGGGCGAGCCCACGGCCGATCTGTTGCCGCCGCTCCGCGGCGAGCACTATGTCGTGCGCCAATACGTCGATCGCGTGCTGCGCCCGGAGGGAGACCGCCGGGCAGGATAGCGCCACCTCGGGCAGAGAAAGGCGATGCGGGCCTACTATCTCGATACGAGCTTGCGCAACGACGTGGGGCACCACGGGAATTTCTGCCGGCGCATCGTCGGCGCCTTCCGTGCGCGCGGGATCGAGACGCTCGCCTTCGGCCATCGCGAGGTCGAGGAGGCGCTGCGATCGGAGCTGGGCGTCGCCCCGCATTTCCGCGTCACCGCCTACAACAGGTTCGATCCCGATCCGATCGCGGGCTGGCTCAACGATTTCCTGCGAGTGGCGCGCTGGACCCGCGAGGACCTGAACCGGCTGCCGCCGCCGCGACGATCCGACATCGTCCTCGCGACCTCGATCCGCCCGGCGCAGCTTCTGGCGCTCGTGGAATGGCAGCAGGACCTCGCGCCGGACTCGCGGCCGGCGGTCGTTGCGGAGTCGACCGGCACGGGCCTCGCGGTGACCGTCACGGCGGACGGCATGAGCGCGAAGGCGCCCAACCCCCACACCGATCCGCGGGCGACGCTCTACCGCTTCATCGGGAGAAAACTGCCGCGCGAGGCGGAGGGCCGGTTTCACTTCGCGACTTTCGGCCGGATTCCGAGCGAGCTCTTCCATGCGATCCTGCAATTCCCGGTCCGAACCCTGCCGCTGCCCTTCTCCTCGGACAAGCCTCCGCGGGCTCGCGCGGGCGCGCGCTCGCCTCTCGTCGCCGTCCTCGGGCATCAAAGGGCGGCGAAGGGCTACGACCTTCTCCCGGAGATCGTCGAGGAGCTCCTGCGCCTCAGCCGCGATTTCCGCCTCCTGCTTCAGGTCGTGGCACCCGTGGGCCTGCCGGAAGTGCGGCCGAGGCTCGCGGAGATCGCGCGGCGGAGCGGCCGCGTGATTCTCGAGGAGGAGCCCGCGGGCCGCGAGCGCTGGCCGCAGCTCATGGAGATGACCGACCTCGCTCTCTGCCCCTACCGGAGCGACGCCTACCAAGTGGGAATTTCCGCGGTAGCGGCCGAGGCGATCCCGCAGGGCATCCCGCTCGTGGTGCCGGCGGCGACGACCATCGAGACGTTGGTCCGGGAGAGCGGCGCCGGCGCCGCCGTCTTCGACCGCTTCGAGCCAGCGGCGATCGCGGCGGCGACCTCCGAGGCGCTCGACCGCTTCGACGAGCTCGCGCGCCTCTCCTACGCCGCGGCGCTCCGCTGGCCCGAGACCCAGGGCCCCGCGCGGCTGGTGGAGGAGCTCTTGGCGCTGTGCGAGGCCGGCGCGGCCTAGCGCAAACGCGCCAGGATTGCCTTGCAATGCGCCGCAGCAAACGGGCAGACTCCGGGCATGCGCGAGATCGTGCTGGACACCGAGACCACCGGGCTCGACCCCGAGGCGGGGCACCGGATCATCGAGATCGCCTGCGTCGAGCTCATGAACCACGTGGCGACCGGCCGGGTCTTCCACTCGCTCGTCGATCCCGAGCGCGAGGTGACCGCCGAAGCCTTCGAGGTGCACGGCATCTCCACGGAGTCCGTCAAGGGGAAGCCGCGCTTCGCGGAGATCGCCGGCGAGCTCCTGGATTTCATCGCGGGCGATCCGCTGGTGATCCACAACGCCGAATTCGACTTGGGCTTCGTCAACATGGAGCTCGAGCGCTGCGAGCTGCCGCGGCTCGATCTCCCCTGCGTCGACACGGTGCTGCTCGCGCGCAAGCGCTTTCCGGGCTCGCCCGCGAGCCTCGACGCGCTCTGCCGCCGCTTCGCGATCGACCTGAGCGCGCGCCAGAAGCACGGCGCGCGGCTCGACGCGGAGCTCCTCGCCGCGGTCTATCTCGAGCTCATCGGCGGGCGCCAGCCCGGGCTCGAGTTCGTGGGCGATGCGGGCGCGCGCGGCGCGGGACAGCGGCGCGAGCGCGCGGCGCGCCCGCCCCGCCCGCACGCCCCGAGCGCCTCCGAGCTGGAGCGGCACCGGGCCTTCCTCGCGAAGCTCAAGGCTCCGCTCTGGACCGCGAGCGAGTGAGCCCCGGCGGTCGGAGCCGTCCGCCATGAACGAGCGCGAGGAGCATGCGAGACACGGGACGCGGCACCGGACGCAGTACCGCAGCCTCCTCGCCCCCATCGCCTTCACGGCGGCGCTCCTCGCGCTCATCGCGCTCTCGCTCGAGGAGCTCGGGATCTATCTCGGCGTCGTGCTCTTCGGCTCCGTGGGGCTTCTCGTCGCGGTCTTCCACCTCGCCTTCCCCGGCAGCCGCTTCTTCACCTTCGCCTTCGCCAATCTGATCGGCATCTACGCCGTCGTCTTCGGCTTCTTCCTCGAGGTGCATTTCCGCGAGGTCGACCGTGGGGTCGTGATCGCGGGCTTCGTGGCGCCGCTCCTGGCCTTTCTCGTGGGCGTGCTGTGGCGGCGCCGCGCCATCCGCGCGATCGTGTTCTCGACCGAGCTGCGCGAGGAGCGGCACTTCGGCCGGGCGCTCTTCTGGCTCGTCCCGGTCTTCATCGTGGGCGCGCTCACCTTCCTCATCCCCGAGGGCGGCTTGAGCACGGCGGTCCTCGATGGGATCTTCCTCGCGGCCATGGGGACGATCGCGGCGATCGTGCTGGTGGCGAGCCGGGACGTCGCGGTCTTCCTCCTCGACACGGGACTGCTCTTCGAGGAGTTCTTCGGCCGCGCGACGCGGCTCATCGTGCCGGCCTTCGCCTTCCTCACCTTCTACTCGCTGGTGGTGATCCTCTTCGCGGCGGTGTTCTCCGCCCTCGACCGGCTCACGCAGATCCCGCATTTCCGGATCGACGGCGCGGTGCGGCCCATCAGCTTCGCCGAGAGCCTCTATTTCTCCGTCACCACCCTCAGCACGGTCGGCTACGGCGACATCTCGCCCGCCACCGGCCTCGCGCGCGTCCTCGTGGGCTTCGAGATCGTGACGGGCGTGCTGCTGCTGATCTTCGGCGTCAACGAGATCATCAACTATTCGCGCGACCGCAGGGGATGAAAGAAGCTGTCAGCTGTCAGCTCGTCGCTACTCGCTCCTTCCGCGTCATGGGGGGCTTGTCCCGGCCATGACGGGAAGAGCGAGAGCGTTCAGTGGGACTGACGGCTGACAGCCGATAGCCGACAGCTTCCTTACGCCGTCCCCGTCGGGTTCTGCAGCGCCGTTTCCTGCTGCTCCTTGAGCGCCTTCTCGTGCTCGCGGCGCAGGAGCTCCGCGAAGTCGATGGGGTTGACGAGGAGCGGGGGGAAGCCGCCGTCGCGCGTCGC
>DATKNV010000169.1:0-27854 GCA_035541215.1 Allostellaceae bacterium | reverse complement strand
TCCCGTCTTCCCGATTAGCAGTCGGGTCCTCTGGTCCTTCTGAGGTACGCGCCCTTCGAGGGTAATTGGGTTTCGGCCCTCCGGTCAGGAACAGGGTGGCAGCCCTGTCCTGACCGGCCCATCCTCGGGCTTGCCCCATGGATGGTTTGGGGCGGCTCTATTTCATCGTCAGTCTCTATCCTCCCTTGTTCTCCTCAGTTTCGGTTTCGGCGGCTGCTTCCTCAGCCGCCGCCTCGTCCTCACCCGCCTGAGCGTCGGCGGGCGTGGGCGTTCCATTGGCGCTCGTGGGCGCCTTGCGGCCAGGCTTGCGGGGCTTAGGCCCGTACCACTCCACCAGGCCGAAGAGATCGGTATTGGGGAGCTTCACGAACGTAAGGCTGTTCTTCCCGAGCGAGATGCGGATGGCATTCTTCTGGGACTCCGCGCCCGTCGCCTCGAAATCGAAAGACCCCTGCGTGAGCGCGTCATGAATTTCATCGACCGACGCTGGGGAGGGTTCTCCGCTGGCCTCGTATCTACCAGCGAGCACCTGACGGACGGCTGCCGTAAAAGACTTGTTGAAGAAAGCGCCGGGCGCCCACTTCTTCTGCTTGGCGCGCTGCGCTCCGGCATAGGTCGTCAACATCGCGTCTGCAAGAACGCCAACGAGCGCCGGGTCGGCCTCGTCGTTCGCGAACCGAGGCGGATTCCCGTTAAGACGATCTGCGTCGTTGACGAAGGCGCGCAAGCGTCGAAGGGCCTTGGTATGCTCCTCGATCTGGACAAGTGCCTTCGCGATCAATGGGTCTTCGGTGTTGTCGGCCATGGCAGCGACCTCCAAGGTTGTCCTAGCTACATAGGCACAACCCCGAAGAATCGCAAGGCCAAAATCGACTATCGCAATGCCCTTCTGCGGTCTTGGAACAACATATTGATCGTACGAACGTTTCTGGCTAGGCATGAATTGCGCGCAGGACGGGTGCCATTGGGATCATTTGGGGCGGCAACGCGAATCGGCCCATCTCGCCCTGGCCGCTTTTCGTGCTATTTCGGCTCGTTTCTTCTTCGAGAGGGCGGTCGCGCGCGCTTTGCCGCCCCGGCTTCCGAGTTCGGCAGCGGCGGTCTTGAGGGCAGCGGTCAATTTCTCCGCCTCCTCGCCGGTGGCGATCCGCATGACCTTCACTGCCGCGCCGATCACGTCGGCGGGTCGTTTCTCGCCTCTCGGTCCTTTCGGCATCACTTCACCTTGTGACCGCCAGCGCAATAAATGGCCGAGCCTCGAATCACAAGGTCGCCCTCGACGCCGACTAGGGCGGGCGGCTCATATCCGCTGTCGCCGTGATGGTGCGGCGGAGATTCTGTATCCTCGTACTCTGCCCTCCCGGCTCGCCCGCATTGTGGGCAGGTCACCGCCTCCCTGAATTTGATTTTGCCGCCACGGGCCATAGCCTGCCTCCTTCATGCCTGCCGCTAAGCATGGGGCCTTGTTATGCGGTGTCAAGCACCCGATGATTTCAGACTGAGATAGTGCCCCCATGCGAGGTGGTCAGCCGCGGCTGCGGCGGTCGCATTCCTCGGCGAGGCGGCGGAGCGCGGGGTCTACCGTCACGGGATAGGGCATGGGCTCCAAGCGCTTGAGCGGCGCCGGCAGGCGCTCGAGCTCGCTCGAGGCCAGGCGGCGGATTTCCGCGAGCGCCGGCAGCGGGCCGATACGCCGGCCGCCGCGCATGACCGGAACCAATAGCGGCTTCCCCTCGCGCGGCTCGGCGGCGAGGCCCAGGAGATCGCCCGCGCAGGTCCCGTCGGCCGCGTAGCTCCGCCAGACCTGCTTCCGGCCGGGCCAGGTCGCCTTGCCCTCGGAGAGCTTGCGGCGGGCGATGCCCGCATATTCCTGGAGCTTGTAGGCGCAATCTAGCGCGGGCACATCGCTCGAGGTGGTGAGGCTCGTCCCCACGCCGTAGCCGTCGATGGGCGCGCCCGTCCGGGTCAAAGCCTGAAGCTGGTCCTCGTCGAGACCGCCGCTCGCAAAGACGATGGTGTCGCGGAGGCCGCCCGCGTCGAGAATCGCGCGCACGCGCCGCGCATGCGCGCCGAGATCGCCGCTGTCGATCCGCACGCCCGCGATCTTGATCCCGTCGCGCGCGAGGATCTTCGCAAGCGCCACGACCCTCTCGGCGCCGCGCTCAGTGTCGTAGGTGTCGATGAGGAGGATCACGCCCTGCGGCCGCGCGCGAGCGAACTGCTCGAAGGCCTGCGTTTCGGTGTCGTGCGCCTGAATGAAGGAATGCGCCATCGTCCCGTATATGGGAATGCCGAAGCGCTCGCCAGCGAGCATGGTCGCGGTTCCCGCGAAGCCCGCGATGTAGCTCGCGCGCGCCGCGAGCAGCCCCGCCTCGGCCCCGTGCGCGCGGCGCAGGCCGAAATCGACGAGCAGCTTTCCGGGCGCCGCCAGCACGAGACGCGCGGCCTTCGACGCGATCAGCGTCTGGAAATGCAGGAGATTGATGAGCCGCGTCTCCACGAGCTGCGCCTCCGGCAGCGGCGCCGCCACGCGGATGATCGGCTCGTCCGCGAAGAAGACCGTGCCTTCGGGGAGCGCATCGACGTCGCCGGTGAAGCGCAGCGACGCCAGCGAGGCGATCAGCTCCGGCGATAGCCGCTGGGTGCTCCTGAGATAGGCGAGCTCATCGGGGCTGAAATGGAGACCCTCCAGGAACTCCACCGCCTGCTCGAGCCCCGCCGCCATCAGGAAACCGCGGCGCTGCGGCAGCTTGCGGAAGAAGAGCTCGAACGCCGCCGTGCCGTTCATGCCCTGGACGCGGTAGGCGTCCAGCATGGTGAGCTGGTAGAGATCGGTTAGGAGCGAGCTCTCCCGCGAGGTCATTCGCGCGCGTCAGGGCAGGCGAGCGACGATCTCTGTCGGGGCGATCAGGCCCCGCTCGAGATTGTCGATCATGTTCGCGACCTTCTGCGGCGTCTCCGCGCCCATCAGCAGATGGAGGCCGAGCGGCGGCGGCCCGCCGCTCGCCGCGGCGCGAGCGCGCATCTGGTGGAAGAATTCCTTCGCGAAGTCGCGGCGGCTGCGCATCTTCACCATCTCGAAGCCGGCGCCCTCGAGATGCCGGCGATAGGCGGCGGCGGTCTCGACGAAGCTCGTCTCCGCCGTCGCGGCCCACGGCACGGGGAAGCTCAGCGCGCCCTCGCCCTCGCGCATGACGTCGTAGATGCCGAAGACGCTGCCGGGCTTGAGCACGCGCCGCACCTGCGCGACGAGCGCGGCCTTGTCCGCGATGTTCATGCCGACATGGAGCATGTAAGCGCCGTCGAAGCTCGCGGGCGCGAAGGGGAGGGCGAGGGCGCTGCCGCTGCGGTAGTCGACACGCTCCGCGAGCCCCACGCGCTTCGCGAGCGCCGCTGCGGCCCTGACGTAATCCTCGGTGAGGTCGATGCCGGTGACGCGGCAGCCGCGCTCGTGGGCGAAGTAGCGCGACGCGCCGCCGAGACCGGAGCCGATGTCGAGGAGATGCATCCCCGGCCGCACTTCCATCTGCGTCGCGAACTCGACGGTCGCCTCGCGTCCGCCGATATGGAATTCGTCGACCGGCGAGAGATCGGCTGGGACGAGACGGCCCGGGTCCTTGCCCGCGGATTTGAGCGCTGCGAGGATCGTCGCCTCGAGGCTGCCCTGCGAATAGTGCAATGCCACGCGTTGCTCGATCTCCTGGGCCATCGTCCGACCTCCTCAGAGTCCGGTCACGAACCGCGCCATGACCACGATGATTGCGACCTGCATCGCGCCTTGGAGCGCCACGCTGCGGACGTAGCGGCGCATCCAGCGGCCGATCTTCGCCGTGTCGGGCTCGGCTTTCTGCATCTCCAGGCATACAAGGAGATTGGTCGGCAGCAATATGCCCAGGCCCTGCACCGTCAGCACTGCGATGATCACGAGCGCCGCCAGCACCCAATAGAATTCGGGATATCCGACTTCGAGATATCCGCCCTGCTTGGCCAGGAACCAGCCCGCGGTGCCCGTGACGATCGAGAGCGTCGGCATCAGGAAGAGCATTCTCGGCATCAGCTTGAGGATGATCGCGCGCCGGACCGGAAACGCGCAGCTCCTGAGGATCGGCCCCACCACGAACCCCATGAAAAGGTCGATGCCGGTCCAGAGCACTCCGCTCATGACGTGCACCCAGTTGAGGAACCAGTGCACCCCGCTGAGGATCGCCGTGACCATGACCGCGATCGTTAAGACCACCCACCAGAGATTGCCGAGGCGAATCTGGAGCTGAGGCTCGATCCCGGTCACTGTCGCATCGGAGGCGGTCATTACGGCTCTCGCTCGGTCCGTCGATCGCTCAACTCGGTAGGCCCGCGCGGCGTAGCATCTCGATGAGACGCGCCTTGTCCTCTTCGCGTTTCCACCGAGGACCGCGGGTCGCGATTGCCGCGACCGTGAGATCGGGCCGCAGCGTCATCAGCCGCCGCGCCGCATCGCGCGCCGCCCCGATGTCTCCCCCCGCGGCATGGCACGCGGCCAGCCACTGATAGTGCTCGTACCTCTCCCGCGGGGTCCGCTCGAGCACCGCGGCCGCCTCGCCCGGCCGTTCGGCCGTGAACAGGGCGCGCGCGAGATCGAGGTAATAGCGGTCTGCGGAGAACGGATCGATGCGCATCGCCCGCTGGATCCAGGGGATCGCCGCATCGGGCTCCCCGAGAAAGGTAAGGTTGATGCCGCGCTGCACGACAAGGCGCGGATCGTTGGGGTTGAGCGCGAGGGCGCGCTCGAGGTGATGCTCGCTCTTGGCGAACTCCCCCTGCGTCAACGCCAATCGGCAGAAGATGCGGTGACATTCGGTGTCATTGTCGTCGAGCCGGGCCGCGGTCTCCACGTATTTGGTCATCGCCTGAAACAGCTCCGGCGTGCGCGGGCGGAACTCCGCGTTCCAGGCCTGCCCCAGGGTGCAGGCTATCCAGGCATAGGCGGAAGCAAAGCGCGGGTCGCGCTCGATCGAGCGGTCGAAGTGGTCTTCCGCCTCCCGGTTGGCATCGGGATTCTCCAGGTGATGGCAGAATTTTCCCTGCAGGAAGTAATCGTACGCCTCGAGCGACTGGGGCGTCTTGCGGCTCGCGCGGTCAAATGCCGCGGCCTCGATCCGCCCCGGCAACATCGCGACGATGCTCCGGGTGACGTCGTCCTGGACCTCGAACACGTCAGCGATGTCGCGATCGTAGCGTTCGGTCCAGAGGTGCTTGCTGACCTCGGCGTCGACGAGCTGCGCGTTGATACGGATGCGATTTCCGGCCCGGCGGACGCTGCCTTCGAGCACATATTGCACGCCCAACTCGCGCCCGACATCCGCGACGCGGACCGCCTTCTCGCGGTAGGTGAACGAGGAATTGCGCGCGATGACGAAGAGATCGGGATAGCGCGAAAGCTCCGTGATGATGTCCTCGGCAATCCCGTCGGCGAAATAGAGGTCCGCCGCGGCGTCGCTCATGTTGGTGAAAGGGAGTACGGCGAGCGATGGCTTTTCGGGTCGCGAGACGCTCGGACGGGAGGAAGCGGCGACCGCCGCGACCGCCGGCCCGCCTACGCCTTCCCAACGCCATACGCGAACCGGCTCCGGCAGATTCTTGAGGGCGATCGGGCCGAGGTCGGCGAAACGCAGGTCGAGCCGGCGGCCGATCTGCCGAAAAGCGTCGTCGGATATGCAGAGACCGCCCGGGGGCGCCTGCTCCTGGAGCCGCGCGGCGAGATTGACCCCGTCGCCGTAGAGGTCGTCGGCCTCGACCATCACGTCGCCGGCATGGAGCCCGATGCGAAACTCGATGCGCCGCTCGGGCGAGACTTCATTATTGCGCTCCACGATGCTCATTTGCCAGCGCACAGCGCAATCAGCTGCGGAGACGACGCTCGTGAATTCCGCCAAGATGCCGTCGCCGGTCGTCTTGACGATGCGCCCGCCGAAGCGCGCAATCAGCGGCTCGATCGCCGCGCTACGGTGCTCCTGAAGAGCCGTCAGCGTGCCGTCTTCGTCCGCCGCCATCAGCCTGCTGTAACCGGCGACGTCCGCGACCAATATCGCCGCAAGCCGACGTTGCCGCCGCTTCTCGCTCAAGGGCCGTCTCCTGTCCGCCCGTAAAAATATAGCACAGGGTGACGCCCGGGTTTCAGTATCGCCGCATGTGCCGGCGCTAGACCCGAAACCGCGATGCCGTCTCCGGCGCGAATAGCTCCTCGACCTTGAGGAGTCGCTTGCAGACGCCGGTCGCGTGGGCGAAGCGGAGAAAGGCCTCGAGGGTCCTGCGATTGGGCTCGGCGCCATAGGGCCAGAAATCCTCGCCCATGAGCGCCGAGATCTCCGCGGTCGCCGCCGGAAGCCACGGGAGCGGAATGCGCGCGGTGTTGATCTCGCGCAGCCGCTCCAGGCTCCGGCGCTTCGCCTGCTCCAGCCCCGTCATCAGGTTGACGGCGATCCAGCGGTTGCGCTCGTAGACGTCGCGCTTCAAGGCGACCGTGTGCATGATCGGAAATATCCCGGTCTTGCGGTAATAGGCGCGCTCGGCTTCGGCGTAATTCTCGAAGAGGCGCCGGACCGCGGGATTGCGCTCGAGGATGCTCTCCGGCGGATGCGCGGAGAGCGCGGCGTCGATCTCGCCCGAGAGCAGCATGCCGTCGAGGCTCTTGTCGGTGACGCGGGTGAGGCGCACGCCCTCGGGGATCGCGAGATGCGCGGTCTCGGTGCGGCCGGGCGCGTTGACGCCGGCCTGCAGCCACTCGATCTCCTCCAGCTTGAGCCCGTATTCCTCCGTGAGCAGCCCCATCATGTAGACGACGGCGGTCTGCGACCATTCCGGGACGCCGACGCGCTTGCCACGGAGATCGCTCGGCGTCCTCACGGGACCATTCGTGCGCACGTAGATGCCGGAGTGCCGGAAGACGCGCGAGGGAAAGACGGGGACCGCGATCACGGAATCGTCGCCGCCCGCGCGGAGCGACACGTATTTCCCCATGGACATCTCTGAGATGTCCCATTCGCGGAAATTGACGAAACGGTAGAAGATCTCCTCGACCTCGAAGTTGAGCGCGGTGAGGGCGATACCCTCGGCCTCGACGCGCCCCGTGAGGAGGTCGCGGACGTGGTCGTAATCGTTGATCGCGATGGTCAGCGGCAGCGGCGCCATGGGCGGTGGTCTCCGGGCGTTCTTGACTTGGGTGAAGGCGAAATCCTACGATTTCTAACGATTAGAAATCTATGGGTTTGCGCGAGGCATCAGGGAAAGCAGTGAGCGAACCGCTTTGGATCACCGAGGCCGAGGTTACAGGCCTCATGGACATGGGCGAGGCGATTGCCGCGCTCGAGCGCGGACTCGCGCTCGAAGCCGAGGGCAAGGCCGAGAACATGGTGAAGACGCACGCGATCTGGGGCGGCGGGCACACGCTTCACGCCGTGGGTGCGCTCTTCCCCGAGAGCGGCTTCGTCGGCACCAAGACCTGGGCGCACACCGAGGGCGGGGCCACGCCGCTCCTGATCCTCTTCGACAGCCGCGACGGCGCGCTCAAGGCGATCATCGAGGCCTTCGCGCTGGGACAGCTCCGCACTGGCGGCATCAGCGGCGTCGCGACACGCTGGCTTGCGCGCGCCGATGCCGACGACATGGCCTTGATCGGCACCGGCAAGCAAGCGATAACGCAGCTCGCGGCGGTGGCGGCGGTGCGCCCGCTGCGGCGGCTCCGCGTCTTCAGCCCGAATCCCGAGCGCCGCGCGGCCTTCGTGAAGCGCGTGCGCAGCGAGCTCGACCTTCCCGCGGAGGAGGCGCCGTCGGTCGCGGCGGCGGTCGAGGGTGCTTCCATCATCACGCTCGTCACACGCGCGCGCGTGCCGTTCGTGAGCTCGGCAATGGTGGCGCGCGGCGCGCACATCAATGCCGTCGGCGCGATCACGCCGGAGCGGATGGAGTTCGAGCCGTCCCTCATTGCGCGCGCCGGCGTCATCGCCGCCGACAGCGCGCCTCAGGTGCGCAACCTCTCGCGCGAGTTCCAGGAAGCCTTCGGCGGCGACGAGATGCAATGGCAACGCTTGAGGCCGATCTCCGCGATCGTTGCCGCGCGCGAGCCGCGCCCGAAAGACGCGGACATCACGCTCTTCAAGGCCATGGGCATGGGGATTTCGGACCTCTCCCTGGGCATCGAGATTTACCGCCGCGCCCGCGCCAAGGGCCTCGGCCGGGTCATTCCCCATCCGCAGCGCGCCAAGCCTCGGCTCAAGGCCGCCGCGCCCGCAATGCAAGGAGACTGACATGACGCAATACTTCTTCCTCGATCAGAGCGGCGCGGCGCCGGAGCCGATCGAGCTTTGGCCCGCCGCGGTGATCCCCAAGGAAGCAATCGACGTGGAGATCGAGCGGCTCGCGAGTGCGCCCAAGCCAGCGAACGGCCGCCGCCGCGCGCTCATCAAGCATCCCCTCGCCGGCAAGGGGAATGGACTTGCGCCGGGTATCCAGGTGGCACTCGAGGTGCTGAAGCCGGGCGAGCGCACGGCGGTGGTGCGGCAGAACTCGACCCAGGTCAATTTCTGCATCCACGGCGCGGGCTCTTCCGTGATCAAGGGGAAGCGCGTGGGGTTCCGGCAATACGACGTCTGGAACACGCCGTCGATGCACCCTTATTTCCACGTCAACGACACCGACGCGCTGCAGGTGCGGCTCACCTACTCGAACGCCGCGCTTCTCGAGATGCTCAACGTCCATTTCGTCGAGGAGAATCCGGCGCTGCTGGAGGCGGTGGCGAAGGAGGAAGGGCACGACGATCCGCGCCGGCAGAGCCCCTACGGTACCTTCAAGCTCGGCTCGGACGGCGCCATGCTCATGCCCTATGAGCGGCTCATCAATCCGCCTGCGGTCGAATCGAAGGCGCTGCACTGGCCGTGGCAGGACGTGAAGGCCGAGCTCGACAAGCTCGTGGCGCTCGGCAAGGACTACGTCGGCCGCCGGCTCTACCTCATGTACAACCCCATGACCGGCCGCACCAACGGCTGCACGCCGAGCTTCTTCGCGACCATGACGATCCGTCCTCCGAAGATCGTCGACCGCCCACATCGCCACACCTCCGCCGCGATCAACTACTACTTCGCGGGACGCGGGCGCAGCACCGTCGAGGGCAAAGTCTACGAGTGGAAGGCCGGCGACCTCATGCTCTCGGCGCCGGGCTGGGCCGTGCACAACCACGCCTCCCACGACGAGTCCGTCTACGAGCTCACCGTGCAGGACCAGCCCATGCACATCGCGCTCGAATCGATCCTCTGGCAGGAGAGCCTGAAGATGCCGCTCGCGGTGCTGGGCCAGGAGGAAGGCTTCGCCACCAACCGAGCCAAGGCGGGCTGAGCCGATGCTGCGCCTGCGCGAGGATTTTCTCCGCGGCTCCTATCCGCCGCTGGTGACGCCGTTCAAGAACGGCGCCGTCGATTACGAGACCTATGCACGCCTGGTGGAGCGCCAGGTCGCCGAGGGCTCCCACGGCATCGTCGTCAACGGCACGACCGCCGAGCCGAGCACGCTCAGTCTCGAGGAGCGCAACCGCCTCGTCGAGGTCGCGGTGAAAGCGGCAGCGGGGCGCATTCCCGTCGTCGCCGCGACCGGCGGTCAATCCCATGCGGATACGATCGCGATGACCGCGGCGGCGGCGAAGGCGGGGGCCGATGCGCTCCTGGTGGTGACGCCCTATTTCGTGCGTCCGCCGCAGCGCGGCCTCGTCGAGTATTACGTCGACATCGGCAGGCGCAGCGGCTTGCCGCTGCTGATCTATCACATCCCCGGCCGCGCCGCGGTCAACATGACCGTCGACAGCATCGCCGCCATCGCCGAGAAGGTCCCGACCCTCGTCGGCATGAAGCACGCGGTCAACGACTTGAATCTCGTGAGCGAGGTGCTCGCGCGATTGGGCTTCGAGTTCCGGGTCTTCGTGGGGCTCGAGGATTTGAGCTTCCCGATGATGGCGGTGGGGGCGGTGGGCGTCATGAACGCCGTCGGCAACCTCATGCCGAAGGAAGTGGCGGCGCTCTGCGAGCACGTGCTCAGGGGCCGCATGGCCGAGGCGCGCGCCGCCCATTTCGCGCTCTTCGAGCTCAATCAAGCCGTCTTCTTCGACACCAACCCGATTCCCATGAAGTACATGATGCAGCGTCTGGGAATCCTGCCCAACGAGGAGCATCGGCTGCCGATGGTGCCGGCGACGCCGGAGCTGGCAAAGCGCCTCGATCAAGTGCTGGAGCGTGCCGGACTGCTCACCGCGGCTCGACGCAGGATGGCCTGAGCGTTAGCCGAACACACATTAGTTGAATTATAAAATGAATCTCACAACCGTAGCGTGAGCGCAGTCGTCCCGGTAAGCTGAGCCTCCAACGACAGCGAACCCGGGAGGACTTTTCATGCTGCGTTTCGGATTGATGACCGCGGCACTTTGCCTTGCGCTTCTGACGAGTCCGTCCGCATTTGCGCAGGCACCCGAGAATCCCAACGATGCCGTGCCGGATGCGATGCCCTTCGACGTTCCCTACGGCGAATCCGTCAGCATCGACGAGGCGAAGAAGATCGCTGCTGCGGCGGTGGCCGAGGCGAAGAAGCACGGTAACTGGAAGATGTGCATCACTATCGTCGGTCCGTCCGGCGACCTCCTCTATTTCGAGCGGATGGACGGGGCCCAGCTCGCATCAGTCTAGATCTCGCAGCACAAGGCCCGCGCCTCCGCGCGCTATCGCCGCCCGACCCTCGCCTTCGAGCAGGCCATGGGGCGGGGCCAGTTCTTTACCTATCTCGGCACCCTCGACGACATCGTCGCATCCCGCGGCGGCAATCCGCTGGTCGTTAACGGCGAGCTCGTCGGCGCCATCGGCGTGAGCGGCGGCACCGGCTCGCAGGACGACGTCGTCTCGAAGGCGGGCGTTGCCGCGCTCGGTAAGTAGCTCGATGCTTCGCTGGGCTCTGCCGGGACGTTTTCCCGGCAGACGCCCTGCAGCTCCTCAGATCGGATAAATCAGCGACTTCGGCACGAGCACGCTGTCGAAGACGCAGATTTTCTCCTTGAAGCGCAGGCCCTCGGACGTGCGCACCACGAGATCGACGTATTTCCCCGCGTTCTGGATGCGCGTGAGGTCGTCGACGAGCGTCTGGAACACCACGTAGTTCGCGGTGACGCGCAGGCGCTCCGGCGCCTCCGCCTTGATGCGGAACTGCCCGATCAGGTGCCGGAAGGAGCGCGGCGCGTAGACCGCGGTGTTGCGCACGGCCGTCACGCGGTCCTGCAGCATGCGCCGGCTCTCGCAGAGCATGAGCGCGATCGGGAGGCCGCGCTCCCAATTCTCCCGCGGCACCACCTTGTAGAGGCAATCCTCGACGAAGAAGTCCGGCCAGCGCTCGAGCCGGTTGTCATCGAGCGCCTCGGCGTAATCCGCGTAAAGCGCGTCGATCTCGTCGCGGAGCGCGGGGTCTATCGACATGGGGCGGCCAAATATGCACTCGCCTGAATGTGAGTGCTGCCCCTCCCCGCTCGAGGAGGAAGTCGGCGACGCGATAGCGTCGACGGGTGGGGGGCCGCGCCGGGGTAGCGGCGAAGAAGTTTCGCCTCTCCCACCCCCCTCGCTACCCTCCCCCTCAAGGGGGGAGAGGGTTGGAGAGTCCACCGTTCCATCCGATCCGATCCCGCGCTCAGAGCCCCATCACCGCGCGGTAATGCCGGTAGAAGCCGCGGATCGCCGCTTCCGTCACCATGTGGTCCTCGTTGCGGACGTCGCGGCCGCCCATCTCGACCACGCCCTGGTCGCGCGGGAAGGCGTCGATGCCGTGCTGCGAGAACTCCATGATCTCGCCGTCGTCGACGGAGACGAAGCCCGAGGGACCCATGAGATTGGCCTGTCTGATCCGCCGCTCCGTCATCTCAGGCGGATCGTTCTCGTAGCCGAAGAAGGTCCACATCAGGTCGAATTTGGTGGGCCCGCGCGTCACGAGCTGGCGCATCGCGAGCGTGTTCGACTGCTGCTGCACGATGAGATTGGGCCAGATGGTCTGCATCACTACCGTGGCATTGCCCGCGAACTCGCGCACGGGATCGAGCAGGCGCGGGTCCGCAAGCTTGAAATCCGCCCGGAAGGATTTCATCTCCGCCGTCCCCTCCGAGGCCTTCTGCTCGCCGCGCATGGAGACGAGGGCGCTGTGCATGCCACTCTCGTCCATCTCGACGGCCGAGGGCTGGTCCGCGCGGAAGAGGCCGAAGGTCACGAGGAAGACGTGCAGCAGGCTCGCGTGGTAGGGGTCCTTGATGTTCTCGAACATCAGCTTCCAATTGGCCCCGATGCGCTGGCGCATGTAGCCCAGCACCTTGAGCGGCCTACCGTCGAAGACGCGGTCGAAATACTTGAGCATGGTCGGGCCGAGGTAGTCCTCGAGGCCCGGCATCTCCTCGGCGAGGCTCGCGAAAATCACGCCGTGCCGGCGCGCCACCATGAAGCGCGTGAGGCCGTGCTCGTCGAGCCGGAAATCCTCGGGCATGCCGCCCTGGCGGCGCACGCCGCGCCGGAACGGTACGGCCATGAGGTTGCCCTTGAGGTCGTAGGTCCACTGGTGATAGGGGCACATGAACTCGCGGGCGTTGCCCGGCGCGTGCTGGCAGAACTCGACGCCGCGATGGGCGCAGCGATTGAGCAGCACGTTGATCCCGCCCTCGAGGTCGCGCACGACCACCACGGGCTTCTCGCCGACATAGGTGCGGATGAAATCCCCGGGCTTCGGCAGCTCCGCGTCGAGCGCCACATAGGCCCAGCTCCGGCCGCAGAAGATGCGCTCCTGCTCCGCGCGGTAGACCTCGGGATCGGTGTAGATCCAATAGGGGACGCGAGCGAGTCCGCCCTCGGGCCAGGTTCGGGCAGCCGCATCCGGCCTAGGTCTCGGCGCGCTATCGTCCATGCTGGCGCCTCGCCTCGAGAAATGGTTAGGTATCTAATTATAAGGATCGCAGAGCCCGGGCCACCGGTCAATTGCGGCTGTTCCCGCGGCTCAGGGTGCCTTTGACGTGCAGCGGGCTTGCAGCTAGACGAGAGGGCATGAGCGCCATCGCCGAGGACGAGAAAGCCACCGATACGCTGCTGCCGCCGGGCCGCAGCGTCGGATATCTCGTGCGGCAGACGCACCGCGCCTTCACCCGCTCGCTGCAGGCGCGCATTGCGCCGGAAGGCGTGACCATCGGCATGTGGTATTTCCTGCGCGTGCTCTGGCTCGAGGACGGCATTAGCCAGCGCGAGCTGAGCCAGCGCGTGGGCATGATGGAGCCGACGACCGCGAGCGCCCTCAACAACATGGAGCGCAAGGGCCTCGTCCGCCGCGTCCGCAACCGTGCCGACCGCCGCATCGTCAACGTATTCCTGACGGAACGGGGAAGGGCGCTCGAGAAGCGTCTCCTGCCGCTCGCGGTGGAGGTAAATCGGGTGGCGCTTCGGAAGCTCTCATCGCCTGAGTTGCAAAGCCTCCACGCGCTCCTGACCAAGCTCCGCGCCTCCCTCGACGAAGATCCCGCGCTTTCCTAGGCGATCATGACCGGACCCAAACGCGAGATCGAGCTTACGCGCGAGAACATTCTGAACGGGACGATGCGGCGCTGGCTCGCCGCCGCCGATCCCAATCTGAGGCTCCGGAGCGACGAGGAGCATCGCGCCTCGATTGCCGCTACCCTCGCCAAGCGCCCCGACGGGGGTGGCGATGTCTGGGTCTTCGGCTATGGCTCGCTCATCTGGAACCCGACGATTCATACGCTCGAGCGGCGCCGGGCCGAAGTGAGGGGCTATCACCGGCGCTTCTGCCTTTGGACGCATTTGGGCCGGGGGACCATCGATTGCCCCGGCTTGATGCTCGGGCTCGAGCGCGGCGGGTCCTGCAGCGGCGTCGTCTACCGCATCGCCGCGGCGGAGGCTGAGCACGAGCTGCTGCTGCTCTGGCATCGGGAAATGGTCACGGGCGCCTATGAGCCCCGCTGGGTCAAGGCATCGACTCCGGAGGGCACGGTCCACGCCATCACCTTCGGTATCAATACCGGCCATTCCCGCTACGCCGGAAAGCTTCCGGAGGACCGCGTGGCAGCGGTGATCGCGAGTGCAGAAGGGGCTCTAGGCCCCTGTTGTCATTACCTCTTTTCGACGGTTCAGCACCTCCGCGACCTCGGCATCCGCGACCGCCATCTCGAGCGGATCGCGCATCGGGTCGAGGCGCTTCGCGCGGAAGCCTTCGCCTCGCCGGGCTGACATAATTTGCCGGTTTGCACCGGAAGGGGCGGCCGGTCTATCAGTAGCCATGGAACGCAATCCCTCAGCGCCCCGCCGCGTCAGCATCCTCGGCTCAACGGGCTCGGTCGGCTGCAACACGGTCTCCCTGATCGAGGCCGAGCCCGAGCGCTATCGGGTGGAGGCACTGACCGCCCATCGCAACGTCGATCTCCTGGCGGAGCAGGCGAAGCGGCTCAAGGCCAAATTCGCGGTGATCGCCGAGGAAGGCCGCTACCGCGCGCTCAAATCGGCGCTCGCGGGGAGCGGGATCGAGGCCGCCGCCGGCCGCGACGCGCTCGTCGAGGCGGCGGCGAGACCCGCGGACTGGGTGATGGCCGCGATCGTCGGCGCCGCGGGCTTGGCCCCGACGCTCGCCGCGGTTCGCCGCGGCGCGCTGGTGGCGCTCGCCAACAAGGAGGTGCTGGTCTGCGCCGGCGCCGTCGTGACCGCGGAGGCGAAGCGGCATGGCGCGCGCTTCCTCCCCGTCGACAGCGAGCACAACGCGATCTTCCAGGTCTTCGACGAGGCGCGCCGGCACGCGATCGAGCGCATCATCCTCACCGCGAGCGGCGGCCCCTTCCGCGAGAGGAGCCTCGCGGAGATGGAGCGCATGAGCCCAGAGCAGGCGGTCGCGCATCCGAACTGGCGCATGGGTGCCAAGATCTCCGTCGATTCCGCGACCATGATGAACAAGGGCCTCGAGGTCATCGAGGCGCATCACCTCTTCGAGCTCCCGAGCGAGCGGATCGACGTGGTCGTCCATCCGCAATCGGTCGTGCACGGCATCGTCTGCTACACCGACGGCTCCATGCTGGCGCAGCTGGGCTCGCCGGACATGCGCACGCCCATCGCGAGCACGCTCGGCTGGCCCGACCGCATCGCAGCGCCCAGCCCGCGCCTCGATCTCGCGACCCTCGCGCGTCTCACTTTCGAGGCGCCCGATCCCCAGCGCTTCCCCGCGCTGCGCCTCGCCCGCAACGCCCTCGTCGAAGGTGGCACGGCGCCCACGATCCTCAACGCCGCGAACGAGGTTGCCGTCGCGGCTTTCCTCGAGCGCCGCATCGGCTTCCTCGATATCGCCCGCACCGTCGAGCGCACGCTCGAGGCCTTGCCGGTCCGCGCGGTCGAGAGCCTCGACGACGTCATCTCCGTCGATCGCGAGGCGCGCGAGACCGCGGAGCGCGCCATCGGCAACGGCACCGTCGTTGCCGCGCAATGATGCTGCGGCAAGACCCTCACCCTCCCATGGCTGCGCCATGGGCCCCAACCCTCTCCCACTCCGTGGGAGAGGGACCTATTTTCCCTCTCCCGCTCAGCGGGAGAGGGTTGGGGCCCAGCGCGAAGCGCTGGGAGGGTGAGGGTGGTGCTCAGCCCTAGCTCATGCCGTCATTCATGGAAAAGCCCGTCCTGGTCACGGGCGCCACGGGATTCGTGGGCGCGGCGGTGGCGCGAGCCTTGCTCGCGGCGAAGCGGCGCGTCCGCGTCCTCACCCGGCCCGCGAGCGACCGGCGCAACCTCGCGGGACTCGATATCGAGATCGCGCTTGGCTCGCTCGAGGATCGCGCGAGCCTGACAGCGGCCGTCGCGGGCTGCGGCGCGCTCTATCACGTGGCGGCGGACTACCGGCTCTGGGTGCGGAATCCCGCTGAGATGTTCCGCGCGAATGTCGAGGGCACGCGCTCGCTCATGGAGACGGCGCAGGCCGCGGGCATCGAGCGCATCGTCTACACCTCGAGCGTCGCGACGCTCGGGCTCAATTCCGACGGCACGCCCGCCGACGAGGCGACGCCCAGCACCTACGCCGACATGATCGGCCCCTACAAGCAGTCGAAATTCCTCGCGGAGGCCGAGGTCCGGCATCTCGTCGAGACCCAGCGTCTTCCCGCGGTAATCGTCAATCCCTCCACCCCCGTCGGGCCCCGCGACATCAAGCCGACGCCCACGGGCCGTATGATCGTGGAGGCGGCATCGGGCCGCATGCCCGCTTTCGTCGACACCGGCCTCAACCTCGTCCACGTCGACGACGTCGCGAAGGGTCATCTCCTAGCGGAGGAGCGCGGCAAGATCGGCGAGCGCTACATCCTCGGCGGCGAGAACCTCGCGCTCGCGGAGATCCTCCGGCGCATCGCGGGGATCGTCGGGCGCAAGCCGCCGACGCTGCGCTTGCCGCTCGGCATCGTCTGGCCTGTCGCAGCCGTCGCGGAGACGATGAGCCGCATCACCGGGCGCGAGCCCATGGTGACGTTCGACGGCCTGCGCATGGCGCGCAAGAAGATGTTCTTCTCCTCCGCCAAGGCCGAGCGCGAGCTCGGATACAGCGCACGCCCCGTCGATCAGGCGCTCGCCAGCGCCATCGACTGGTTCCGCCAGCAGGGGATGCTGCGGTGATCTATTGGACCGCGCTCGCGGGAATGAGCCTCGGCATCTGGATCTACCTCCTATTGCTGCGCGGCAATTTCTGGCGTGAGGGCCCGCAGCCGCCGGCGCCCGCTCCCACGCGCTGGCCCAAGGTGGTCGCGGTGATTCCCGCGCGGAACGAGGCCGAGCATGTCGGCGAGGCCGTGGGCTCGTTGCTGCGCCAGGACTATCCCGGCGAATTCTCGGCGATCCTCGTCGACGATCACAGCAGCGACGGCACGGCCGAGGTCGCGCGCGCGGCGGCTGCCGGTGCCGAGGCCTGGGACCGGCTCACGGTGCTAGGTGCGCGCGATCTGCCGCAGGGCTGGACGGGGAAGCTCTGGGCGCTCAGCGAGGGGATCGCCGAGGCGGAGCGGCGCGAGCCGCCGCCGGAGCTGATCCTGCTGACCGACGCGGACATCGTTCATCACGCGACCAATCTGCGCGAGCTCGCCGCGCGGGTCGCCGTGGGCATCGATCTCGCCTCGCTCATGGTGCGCTTGCGCATGGAGAGCTTCGCCGAGCGCTTCCTTGTGCCGGCCTTCGTCTTCTTCTTCGAGATGGTTTACCCATTCGCCTACATTCGCGATTCCCGCAACCGAACCGCGGGTGCGGCCGGCGGCTGCGTGCTGATCCGGCGCGAGGCGCTCCGCCGGATCGGCGGCATCGGCGCGATCCGCGGCGAGATCATCGACGATTGCGCGCTCGCGCGCGCCGTGAAGCGCGGCGGGCCGATCTGGCTCGGTCTCACGACGGAGGCCCGGAGCTTGCGCGCCTATCCCGCGCTCGGCGATATTTGGCGCATGGTCGCGCGGACCGCCTATGCCCAGCTCCGGTACTCTCCGCTGCTGCTGGCGGCGACCGTACTGGGGATGGCGCTGACCTTCCTCGCGCCCGTTGCAGTCGCAGTCTCCGGAACCGAGGCGGCATGGCTCGGCATTTCCGCCTGGGCCGCGATGGCGCTCTCCTATTTGCCCACGTTGCGGCTCTATCAGCAGTCGCCGGTCTGGGCGCCCTTGCTGCCGCTGATCGCTTTGGTGTACATCGCCGCGACCGTCGATTCCGCGCGTCGTCACTGGCTCGGCAGGGGAGGAGAATGGAAGGGCCGCACGCACGCTGGGAGTCCGGCGGCATGAGCGCCACCGTGGAAATGCCGTCGGGCAAGGGTGCCGCCGACGAGAACTTCCCCGTGGGCTCCTGGCTCATCCGGCGCGATCTGCGTCCGGCGGTGCACGCCTTCTATCGCTTCGCGCGGCAGGCCGACGACGTCGCCGACAATCCCGATCTCTCCGCGGAGGAGAAGGTCCGCCGGCTCGATCGCATGGGCGCGGTGCTCGACGGCGCGCCCGGCGAGGATGCGCCCGCGGCGAAGGCGATGCGCGAGAGCCTTCTCGCAACGGGCGTCACGCCGCAGCATTGCCACGACGTGCTCCGCGCCTTCCGCATGGACGCGACCAAGCTGCGCTATCGCAATTGGGACGATCTCATGGAGTATTGCCGCTACTCCGCCGCGCCGGTGGGACGGCAGCTCCTCGATCTCCACGGCGAGAGCCGCGACACCTGGCCGCCCAACGACGCGCTCTGCTCGGCGCTTCAGGTGCTGAATCACTTGCAGGACTGCGTATCTGATCACCGCCTCCTCGACCGCGTCTACCTCCCGACCGAGGACCTCGCGCGCTTCGGCGCGTCGGTCGAGGACTTGACGCGGCCGGCCGCGACGCCGGGCTTGCGCCGCGTCCTCGACTACCTCCTCGACCGCACGGCGGAGCTCATGCGGCTGGCCCGCGACTTGCCGCCGCGGGTGAGGAGCCCCGGCCTTCGCCGCGAGACCGCCGTCATCGTCAATCTGGCGGAGCGCCTGACCGAGCATCTTCGCCGTGGCGATCCGCTGGCGAGCCGCGTGAGGCTCCGCAAATGGGATTTCGCGGCTGCGCTCGCGATCGGCGTGTGGCGCGGCAGGCGGAGCGCCGCTTGAGCGTGGCCCTCGCGCCCGAGACCCCCGCGGAGGCGCGCGCCGCTGTCCGCGCGCGCGTCGAGGCCGCCGGCACCTCGTTTTATTGGGCGATGCGCGTCCTTCCGGAAGCGCGGCGCGACGCGATGTTCGCGATCTACGCCTTCTGCCGCGAGGTCGACGACATCGCCGACAGCGCCGATCCCCCCGACGCCAAGCGCCGCGGCCTCGACAGATGGCGCCGCGAGATCGATGCGCTCTTCGCGGGCAAGCCCACCACCACGATCACCCGCGCGCTGCTCGAGCCCACGCGCGACTACGCGCTCCGGCGCGAGGATTTTCTGGCGGTGATCGACGGCATGGAGATGGACGCGGTCGCGGACATCCGCGCGCCCAGCATGGCCGAGCTCGATCTCTACTGCGACCGCGTCGCGAGCGCGGTGGGGCGGATCTCGGTGCGCGCCTTCGGCGTCGCTTCCGCGGCCGCCGACCGGGTCGCGCATTCGCTGGGACGCGCGCTGCAGCTCACCAACATTCTCCGGGATCTGCTGGAGGATGCCGAGCGCGGACGGCTCTACCTCCCGCGCGATCTGCTGGAGGCAGAGGGCATCCCCATCGGCGATCCCGCCTCGGTGCTGAAGCATCCGGCGCTGCCGCTCGCTTGCGAGGCGCTCGCGGAGATCGCGGAGCGGCATTTCGCCGAAGCGCGCGCGGCGATGCGGGAATGCCCGCGCAAGCCGATGCGGCCAGCGGCTGCGATGGGCGCGGTCTATGCCGCGATCCTCCGCCGGCTCGAGCGGCGCGGCTGGCAGCATCTGGAGCGGCCGGTCCGCATCCCGAGCGCGGTCAAGCTCTTCTTCGCGCTCCGCTACGGGCTACTGTGAAACGCATCCACGTCGTGGGGGCGGGGCTAGCGGGGCTCGCGGCGGCGTTGCGCCTCGCGGAGGCCGGCCTATCCGTCGTCGTCCACGAGGCCGGGCGCCAGGCGGGCGGCCGTTGCCGCTCCTATCTCGATGCGAGCCTCGGCTGCCGCATCGACAACGGCAATCACCTCCTCATCGCCGGCAATAGCGCGGCAATGGGGTATCTGCGGGCGATCGGCGCCGTCGATAGCCTGATCGGCCCGGAGGCGCCAGCCTATCCCTTCCTCGATCTCACGACCGGCGAGCGCTGGACGCTCCGGCCCAATCGCGGACGCATCCCTTGGTGGCTCTGGAGCCCGCGCCGGCGCATCCCCGGCACCACGGCGGGCGATTACCTGCGCGCGCTCCGGCTGCACCGCGCGCAGCCGGGAGCGACGGTCGCGCAATCCCTCGATAGCCGGGCTTTGCTGTTCAAGCGCCTGTGGCAGCCGCTCGCCGTCGCGGCGCTCAACACGGAGGTCGAGACCGGCTCGGCGACGCTGCTGCGGCGCGTGCTCGGGGAGAGCTTCGGGCGCGGCGGTGCAGCGTGCCGGCCGCTGGTGCCGCGCGAGGGTCTCTCCGAGAGCCTCATCGATCCCGCGCTTGCGCGGCTCGGGGCCTTGCGCGCGGAGCTGCGCCTGGGATCGCGTCTGCGCGGCATCGTGGAAGCCGACGGCAAGATTGCGGCGCTCGAGTTCGACGAGGGCCGTGTCGATCTCGGCGCCGAGGACAAGGTCGTGCTCGCGGTGACGGCGCCGGTGGCGGCGCGGCTTCTGCCGGGTATTCAGGCGCCGGACGAATTCCGCGCCATCCTCAATGCGCACTATCGATTCGCAGCGCCTGCATCGGCGCCGCTTTTCGTGGGCTTGATCGGCGGCACCGCGGAATGGGTGTTCCGCAAGCACGAGGTGCTCTCCGTCACCGTGAGCGCCGCCGACCGGCTCATGGACACGCCTGCCGAGGATCTCGCACAGCTCCTCTGGCGCGAGGTCGCGCGCGCCTACGATCTCGGGGAGGCTGCAATGCCGCCGTGGCAGATCGTGAAGGAGCGCCGCGCCACCTTCGCGGCGACGCCGGCGCAGCTCGTGCGGCGCCCGAAGCCCGAAACGCGCTGGAAAAACCTCGTCCTGGCAGGGGATTGGACGGATACCGGCCTCCCCGCCACGATCGAGGGAGCGATCCGCTCGGGCTTCGCCGCCGCAAGCCTCCTGCTGGGGCGGCCGACACAAAACACTTGAGCCCAGGCGCGCCCGACGCCATGGTGGCGCCCGCAAATCTCCCCCGTAGCAGCATCCCGCAGACACCGTGTCCGAAGCCCGCGCCTATCGAGTCGACGCTGCCCCCCGCACTCTCGACGCCGCCGTCGAGAGCGCGACCGCGGCCTTGCTGCGCTTGCAGCATGCTGACGGTCACTGGGCCTTCGAGCTCGAGGCGGACGTCACGATCCCCACGGAGTACATGCTGCTGCAGCATTACCTCGACGAGATCGAGGACGGCCTGCAGCAGGCGCTTGCGCATTACGTGCGCTCGATCCAGGGCGAGCACGGGGGATGGCCGCTCTTTCACGGCGGCGATCTCGACGTCTCCGCCTCGGTGAAGGCTTATCTCGCGCTGAAGGCTGCCGGCGATCCGCCGGATGCGCCGCACATGGTCCGAGCGCGCGAGGCGATCCTCGCGCATGGCGGCGCTGCGCGCGTCAACGTCTTCACGCGCATTCAGCTTGCGCTATTCGGCGAGATGGGCTGGGAGCACGTGCCGATGATGCCCGTGGAGATCATGCATCTCCCGCGCTGGTTCCCATTCCACCTCAACAAGGTCTCCTACTGGTCGCGCACGGTGATAGTGCCGCTCCTGGTGCTCATGACCTTGAGGCCCCGTGCGCGCAATCCCCGCGGCGTGACGGTGCAGGAGCTGTTCGTGCCCGGTGCGCCGATCCCACCGCCGGGTCTCCAGGGCTCGGTCTGGGCCGAGGCCTTCGCGAGGCTCGACCGCCGGCTCCGCCGCTGGGTTCCAAGATTCCCCAAAGGCTGGCGCGAGCGCGCGATCGCCAAGGCGGTCGCCTTCGTCAGCGAGCGCTTGAACAGCGAGGACGGGCTCGGCGCGATCTATCCCGCGATGGCGAACACCGTGATGATGTTCGACTGCCTCGGCGTGCCCAAGGACGATCCCCGCGTCGTCACCGCCAAGGCGGCGCTGCGGAAGCTCCTGGTGCTGGAGCCCGGGCGCAGCTACTGCCAGCCCTGCCTCTCGCCGATCTGGGACACCGGCCTCGCCTGCCATGCGCTGCTTGAGGCCGGCGGCGCCGAGGGCGCTGTCGAGCGCGGCCTCGCCTGGATGGCGGAGCGGCAGATCCTCGACGTAAAGGGCGATTGGTCGGTGTGGCGGCCGAAACTGCGGCCGGGCGGCTGGGCTTTCCAGTATGCGAATCCACATTACCCCGATGTCGACGACACCGCGGTGGTGGCGCTGGCATTCCATCGCCACGCGCCTGAGCGACACAGGGAATCGATCGACCGCGCGGTCGAGTGGATCGAGGGCATGCAGAGCCGGAACGGCGGCTGGGGCGCCTTCGATGCCGACAACGACTACGGCTATCTCAATTACATCCCCTTCGCCGATCACGGCGCGCTGCTCGATCCCCCGACCGCCGACGTCTCCGCGCGCTGCGTAAGCTTCCTCGGTCAGCTCCTCGCGCGCGAGGGCAAGCGCGACGACAAGACCTTGGCGGCGGGCATCGAGTATCTCCTGCGCGAGCAGGAGAAGGACGGCTCCTGGTTCGGGCGGTGGGGCACCAACTACATCTACGGCACCTGGTCGGCGCTCTCGGCGCTGAACGTCGTGGGCTACGATCGCCGCTCGGCGCCCGTCCGCCGCGCGGTCGAATGGCTTCTCGCGCGCCAGCGGCCCGACGGCGGCTGGGGTGAGGACGGGCGCTCCTATTGGGCGGACCAGCCCCGCGGCGAGGCCAAGGAGAGCACGCCCTCGCAGACCGCATGGGCGGTGCTCGGGCTGATGGCTGCGGGTGAGCGCGACAGCAAGGCCGTCAAGCGCGGCATCCAGTATCTGCTCGCGACCCAGAACGAGCAGGGACTCTGGGACGAGGAGCTTTACACGGCCGTGGGCTTCCCGCGCGTCTTCTATCTCCGCTATCACGGGTATCGCGCCTATTTCCCGCTCTGGGCGCTCGCGCGCTACCGCGCGCTCGGGCGCAGCAATCTCCGCACCACTCCGCACGGGATGTAATGACCGTCGGCGCCGTCACCGGCCTTGCGGCCGAAGCGGCGCTCGCCCGGGAGCTCGGCCTTGCAGCCGCCGTGGGCGCGGGTACACGCGCGCGGACAGAAGCGGCGGTCGCGGACCTGCTGGCGCGGCCGGTGCTCGGGCTCGTGAGCTTCGGGATCGCGGGCGGGCTGGCGCCCGGCCTGCCCACGGGGACCGTCGTGCTCCCGGCGGCGGTGCGCGGGAGCGACGGCAGCGCTCATTGGGTCGACATCGACTGGCACGAGCGGCTCGCCAAGGCCGCGCGCGCGGCAAAGCTCGCCGTAGTCGTGGGCGGCATGCTCGGCGCCGATGAGATTGCGGCCACTGCGGCGGCGAAAGCCGACCTCCACCGAACCACGCGCGCGATCGCCGTCGATCTCGAGAGCCACGTCGTCGCGGCTGCCGCTGCGCGGGCGCGCGTTCCCTTCGTCGTGCTGCGCACCATCGCCGATACCGCAGGGCAGGACCTGCCGCCGGCGGCGCTCCTGCCGCTCACGCGGCGCGGACGGCCGAGTCTGCCGCGGGTGCTCATCTCCCTCGCGCTGCGGCCGCGGCAGATACCGGCGCTCAAGACGCTCGATCGCGAGTTTCGTACTGCTCTCGATGCGCTCCGCAAAGCCGGGCGGGCACTCGGCGAGGCGTTGCTGCGGATCTAAGGTGACGATCGAGGCGGCCTCCGGCACGCTTTCGGCGGCGCGGAACCTGCACTAATCTGCCATGGCCTGCTTCCTTGGAGGGCCGCGAGTGAGGTCGTGAACATGAGCCCGCGCGGCGTGAGCCGAACCTTTCTTGGCATCCAGTATCTGCGCGCGCTGGCCGCGGGCCTCGTGGTGGTGTGGCATGCCTACTTGTACATCGCGACGGGTGTCGATCCCGCGCACGAAACCGCCAGCCTCGGCCAGGCCGGCGTCGACATCTTCTTCGTCATCAGCGGTTTCATCATTTTCTATACGACGGGCGTCGCGGCGATGACCTCGCGCGAGTTCATGGCGCGGCGCATCGTCAGGATCGTGCCCACCTATTGGCTCTATACGACCGTGGCGATTGCGACGTTTCTGGTTGCGCCCGGCGTCTTCCGGCACTTCGCTCTGGCGCCCTGGCACACGATCGCGTCCTACCTCTTCATCCCCGCCTATCATCCCAGAAGTACCGGCCTGATCTTCCCGACCCTGGTGCTGGGATGGACGCTCAATTACGAGATGTTCTTCTACGCGGTCTTCGCGTGCCTCCTGACCATGAGCCTCGCGGCCCGGCTTGGCGCGGTGCTCGCGATCATGCTGGGGCTGGCGGTGCTGGGCGTGGTAGTCGAGCCCGACGCGGCCGTGCTCAAGTTCTACACGGACCCGCTGGTCCTGGAGTTCGTGGGGGGCTGCGCGGTCGCATGGATGGTGATCCGAGGCGTCCGCGTTCCGCGCGGCCTCTGCCTCGGACTGGTCGTGCTGGCGGTGTTGGGCCTTGCCGCAAGCCCAGCAGCGGAGGAATGGCCCCGGTGCATCCGTTGGGGAGCACCGAGCCTCATGCTAGTGGCGGCTGCTGCGCTCTACGAGGCGGGCTATGGAATAGGACGCGTCGGGCTCCTGGAGCGCCTGGGCGACGCGTCCTATTCGATCTACCTCACTCACACCTTTACGATACCCGCGGGCGCCTTGCTTTGGCAGCGTGCGGGGCTGTCAGAATACCCGCACACGCTCTTCGCGATTCCCGCGGCTGTGGCCTCGCTCAGTGTGGGATGGCTTGCCTACGCCATGATCGAGCGCCGCGCGACGAGCTTCTTCCGCGCGCTCCTCGCGATGTCGCGCGAGTCGCGGGTGCCGACTTAGGCGGTGAGGGCCTCGATGGCCTCGTATTTGAGGCGCTTCACCCGGTCCATGTTCGTGCCCTCGAGGCGGATGAGCCGCGTCGGGCCCTCGCGGCGGGGCGAGTGCAGGTCGCCCTCGTTGTAGACACGTGCCATGCCGGGCTTCAGCGCATAGTCGCGGACATGGCGGACCTTGCCGGGCTTGCTCTCGCTCGCCTTCTCGACGAGCGCCCAGTCCGTCATCAGCGTCTCTCCGCGTGCCTGGCCGTAGATCGCCCAGGAGGGGCCGTGATCGTGCGGCGAGCTGCTCTTGGCGCCAGTATAGGAGTGGGCAAGGATGCAGAAGCCGAGCTCGGGATCCTCGTAGATCACCTTTCGCTCGGGCGTTCCCTCGCCCACGTATTTCGCGACGAAGGCGTCGTCCCCGAGGACCTCCTGCAGGAGCGCGCAGACCTTCTCGCGGCCCTTTGGCCCGGGCTCGGCCTTGAGGATGCGGTGACAGTCGGCCGCGAACTTCTCCAGGGTGTGTGCCATCGTCGATCTCCTCAGTCAGGAAAAGCGATCACTCCGCCGCGGGCGCGCTCCGTGCGCCGCTCTGCTCGGCGGTGAGCCGCGCCATCGCCTGCTCGACGTGGCGCGAGAACACGTATTCCGCGGGCCGTTGCCGGTCGAGCGGGATCTCCTCGGCCATGGCGCCATCGGACTTGATGCCGCGCATCGCGACGCCCAGCGCCTTCAGCGGCCGCTTCACCGCGTCCATGACCGCCGTCGCCTCGTAGCCGCTGTGCACCATGCAGTCCGCGCACTTCTCGTAATTGCCCGTGCCGTAGGCATCCCAATTCGTCTCGGCCATCAGCTCCTTGAAGGTCTTGGCGTAGCCCTCGCCGAGGAGGTAGCAGGGCCGCTGCCAGCCGAAATAGGTCCGCGTGGGATTGCCCCAGGGCGTGCAGTGGTAGTTCTGGTTGCCCGCGAGGAAGTCCAGGAAGAGCGAGGATTGGCTGAAGGACCACTTGTGCCCGCGGCCCAAGCTGAAGATGTCGCGGAAGAGCTGCTTGGTCTTGCGCCGGTTGAGAAAATGCGCCTGGTCCGGCGCGCGCTCGTAGGCGTAGCCCGGCGAGACCGTGATCCCCGCGACGCCCATCGCCATCACGTCGTCGAAGAACTTGGCGACGCGCGCGGGGTCGCTGCCGTCGAAGAGGGTGCAGTTGATGTTGACGCGGAAGCCGCGCTCGCGCGCGAGCTTGATCGCCGAGACGGCCTTCTCGTAGACGCCCTCCTGGCAGACGGACTTGTCGTGCATCTCGCGATCGCCGTCCAGATGCACGGACCACACGAAGAAGGGATTCGGCCTGAAGAGGCCGATCTTCTTCTCCATTAGCAGCGCGTTCGTGCAGAGATAGACGAACTTCTTGCGCGCGATGATGCCCTCGACGACCTCGTGGATCTCGCGATGGAGGAGGGGCTCGCCGCCGGCGATCGAGACCACGGGCGCGCCGCACTCGTCCACGGCCTCGAGGCACTCCTTGACCGAGAGGCGCTGATTGAGGATCGGATCGGGATAGTCGATCTTGCCGCAGCCGGCGCAGGCGAGGTTGCAGCGGAAGAGCGGCTCCAGCATCAGCACGAGCGGATAGCGCTTCACCCCCTTGAGGTGCTGCTTCATCACGTAGGCGCCGACGCGGATTTTCTGGTGCAGGGGTACGGCCACGACTCTGTCCTCAGGACGTGAAGGGGTAGGCGCTCAGGCGGTGGTTTCCGCGAGCTCCGCGGGCATGCGGAAGCGCACGTTCTCGGTGATGCCCGGCAAGGTCTGCAGGTCGACCTCCGCGAGCTGGCGCAGGCGATCGATGAGCTTCTGGACCAGGTCCTCGGGCGCGGAGGCGCCGGCGGTGATCCCGATCGAGGTCACCTCCTCGAGCCAGGCGGGATCGAGCGCGTCAGCGTCGGCGATGAGATAGCTCTTCACACCCTGCTCGACCGCGATCTCGCGCAGGCGATTGGAGTTGGAGCTGTTGGCGGCGCCCACCACGAGCATCACGTCGACGTCATGTGCGAGCTCGCGCACCGCGCGCTGGCGGTTTTGCGTCGCGTAGCAGATATCCTTGGTGTCGGGACCGACGATGGCGGGGAAGCGCTCCTTGAGCGCGTCGATCACCGCGCGCGTGTCGTCGACGCTGAGCGTCGTCTGCGTGATGAAGGCGAGCTTCTCGGGATCGCCGACCTCGAGGTTCTTCACTTCCTCGGCCTTCGAGATGAGCTGCACCTTGCCGTCGATCCGGCCCATGGTGCCCTCGATCTCGGGGTGGCCGGCGTGGCCGATCAGGATGATCTCGCGGCCCTGGGCCGCGTAGCGCTGGCCCTCGCTGTGCACCTTGGAGACCAGCGGGCAGGTCGCGTCGATCACGGGGAGCGTGCGATCCTCCGCCGCCTCCTCGACCGCGCGGCTCACGCCATGGGCGCTGAAGATGGTGACGCTCCCCGGAGGGATTTCGTCGAGCTCGTCGACGAAATGCGCCCCTTTGGCACGGAGGCGCTCGACCACGTGCCGATTGTGCACGATCTCGTGGCGGACGTAGATCGGCGGCCCGTATTTCTCGAGCGCGCGCTCGACGATCTCGATCGCGCGCTCGACGCCCGCGCAGAAGCCGCGGGGCTGGGCCAGCACCACCCGCAAGCGCCGTCTCGTCGAAGTGCCGTTGCCGAGCGCCGGATTGTCCATGGAAAGCCTCGTCGTAGAGCCGGGAAAATAGCCTGTCTTCCCGCGGATATGCAAATGCGACCGGAGTCGGCGCCGGAAATGCCCGTAATGCTCGTGGGGTCAAGCGCCCCTATTTTGCCGCATTTCCTGGCTAGCCCTCGGATGACGCAAGATTAACATTGGATGAGTCGCCGCGTTCGATTGGCCAAAGCCCGTCCGAATTGCGCATTTTGTGCGTCTGTGTTTAGGTGGCCCGCAATATCCATGTCGGCAGCGGCAGCCGGAGACACGGCAAGGCGGCGGCGCTGACGTGCAACCCGAATAGAGCTAGGGATCCTCTCCGTGACCAAGAAACCCATTTACGAAGCCGCGAGCGGCACCGGCGAGTCGCCGTCGATCTCGAACCGCACGCCGTTGCTGGACCGGATACGGGTGCCCGCGGATTTGCGGGGGCTGCCGGAGAGCGACTTGGCGCAGGTTGCGGACGAGCTGCGTCAGGAGCTGGTGGACGCGGTCTCGATGACGGGCGGGCATTTGGGCGCGGGGCTGGGGGTGGTGG
>DATKNV010000168.1:0-18582 GCA_035541215.1 Allostellaceae bacterium | reverse complement strand
CCAAGGCGGAACTGGACCAGCCCGCTTTTTCGATTACCGAGGACCACGAGGCCGCGTCAAACGACGTGGGCTTGCACGGCGAACAACTGCCAATCACCGGGCACCCCCTTCAGCGAGCGGCTTCCGGCGTCCCGAAACTTTATAGCCGACCCCGCGACAAGATCCTTCACGGTGCTGGAGACGAGGACTTCGTTTGCCGCCGCCTCTGCCGCCACTCGTGCTGCCGTGTGAACCGCGATGCCACTTATTTTGTCGCCAACCACTTCACACTCTCCAGTGTGCAACCCCGCGCGGATCTCGATCCCGAGCCGTCCAATTGCCTCGGTCGCCGCCGATGCGCAACGAATTGCCCGGGCAGGACCGTCGAACATGGCTAACACGCCATCGCCCGCGGTGCCGATCTCCCGTCCGCGAAACCTCGCAAGTTCTCGGCGGACCGCGGCGTAATACCGATCGAGAAGCTCGCTCCAGCGACGGTCTCCAAGCTCGGCGGCGCGTTCCGTCGACCCAACAATATCAACGAACAGAATCGTGGCGAGCACGGACTCCGGCTCGGCGGGCTCCCGCACGCCGGTCAGGAATTCTTGGATCTCGGCGATCAAGCGGTCGGCGTCCTCGGCAAAGAAGAGATGGTCCTTTCCCGACAGCTCGACGTACCGCGCCCCCTCAATGTGTTCGGCCAAATATCGGCCGTGCTCCGGCCCGGTGAAGGGGTCGCCCATCCGATGCAGGATGAGAGTCGGCACGCGGATCGAGCTGAGGACGCCCCTGGCATCGGTTTCGAACGCCGACCGCAGAAGGCTGACCGCGGCTCCAGGGCTTGCAGCCAATCGTTGATAACGCCGCCACCAATCCCGCATGGCTTGATTATCTGCCTGACTGGCGACCAGAGCTTCGAAGCCCACGCCCTTGCCCCACTCCCGATCGACGAGCTTGAGCAACCCTTCGGCGTTTTCGCGAGGCATCCCGAACGGATAATCCTCGGCCCACGCGAGCCGAGCGTAGGAGTTCAGCAGGATCAGGGCGGTCGTACGCTGCGGATCGCTCGCCGCGAACAGCAAATTCAGAGCGCCCGCCTCGGATGTGCCAAAGAGCACCGCACGCTCGCAACCGGCCGCGTCGAGCACCGCGCGGACATCGTCCACCCGTTCCTCCAGCGTGGGCAGCTGATTGAGTGGAACAGGATCCGAGAGCCCCGTGCCGCGCTTGTCCAGCAGGATCAGCCGGCTGAACGACGCTAACCGGCGGAAGAAGCGCGCAACGCTTGGCTCTTCCCAGAGATGCTCGATGTGAGAGATCCAACCGTGCACAAAAAGAAGATCGAAACGGCCTTCCCCAACCACCTGATAGGCGATGTGCATGTCGCCGCTTCGAGCATACTGAGTCTCCGGTATGTTCATGACTGGGCCCTTGTGGCTGCCGCCTCCAAGATTGCCGCTGTTATGAATTCTCGCCGGCTCGTCTTCCATGCCGCCCGGCTTTGAACTAATTATTCACAACGCTGCTCCCCTGCTCGAACTTGGTCAAGTCAAGATAGTGGGCCCGCTTATGGAAGGTCGCGCAGATTCAAGTCCCGCCGTCCTCCCATCGTCGTAATGGTCGGCTGCTGGCGCCATATCGACGCGCGATCGTAGCTCATGACGGTCCGCTTCGGGCTAAAGAGCGGAACGTGCCCCAATCTCGCGCGACTACCGTTCGTGACCCAACCCGGGCATGGACGGCGACCGTGCACCTTCCGGAGGCAGCCAGATCTTTCTGCGAGGGGCATTGGTCACAGTCGTCCCGAGTTCACGGCAAAGCGCGGGAAGGTTGAGGCTCATATTCTTCCAAGGGGCGAGCTCGGCGATCTGGTATGCTCGCGGCTCGGAGAAGACGCTCCCGGAGGTAACCGAGTGACGCGGCGGCGTGATCTTCTCGTGGGGCTCGGGATCGCGGTGGCTGGGCGCGTAGCCGTCGCGCAGGCGGCTGGGCCGCAAGCGGTCCTTGGAACACACCGGCTCGCGGCCTGGATCGCGGACTCCGACAACGGCCGGTCCGATCTCGAGATCTTCCTCGCGCGTCTTTCCGAACTTGGTTGGCAGCAAGGCCGCAACCTCGAAGTGGCCGTCCGGCAATGGAATGGCGATGTCACGGCGATGCGGGCTCAGGCGGACGAGCTGCTGGCGTGGCGACCCGACGTGATCCTTGCGGAAAGCAATTCGGCCCTTGCGATCCTGCGGCCGAAGGTCGGTCTCGTTCCGACCGTATTCGTCGCGGTCGCCGATCCCGTCGGTAGCGGCCTCGTCGAGAATTTGGCGCATCCGGGCGGGAACATTACGGGCTTTACCAATTTCGAACCCACCATGGGCGGCAAGTGGTTGGAGGTGCTGAAGGAGACGGTACCGGACCTCTCTCGCGTTCTTGTCTTGATGAGCGCCGAGACGCCTGTGCACCAGAAGCTGTGGATGAATCTTTCCGCTTCGGCGCCGGCGCAGCATGTCGAGCCGGTCGCAGCGCCCATTCATGATGCGCCCGAGATCGAGCACGCCATCGTCAATTTCGCCAAGGGAGGCGGTGGGGTCATTGCGCTGCCGCATTCCATCACCGCCGCGCACGGTGCCTTCATCATCCAATTGGCAAACGAGAATCGGATGCCGTCGTTGTTCGCCTTTGCCACTTACGTCCGGGCTGGTGCGCTCGTGTCCTACGGCATCAGTGCAGCCGACGAATTTCGCCGTGCGTCCGACTACGTTGATCGCATCCTGCGCGGCGTCAGCCCGTCGCAGCTGCCGGTTCAGGCGCCAACCGAATTCGATCTCGCGATCAATCTCAAGACCGCGAAGGCGCTGGGCCTGGTCATCCCGCAGCGGCTGATGCTGCAAGCTGACGAGGTAATCGAATAGTCAGCCAACCGGCTCGGCGCCATGTCAGAAGATGGCGCGTCGCGTCGTCTCACGGCAATGCAACCCTACGGCCGCATTCGGAGCGAACCGGACGTTTGGCCGCGCTCACCGCTCGGGATTCATGAGTCGGCGCCCTAACTACTGTGCCGCCCCCGCGAGCCTCGCGCCCGGGACCTCCGGCATCAGCGCGGAGAGGTCGCGGACGCGGTCGAGGGTCCAGAGCGTCTCGAGGAAGCGCGCGGTCGGGACCGGGCCGAGGATGGGCGCGATGAGCTCGCGCGCCTTGTCCTGGAGCTCGGCGTCCGAGAGCGGCGCGTCAGGATCGCCCTTGCGCGTGGGCGCGAAATGCTGGAAGCGCCGGCCGTCCGCCAGCTCGATCTCGACGATCGCCGCGCGCTGCTTCGGGAAGCTCGCGTCGAGCTTGGGCTCGACCTCCATCTCGACCTTCGGGAGGAGGCCGCGGATCGCGGGATCGGCGAGGCGCTCGGGACTGAAGGCGTCGATGCGGACGCTGCCGACGACGAGGGCGGCGGCGAGGCAATAAGGCAGGCTGAACTTCGCCTCGAAGACCGTGCGCGGGTCCTTGGTCCCGGCGACTTCGAGCGCGGTGCGATAGGTCCGGGCGAGGATGCGCTTCACGTGCTCGGGCGCGATCCCGTGCTCCGCCCTGAGTGCCAGCGCCGCGTCGATCGCGGCGTGGATGTGGCCGCAGGCGCTGTGGTTCTTCTGCGTCATCTGCGTGATGTTGAAGCGCTTGCCGAGGCTCGCGAGCGCCGCCTCCCAATCGGGCTTCTCGCACATGGCGGCGCCGAAGCCGCGCTCGCCCTCGAGGATGTCGAGCGCGCCCGTGAGGCCGCGCTCGGCACCCAAGGCGCAGGTGACGCCGGTTTCCGCGGCGTGCGCGGCGTGCATGGGCTTGCTCATGCAATCCGCGCGGAAGGCCTGCTGCAGGCCCGCGGCCATGGTCCCGGCGCTCGCCATCGCGTGCGCGGTCTTGCCGGCATCGAGCCCGAGCGCCACCGATGCCGCCGCCGCCGCGCCGAAGCAGCCGACGGTCGCGGTCGTGTGCCAGAACTCGTAATGCGCGGGGTTGACGGCGGCGCCGATGCGCGTCCCCACCTCGTAGCCCGCGATCACCGCTCTCAGCAGTGCCTCGCCGGAGAGGCCGCGCGTCTGCGCGAGCGCCAAGGCCGCTGGCACCGTGACGACGCCGGGGTGGTAGATCCCGTCGCGGAAGATGTCGTCGAACTCGATGGTGTGGGAGGCGGCACCGTTGATGAGCGCGGCGGCGCGGGCGGTGGCGCGGCGGCCGGAGGGCACGAGCTGCGCGCGGCCGCGGTCGAGCTCCTCGCCGAGCGCCTCCACCAGCAGGGTCGCCGGCGGCTCGACGCCGCCCGCGATCGCCGCCGCGAACCAGTCGAGAACCGAGCGCCGCGCGTGATGCAGGGCCTCCGGCGGCAGGGCCGCCTTGCCGAGCGAGACCGCGTAGCTCGAAAACCGCTCCAGGACGGTGGGCAAGGGGATCGCTCCTCAGCTATGAAGAAAGGGGGCTGGCTCCGGCGCCGATCTGACCGTATACAAGCGCCGGTACGAGCGTCAACGGCAGAGGTTCATTCGGGAATGGCCGAGCTCAATTGCGATGTTCTCGTGATCGGCGGCGGCAACGCGGCCTTGACGGCGGCACTCGCCGCGCGCGAGCAGGGCGCGAGCGTGCTGGTGCTGGAGCGCGCGCCCTTCGAGGAGCGCGGTGGCAACAGCCGCTTCACCGCGGGTGCGATCCGCACGGTCTATAACGGGCTCGACGATCTCGTGAAGCTGATGCCCGACCTCACGGAGGAGGAGAAGCGCAACAGCGAGTTCGGCCAATACACGCAAGACCAGTATTTCGACGACATGGGCCGGATCACGCAGTACCGCACCAATCCGGACCTCGCCGAGCTGCTGATCACCCGCAGCTTCGACACGCTCCTGTGGATGCGCGGCAAGGGCATTCGCTTCATGCCGATGTACGGGCGCCAGGCCTTCAAGGTCGGCGGCAAGATGCGCTTCTGGGGCGGGCTCACGGTCGAGGCCTATGGCGGCGGCCCGGGCCTCATCGAGATGCTGCACACCTCCGTGGAGAAGAACGGCGTCCAGGTGATGTACGGGACGCGCGGCCTCGCGCTTCTCGTCGACGAGATCGGCGTCTGGGGCGCCAAGGTGCGCCAGGGCCGGCGCGAGTTCGACGTCGCCGCGAAGGCGGTTGTGCTCGCCTGCGGCGGCTTCGAGGCGAATGCGGAGTGGCGGACGCGCTATCTCGGTCCTGGCTGGGATCTCGCGAAGGTCCGCGGCACGCGCTTCAACACCGGCGACGGCATCCGCATGGCGCTCGAGGCGGGAGCGATGCCCTACGGCAACTGGTCCGGCTGCCACGCCGTCGCCTGGGACCGCAACGCGCCGGAGTTCGGCGACCTCGCGGTCGGCGACAACTTCCAGAAGCACTCCTATCCCTTCGGCATCATGGTGAACGCGCGCGGCGAGCGCTTCGTCGACGAGGGCGCGGATTTCCGCAACTACACCTACGCCAAATACGGCCGCATCATCCTCGAGCAGCCCGGACAGTTCTGCTACCAGGTCTTCGACAGCAAGGTGACGCATCTGCAGCGCGACGAGTACCGCATCCGCCAAGTGACGAAGGCCAAGGCGGACACGCTCGAGGACCTCGCCAAGCAGCTCGAGGGCGTCGATCCCGAGGGCTTTCTCAAGATGGTGAAGGCCTATAACGCCGCCGTCCGCACCGACATCCCCTTCGATCCCACGGTGAAGGACGGGCGCCGCACCGAGGGCCTCGCGGTGCCGAAATCGAATTGGGCGAACCGGCTCGACGCGCCGCCCTACGAGGCCTATGGCGTCACCTGCGGCATCACCTTCACTTTCGGCGGCCTCAAGATCGACACGGTAGGCCGCGTCATCGACACCGAGGGCGAGCCGATCCGCGGACTCTTCGCCGCGGGCGAGCTCGTGGGCGGACTATTTTATTTCAATTATCCCGGCGGCACCGGGCTCATGTCCGGCGCCGTCTTCGGCAAGATCGCCGGCACTTCCGCGGGCAAGCTCGCGGGCACCAATGTCTGAACCCCCATCGAGGAACCTCCGAGGAGAATGCAAATGGGAAAGATGCTCGAGATAACCGCTTCCGACGGCCATAAGCTCGGCGCCTACCGCGCCGATCCCGCGGGCAAGCCCAAGGGCGCCGTGGTCGTGATCCAGGAGATTTTCGGCGTCAACAACCACATCAAGCGCACGACCGACGGCTTCGCGGCCAAGGGCTACGTCGCGATCGCGCCCGCGCTCTTCGACCGCGCGAAGAAGGACGTGCAGCTCGGCTACGATCCCGACAGCATCGCCTCCGGCCGCGACATCCGCGGCAAGGTCGGCGACGAGGGCCCGCTCAAGGACATCCAGGCCGCGATCGACGCCGTGAAGGGCACGGGTAAGATCGCGACCGTGGGATATTGCTGGGGCGGCACGCTCGCCTTCCTCTCGGCGACGCGGCTCAACGGTCTCGCGGCCTCGGTCGGATACTACGGCGGCGGCATCGCCGCGGCGGCGGGCGAGAAGCCGAAGGTGCCGACCATGCTGCACTTCGGCGACAAGGACGCGAGCATCCCCATGACCGACGTCGAGAAGGTCAAGGCCGCGCGCAAGGACGTGACGATCTACGTCTATTCCGCGGGCCACGGCTTCAACTGCGACGAGCGCGGGAGCTACGACTCCGGCTGCGCGAAGCAGGCGCTCGACCGCACCATGAGCTTCCTCGCGCAGCACATCGGATAGGCGCCCGCAAGGCATGACGCTGGCCCTCACCGCGGCGGAACGGGCGCTCCTCGAGGGGAGCCGTGGTCCCGCCGCGGCGATGGCCATGCGGATCGTCGCGGAGGCCGCGCGGCTCATGGGCGCGGAAAGTCTCGTCGAGGTCGAGAGCGCGCACATCGACGGCTGCCTCTATCACGGCGACAGCGGCGTCCATTTTGCGGAGCGCCTGGTGGAGCTCGGCGGCCGCGTCGCGGTGCCCGCGACGCTCAACGTCGGCGCGCTCGACCTCCTCCATCCCGGCCGCGTCCGCTTCGATCCCGAGACGAGCCGCATGGCGCGGCGGCTGATGGCTGCCTCCGAGGCCTTGGGCTGCAAGCCCACCTGGACCTGCGCGCCCTATCAGGCGGGCCACCGGCCGCGGCTCGGCGCGCACGTCGCCTGGGGCGAATCGAACGCCGTCGCCTTCGTCAATTCCGTGCTGGGCGCGCGCACGAACCGCCTCGGCGACTTCCTCGATCTCTGCTGCGCGATCACCGCGCGCGCACCGCGCTACGGCCTCCATCTCGACGAGCGGCGCCGCGCGCGGCTCGTCATCGACGCGCGCGGCCTCTCCGAGAATTTGCGGCGTCTCGATGCCTTCTATCCCGTGCTCGGCTCCTTCCTCGGCGCCGAAGCGGGCTCCGATGTCGCGGCGATCCTCGGCGTTCCCGCCGATACCGACGAGGATCGCTTGAAGGCGCTGGGCGCCGCCGCCGCCTCGACGGGCGCCGTCGGTCTCTTCCACGCCGTCGGCGTGACGCCGGAGGCGCCCGATCTCGCAACCGCGCTCGGCGGCGCGGAGCCCGAGCGCAGGGTCGCGCTGACGCCGGCGCTCCTCCGCCACGCGCGCGACCGGCTCTCGACCGCCGCCGCCGGAAGCGACGGGATCGACGCGGTCGCCGTGGGAAGCCCGCACTTCTCCGGCGCCGAATTCCGTGCGCTCGCGGAGCTCGCGCGGGGACAGCGCTTCCGCGTGCCCTTCTACGCCTGCACCGGCCGCGGCGTCCTCACGGAGATCGAGCGCGCGGGATTGCTGGGGCCACTCAAAGAAGCGGGGGTCGAGGTCATCGTCGACACCTGCGTCGTGGTGGCGCCGATCCTTCCGCCGGAGGCGGGCGTGCTCATGACGAATTCCGGGAAGTTCGCGTTCTACGCGCCCGCCAATACCGGCTTCGCCACCGTCTACGGCAGCCTCAGGGATTGCGTCGCCTCCGCGGTCGCGGGGCGCGTCGTCAGGGACGAGCTTCTGTGGTCCTGAAGGGACGCATCCTCGTCGCGGGGAGCGCGGAAGGCCCGCTGCTGCGCCTCACCGCGCCCTTGAGCTTCTGGGGCGGGATCGATCCCAAGACGGGCCGCGTCAGCGACCCCCGCCATCCCCAGCACGGCCTCTCCATCGCCGGAACCGTGCTCGCCTTGCCGGAGCCGCGCGGCTCCAGCTCCTCGAGCGCGGTGATGCTGGAGCTGATCGCGCGGGGGCTCGCGCCGGCGGCGCTGCTGCTCGGCGAGGCGGACGCGATCCTCGCGCTCGGGATCGTCGTCGCCGGCGAGATGGGGTATGGGACGCTCCCGGCGCTGGAGGTGGCCGAGCTCGAGCGCTTGCCGGAGGGCCGGGTTCGCGTCAGCACCGAGGGTTCGATCGAAGTCGGCTGACGCCCTCACCCTCCCGTTGCTTCGCAACGGGCCCCAACCCTCTCCCATCTCCGATGGGAGAGGGAGAACATTGCCCCTCTCCCGCGGAACGCGGGAGAGGGTTGGGGCCCAGCGCGAAGCGCTGGGAGGGTGAGGGTCTCTCAGCCGCCTCGCTTCTGCTGCCCGTAGGTCCTGAACTTCTCGATCACCCGCCTCATCTCCGCGCGCCCCAGCAGCTTGGGCTTCCCCACCTGCAGCGCCCGCCAATACATCGCCGCCAGCGTCTCGACCTCGACGGCGAGCGCCAGCGCGGAATCGAGATCCTTTCCCGTCGCGATCATGCCGTGGTTCGCAAGCAGACACGCCTTGCGCCCCTCGAGCGCCTTGACCGCGTAATGCGACAATTCCTCCGTGCCGAAGGTCGCGTAGGGAGCGCAGCGGATCGTGTCGCCGCCGGCAATCGCGATCATGTAGTGGAACGGCGGGATCTCGCGGCCGAGACAGGCGAGCGTCGTCGCGAACATCGCGTGGGTGTGGACGATCGCGTTGACCTCGGGCCGCGCCTTCAAAATGTCGCGGTGAAAACGCCACTCCGAGGACGGCAGTCGCTTCCCGCTGTGGCTGCCGTCGAAGCGCATCGGCACGATGTCCGCGGGCTTGAGCGTGTCGTAGGGCATGCCCGTCGGCGTGATGAGGAAGCCGCCGCGGATTCTCTGGCTCACATTGCCGGATTTGCCCTGATTGATGCCGAGCGCGTTCATCCCGCGGGCGGCCGCGATGATCGCCTCGCGCGCGGAGGTCATTTCCGCTCCGGAAAGAGCGCGAGGAGGCCCGCGCGCGAGGCCTCGGCGACGCCGCGCTCGGTGATGAGGCCCGAGACGAGCCGCGCGGGCGTCACGTCGAAGGCGGGATTGGCGGCGGGGCTGCCCTCGGGCGTCACCTGCACGCGCGCGACCGAGCCGTCGGGCAGGCGGCCCGCGATCTCCGTCACCTCGCTCGCCGCGCGCTCCTCGATCGGGATCTCCGCGATCCCGTCCGCAAGCGTCCAGTCGATGCTGGAGCTGGGCGCGGCCACGTAGAAGGGGACGCCGGTGTCGCGCGCCGCGAGCGCCTTGAGATACGTCCCGATCTTGTTGGCGACGTCGCCGGTCGCGGTGGTGCGGTCGGTGCCGACGATCGCGAGATCGACCTCGCCCCGCTGCATCAGGTGCCCGCCGGCATTGTCCGCGATCACCGTGTGCGGCACGCCCTCCTGCAGCAGCTCCCAGGCCGTGAGGCTCGCGCCCTGATTGCGCGGCCGCGTCTCGTCGACCCAGACGTGGAGCGGGAGGCCCTTCTCGTGCGCGGCATAGACGGGGGCGAGCGCCGTCCCCCAATCGACGGTCGCGAGCCAGCCGGCGTTGCAGTGCGTGAGCACGTTGACGCGTCCGCCCCGCGGCTTCTGCGCCGCGGCGCGCTCGATGAGGGGGAGCCCGTGCCTGCCGATCGCGCGGTTGACGGCGATGTCGGCGTCCGCGATCTCGGCGGCGCGCGCGAAAGCGGCGGCGGCACGGCGCTCCGGCGGCTGGTTCGCGACCGCGCGGCGCATCTCCTCGAGCGCCCAGCGCAGGTTGACCGCGGTCGGGCGCGTCGCGGCCAGGCGCTCGCATGCGGTCTCGAGGCTCTTCTCGGAGGGATCGCGGTCGAGCGCCAGCGCCACCCCGTAGGCAGCGGAGGCGCCGATCAGCGGCGCGCCGCGGACCTGCATGGTGCGGATCGCCTCCGCCATCTCCTCGAGGTCGGCGATGCGGCGCAGTTGGAGCCGGTGCGGCAGCAGCGTCTGGTCGATGATCCCGACGGCGCCGTCGGGCTCGCGCCAGATCGTCCGCATCGGCTTCCCCGCGACCTTCATCAATCCGCTCCCTTCGCCGCAGGGTAGCGGCGGAGCACGCGTCCCGCCACCGCCTCGAGCCGCGCGACCAGCGCGGGATCGCGCGCCTCGGGCGCGGTGATGACGGCGTGCTCGAGCGCGCGGTCGCAGCCCGCGGGACAGGGCGCGCGCGCGCCGCCGAGCCGCGGCACCGCGTGCTTCACGAGGCCCCTCGCCCTCTCCGCGTTCTCCAGCAGCACGCGCACGATCATCTCGACGCTGACGTGATCGTGCTCGGGATGCCAGCAGTCGTAATCCGTCACCATCGCCACGGTCGCGTAGCAGAGCTCCGCCTCGCGCGCGAGCTTCGCCTCCGGCATGTTCGTCATGCCGATGACGTCGCAGCCCCAGCCGCGGTAGAGCCGGCTCTCCGCGAGGGTCGAGAATTGCGGCCCCTCCATCACGAGATAGGTCCCGCCGCGGCGGATCGTCATGCCCGCATCGCTTCCCGCCGCCGCGAGCGCGTCGCCGAGCCGCGAGCAGACGGGATGGCCGAGCGCAACGTGCGCGACGCAGCCCGCGCCGAAGAAGCTCTTGGGCCGCGCGAAAGTGCGGTCGATGAACTGGTCCACGAGGACGAAGCTCCCCGGCGGCAGGTCCTCGCGGAGGCTCCCCACGGCCGAGAGCGAGATCACGTCGGTGACGCCCGCGCGCTTCAGGGCGTCGATGTTGGCGCGGAAGTTGATCTCCGAGGGCGGAAGCCGATGGCCGCGGCCGTGCCGCGGCAGGAACACCACGCGCGTCCCGCCGAGCCTGCCGAAGCAGAGCTCGTCCGAGACCTCGCCGAAGGGCGAGGCCACGCGGAGCCACTGCAGCTCCGTGAGGCCGTCGATCTGGTAGAGCCCGCTGCCGCCGATGATGCCGATGACCGGCTCGATGCCCTCGCCCATTGCCGCTCCCGCCGTTGCGCCGCGGGAGTGTTCCAGTGCCTTCCCGCGGGGGCAACAGATTTCCGCCGGTGACGCCGAGGGCCAGCCGTGCCACGATCCGCCGCCCCGGAAGCGAGGACGGCATGGTCGGGAACATTGCACGCGTATTCCTGTCGGCGGCGCTGCTCGCGGGCGCGGCGGTCGCGAGCGCCCGGGCGGACGTCACGGGCTGGGCGGTGACGCTCGAGACGCAAAAGCGCGACGGCGGGACGGAGCAGATCCCGGCGACGGTCCTGAAGCCCGACGGCAGCGGCCCCTTCCCCGCCATCGTGATGCTGCACGACTGCAGCGGCCTCGGAGCACGCTCCAGCGGCGCGCCGCGGCGCTGGGCGGATTTTCTGACGCAAATGGGCTACGTCGTCATCCTGCCCGACAGCTTCTCGACCCGCGGCTTCCCCGAGGGCGTCTGCACGGCGCCCCTCGACACGCCCGTCGAGCAGATGCGCAGGACCTACCCGATCCAGCGCATGTACGACGCTTACGCCGCGCTCGCCTATCTGCGCGCGCAGCCCTTCGTCGATGGCGCGCATGTCGGCGTCATGGGCGGCTCGCATGGCGGCAGCAGCACGCTCGAGGCGATGGTCGAGCCCGCGACGGCTCAGGGGCTCCTCGTGGCCGAGAAGCGCAAGGGCTTCGCCGCGGGGATTGCGCTCTATCCCGGCTGCGGCGACCGCTACGGCCTCTGGTCCGTCAAGCGCGAGCTCGGGGACCACGGGCCGGTCCTCGCCTATGACGGCCTCTACCGTCCCATCGGACCGCTCCTCATCCTCGTCGGCGAGAAGGACGACTGGACGCCCGCAAGGGATTGCCAGGCGCTCGCGGAGCGCTCGCACGAGGCGGGCCTCACGGTCGATATCGTGGTCTATGCCGGCGCGCGGCATTCCTTCGACAGCGCCGCGCGGGTCTACTTCAATCCGAACCGGCGGAACCTCAATGCGCCCGACCGCCACGGCGCCACCACCGGCGGCGATCCCGCCGCCTGGGCCGACAGCAAGGAGCGCATCGCCGCCTTCTTCGCGAGGACGCTCAAGGGAAAGGCGGACTGAGGCGGCAATGGAGAAGATAAATTTCTCTGCGTCCTCCGCGAAACCTCTGCGCCCTCTGCGCGCTGGTCAGGTCTTTTTCGCGCAGAGGACGCAGAGGTTTCGCGGTGGACGCAGATCGATTCCGTTTATCAGTGCTCGTCCTTGTGGACGTCGGACCAGACGCGGCGCTTGGCGGCGTAGAGGACGAGGGTCATGGCGATCAGGAAGAGGATCACCTTGAGCCCGGTGCGGTGGCGCTCCTCGAGGTTGGGATCCGCCGTCCATTCGAGGAAATTGACGACGTCCCGGACCTCCTGATCGAGGGTCGCAGCGGTGCCGTCGGCATATGTCACGGCATTGTCCGTGAGCGGCGGCGGCATCCCGATGCGATGGCCCGGGAAATACTTGTTGTAGATCGCCGAGGGATCCCAGTCCGCGGGCGGCGTGTCGTAGCCCTTCGCGAGCAGCGCGAAGACATAGTTCTCGCCGTCCTCGCGCGCCCGCGCGACCAGCGAGAGGTCCGGCGGCACCGCGGGCAGCGCGGAGGTCACGGCCTTGTCGGGCTGGGCGAAGCGGTCGGAGGGCCGGCCCGGCCGCATCACGATCTTGCCGCTGTCGTCCGTGACGGGCATCCCGCGGTCGTCGCGGTCGACGACCTGATCGCCGGCGGCGATCGCCTTCACCTGCTCCGCGCTGAAGCCGAGCTCCTCTAGATTGCGGTAGGCGATCAGGTCGAGCGAGTGACACTTGGCGCAGATGTCGTGATAGACCTGGAACCCGCGCTGCGCCGCGGCGCGGTCGAAGGTCCCGAAGACGCCGTCGAAGGACCAAGCCTGTGTCGGCAGCGCGATCGACTCCTCCGCCGCCGGCGCCGGCCCCGCCGCGCCGAGGGAGACCAGGCCCGCCAATCCCGCCGCCAGGAAAATCTTGCGCATCGGCCCTACTCCGCGGAAACCGCGCCGCCCTTTAGGACGGCGGCGCCGATGCTGGCGGGGAGCGGCCGGGGCCGCTCCATCTTGCCGAGCAGCGGCAGCAGGATGAGGAAGTGGAAGAAGTAGTAGAGGGTCGCGATGCGGCCGATCACGATGTAGGTCCCCTCGGGACGGTGCGCGCCGCAAACGCCGAGCGCAACCACGTCCACCACCAGGACGAGGAAGAACCACTTGTAGATCGGCCGGAAGCGCGCGCTCCTGACCGGGGAGGTATCGAGCCAGGGCAGGATGAAGAGCACGCCGATCGAGCCGAAGAGGCAGATCACGCCCGCGAGCTTCGAGGGGATGAACCAGATGTCCGGCACCGAGCGCAGGATCGCGTAGAAGGGCAGGAAGTACCATTCCGGCACGATCTCCGGCGGCGTCACCAGCGGATTGGCGGGGATGTAGTTCTGGGGATCGCCGAGGAAGTTCGGCAGGAAGAAGATGAAGCCGGCATAGGCGATCAGGAACACGCCCAGGCCGAACATGTCCTTGATCGTGTAGTAGGGATGGAAGGGGATGCTGTCCTGCGGCCCCTTGCGGTCGATGCCCAGCGGATTGTTCGAGCCGTGCTGGTGCAGCGCGATCACGTGCAGCATCACCACCGCCACGATGACGAAGGGCAAGAGGTAGTGCAGCGAGTAGAAGCGGTTGAGCGTGGGATTGCCGACCGCATAGCCACCCCAGAGCCAGGTCACGATGGCGTTGCCGACCTTGGGGATCGCGGAGAACAGGTTGGTGATGACGGTCGCACCCCAGAAGCTCATCTGGCCCCAGGGCAGCACGTAGCCCATGAAGGCGGTCGCCATCATCAGCAGCAGGATGATCACGCCGAGAATCCACAGGAGCTCGCGCGGGTTCTTGTAGGAGCCGTAGTAGAGCCCGCGGAAGACGTGGATGTAGGTCACGATGAAGAAGAACGACGCCCCGTTCATGTGGATGAACTGGATGAGCCAGCCGTAATTCACGTCGCGCCGGATGCGCTCGACGCTGTCGAAGGCCATGTCCACGTTGGGCGTGTAGTACATCGCGAGGAAGATGCCCGTGACGATCATGGTCACGAGCATGAAGCCCGCGAGGGAGCCGAAATTCCACCAGTAGCTGAGATTGCGCGGCGTCGGATACTCGTGCAGCTCGTGCTCGAGATAGGAGAAGACCGGCAGCCGGTAATCGATCCAGCGGATGATGCGGTTCTGCGTGCGTGGGGCGGCCATGGCGGAGCTCCTAGAGCTGCTCGACCGAGCTCAGATCGAAGTCGGAGCCCTTGGGGTTCTCGCCGATGCGGATCACGGTGTCGCTGACGAAATTGTAGGGCGGCACCGGCAGGTTGAGCGGCGCCGGCACGCCGCGGAAGACACGGCCCGAGAGATCGTATTTCGAGCCGTGGCAGGGGCAGAAGAAGCCGCCCTCCCAATTCTCGACGGGCGTGTTGCCGGGCTGCGGCGCGAAGCTCGGAATGCAGCCGAGATGGGTGCAGATGCCCACGAGGACCAGGATCTCCGGCTTGATCGAGCGGTGCCAGTTCCGTGCGTAGTCCGCCTGCTGCAACGCCTTCGAATCGGGATCGCTGAGCTCAGCATTGTCTTTGCCGCTCTCGAGCTGCTTCAGCTCCTCGGGCGTGCGGCGCACGATGAAGATCGGGCGGCTGCGCCAGAGCACGCGGATGCTCATGCCCGGCGCCACCTTGGAGATGTCGACGTCGATCGGAGCGCCCGCGGCCAAAGTGTCGGCCGCGGGGTTCATGCTGGCGATCAAGGGCCAGGCAACGGCCGCGGTTCCTACCGCGCCGAGCGCGGAAGCCGTCAGGACGAGGAAGTCGCGTCGCGTCCCCTCGCCGCCCCCATGCGCGCCCATCGGTTTGGCCTGCGCGGTCTCCGCCATCTCCCACCACCTCATCCCTTGGGCGCCCGGCAGGGCTCTGCCGGGCCGAGAAAATCCCGCCGCACCCTAAATGCCGGGCCCGCCCGGCCCATGCGACATCCTGCCGCAGAATGGACCGCGCGTGCGCGCGATCGGTGCGTCGCGGCGGGTCTCGGTATAATCGATCGGGCGAAGGCTTGCAAAGCGGGAAACGCCTGGGTTTCCGCGACAAAATCACCGTAGGAGGCCGCCGTCGCATGCGCCTCGCGCTCTACCAGCCGGATATTCCGCAGAACACCGGGACGCTGATGCGTCTTGCGGCCTGTTTCGGGGTGCCCCTCGACATCATCGAGCCCGCGGGCTTCCTGCTGAGCGACCGCCGGCTGAAACGCGCGGGGATGGACTATGTCCGGAGCCTGGATCTGACGCGGCATGCCTCCTGGGAAGTGTTTCAAAGCGCCCGCCCGCGCAAGTCCCGGCTCATCCTGCTGACGACCCAAGCCCCCCTGCTCTACCATCGCTTCGTGTTCGAGCCCGACGATATTCTGCTGGTGGGACGCGAATCGGCGGGGGTGCCGGAGGAGGTCCACGCAGCGGCCGATGCGCGCGTGAGAATTCCGCTGCGCCAGGGCCTGCGCTCGCTCAACGTGGCGCTCGCCGCGGCGATCGTGCTGAGCGAGGCGCTCCGCCAGACGGGGCTCCTGCCGGAGGAGACGAGGACGTGACCGCCGAAGCCCGGAAGCGAGCCGCGAGCGAGTGGTTCGAGAGCCTCCGCGACCGCCTGACCGCCGCGCTCGAATCCGTCGAAAACGAGCTGGCGGCCGAGCGGGCGGGCGAGGGTCCGGCCGGGCGCTTCGAGCGCAAGGGCTGGACCCGCCCCGGCGGCGGCGGCGGAACCACGGCGGTCCTCAGGGGCCGCGTCTTCGAGAAGGCCGGCGTCAACGTCTCGACCGTCCACGGCGAGTTCTCGCCGGAGTTCCGCAAGCAAATCCCCGGCGCCGACGAAGACCCGCGCTTCTGGGCGAGCGGGATTTCCGTCGTGATCCACCCGCGCTCGCCGCACGTCCCCGCCGCGCACATGAACACGCGGCACATCGTCACGACCAAGGCCTGGTTCGGCGGCGGCGCCGACCTGACGCCAGTCTTCCCGGTGGAGCGGGACACCGCCGATTTCCACGCCGCGCTCAAATCCGCCTGCGATGCCGAGGATAGGGGCTACTACCCGCGCTTCAAGGAATGGTGCGACCGGTATTTCTTCCTGCCGCACCGGAACGAGGCGCGCGGCGTCGGCGGCATCTTCTTCGACTATCACGACACCGGCGATTTCGAGCGCGACTTCCGCTTCACCCGCGGGGTCGGGGAGGCCTTCCTCGCGATCTATCCGGCGCTGGTGCGCCGGCATTTCCGCAGGCACTGGACGGAGGAGGAGCGCCGCGCCCAGCTCGTCAAGCGCGGCCGCTACGTCGAGTTCAACCTGCTCTACGACCGCGGCACGCTCTTCGGCCTCAAGACCGGCGGCAATACCGAGGCGATCCTGATGTCGCTGCCGCCGGAGGTGATGTGGCCCTGACGCGCGCTTTCGCTCAAGTCCCGACCGAGAGGCTCACCTGGCCGCAGCTCGGGCAGCGCACGACGGTGTAGACGTCGGTGTCGAGGCTCGCGTGGAAGTGCATCCCACAATAGGGGCAGGTGATGAAGGCGTTGTACTTGAACTGTCCTTCGACCTCCGCGGGCTTCGGCGGATTGTAGACGCGCTTGGGATCGAGGCGATCGGCCACCGACTTCTCGAGCTTGATGCCGGCAACCGGCTCCTTCGAGTGGGACTTCGTCATGAAAACCTCCGCAGCGCGCTTCCTTCCGACAGCCCAACCCCGGCCGCCGGCGCAGAGAGTAGCGACCAGGACCGCAGCCTGTCACCAGCGGCCTCGGCGGGCGGGGCGAAGCGGTTCATAGGGCTGCAATTTGGCCCTATCCTGGGAATCGTGCTACACCGCCGCCCCTCGGGGGGACCCTGGCCTAGCAGCGGATGAATGGAACTTTCGGTGGTGATACCCGCGCGCAACGAGGCGCCCAACGTGGCGCCTCTGGTGGCGGAAATCCGCCGCGCGCTCGACGGGCGGCTCGACTACGAGATCGTCTACGTCGACGACGGCAGCAGCGACGAGACCGCGGCGGTGGCGCGCGGCCTTGCGGCGGAGTTTCCGCGGCTGCGTCTCCTCCGGCACCGCGCGAGCACGGGCCAGAGCATGGCGATCCGCACGGGCGTCAAGGCCGCAGGCGCCGCCTGGATCGCGACGCTCGATGCCGACGGACAGAACGATCCCGCGGACATTCCGCGGCTCTGGGAGATCGCGCGCGCGGCGCCTCTCGCCCCGCCGCTTCTCGTAGCGGGACACCGGCGCAGGCGCCGCGATAGCTGGGTCAAGCGCATGTCCTCGCGCATCGCCAACGGCGTCCGGCGCCGGCTCCTCAGGGACGCCACCCCCGATACCGGCTGCGGGCTCAAGCTCTTCCGCCGCGATCTCTTCCTGGATCTGCCGGCCTTCGATCACATGCATCGTTTCCTTCCGGCGCTGGTGCGGCGCCAGGGCGGCAGCACCGTCTCCGTCGAGGTCAATCACCGCCCGCGCGAGCGCGGCCGCTCGAATTACGGCGTCTTCGACCGGCTCTGGGTCGGGATCGTCGATCTCCTGGGAGTGATGTGGCTGATGCGCCGCGCGAAGAACCCCGTGCTCCTCGACGAGGCGGACGCGCCGCCGCCATGAGGACGCTCCGTCTCGCCGGGCGGGTGCTGCTGGCGGCGCTCGTCCTTGCCGGCGTCGTGTGGGTATTGACGCATCGCAGCGCCTTGAGCCCCGGCGCGATCAAGGACGCGATCGCCGAGGCGCCGATGGCGCCCCTGATTTTCGTCCTCGCGCATCTCGCGGCGAGCATTGTCTTCGTGCCGCGCACGCTGCTCTCGATCGCGGCGGGTCTCCTCTTCGGCGTCGCCGGCGGTCTCTTCTGGGCGACGGTCGGGAGCACCGTCGGCGCGCTCGGGGGATTTCTCCTCGCGCGCTACGTCAACAGCGGCCTGATCGAGCCCGAGACCCTGCCGCGGCTCGGGCCGCTCCTCGTCAAGGCCGAGGCAGGCGGCTGGCGCTCCGTCGCGATGGTGCGCTTGATCCCGATGCTGCCGCACCCTCTCACCAATTACGGCCTCGGCCTCACGCGGCTTTCTCTGGGGGATTACACGCTCGGCACGATCCTCGGGCAGATCCCCATGACGGTCGCCTATGTCGAGTTCGGCGCCGCCGGCAACGAGGTGCTCTCCGGCGGCGCCAATTGGGTGCCGCCGACGATGATCGGGGCCGTGGTGCTTGCGATCTCGATCTTCCTGCCGCGGCTGCTGCGGCGAAGGGGCTGAGCGAGCAGCTATTGAACGTCCAGGCTCCGCCGGAAGAAGGTCGTCATCTCCGCGACTAGGCTCGTATGGAAGTCGATGCGGCTCGTGCCCAGCGGATCGACGCAGCTTCCCGGAGACTCCTGTCGCAGAACGGC
>DATKNV010000167.1:0-2920 GCA_035541215.1 Allostellaceae bacterium | reverse complement strand
CCGGCTTCTACCGCGACGGCCGCGGCGAGTTCTGGGTGGCGGCCGAGGGCGATCGCATCGTCGGCACGGTCGCGCTAAAGGACATCGGCGGCAATGCCGGCGCGCTGCGCAAGATGTTCGTCGCCGAGGATCATCGCGGCGCCGTCCGTGGCGTGGCGCAGGCGCTCCTCGACACCCTGCTCGCACATGCTCGCGGAGCGGGTCTCCGGACCATCTATCTCGGCACTACCGACCGATTCCGAGCAGCGCATCGCTTCTACGAGAAGAGCGGATTTCGCCTCGTCGGCGAAGACGCTCTTCCCGCGAGCTTTCCCCGCATGCACGTGGACACGCGCTTCTACCGCCTCGATCTCTAGATCCTCCGATCATCCAGGGCGAGCGCGCGCACCGCCGTCTCGCATCGCGCCGCCACTCCCGCCCAGCCCCCGCGATCGTTCGCGAGATCGCCGAAGGCGAGCGGCGGCCCGATGCGCAGTTTGAGGCGCGTCGGGCGCGGCCAGCGCCGGTGCGGCGGCAGGGCCGCGAAGGCGCCCTCGAGATAGCAGGGCACCACCGGTACCTCGCTTCCCGCGACCAGCGCGCCAATCCCCGGCTTGAAGGAGGCCATGCTCCCGTCCCGGCTCCGCGTGCCCTCGGGAAAGAGAATGAAGACGAGCTCCTCCTCGAGGAGCCGGGCACGCAATGTCGCGAGGTCCGCGCGCTTGGTCGCCCTCCGCCGCAGCGGCAGAGCATTCACCGCAAAGGCCGCGAAGGCGGAGGTGGCGAAGGACGTGAAGAACGTATCCTCCGCCGCGATCGGATGGACGCGATCGATGAGCGCAAGCGGCAGCACCGATGCCAGAGTGAGCGTGTCGAGGTGGCTCGCGTGATTGGCGATCATGACGAAGGGCGGCTCGGGCAGATGCTCGCGTCCCATGACCCGCAGCCCGTGGAAGCAGCGGAGATAGAGGCGGACGAACTGCCGCCAGCACCAATGGGTCGCGGTGCCGAGGAATCCTAGCTCGCGCCTCAGGCTCGCGAGGCGCTCGCGGGGCGAAAGTCCGAAGTCCCCCGCCGGCCTGAGCTTCCAGTCCATCAGAAGAGGATACGCGTGGGCTGGTCTAGGCCGAAGCCCACGATATAGCCGACGTAGTGGAATACCGCGGGCGCCACCAGCAGCAGGCTGTTGAAGCGGTCGAGCACGCCGCCGTGTCCAGGGATGGCGACGCCCATGTCCTTGATGCCGATGTCGCGCTTGATCGAGGAGAGCATGAGATCGCCGAACTGGCCCGCGACGCTGACGATAACGCCGAGCCCGATGCGCAGCGGCAATGCTTCCATGCGCGTTCCCGCGAAGATCGGCTCTGCCAGCAGGGTAACCACGACGGTCGTGATCGCGAGCGCGCCGAGTGCGCCGGAGACGGTCTTGTTGGGGCTCGTCCCCGGCAAGAGCTTCGGGCCGCCGAGCGTCTTTCCGACGACGTAGGCGGCAACGTCGTTGATTCCAACCGCCAGCAGCAGCAGCAGGATCAGCGGCCGGTAGTTCGCGTCATTGGCGATGTAGCCGAGATGGCCGAGCGCCGCACCGAAGAGAAAGAAGGCGAAGACCGCGAGCGCCACGCGCTGCACGTAGCCCCGGGGCTCGTCGAAGGGAATGGAGGCGACGGCGATGATGCCGCTGCTCAAGGGCATCAGCGCCACGAAGAAGCCGTACCAATGATCGAGCGCGGCGAGATTGACCGCGAGGATGCCGAGCACGACCACCAGAGTCGTGAAGCGCTCGCGGAAGAGTCCGGTCGCGCGCCCGTATTCGCCGAGACAGGCGAGCCCCAGCAGCGTCACCGCCGCGATCACCCAGACCCGTCCCGCGAGGATCGGCAGGATGATCGCGGGCACCAGCAGACACCACGACCCCAGGCGCAGCCACAGCTCCCGGCGGAGCGCTGGTGCGAGGCGTCCGGCGGCGCTCAACACCGCGATGATGACGGCACCGAGCGCCAGAGCGCCGACGGCGCCGAGGACGATCCAGCCCGTCACGGGATGCGCGAAGGCAACGCTCCACGTCGAGGCGAGCGCCATCAGGACCCGCCTTGCCGACCGAGCGCGCGGGCGATGCGCAGCGTCCGCCGCACCGCCGTGATCCCAGCACCCACGATGACGACCAGGAGCAAGAGCTCGGGCAGGCTCTCCCCCCAGAGGGTCGGCTGCCAGCGCTCGGGCGCGAGCGCCATCCAAAGCGCGAGGACCGTCGCGAGGAACATGCGCTGCTGCTTCGCCATGGGGCCGGAGAAGTCGCTTCCGGCGCCCGAAGCCTTGCCGACCGCGCGCACATAGGCAGTCGCGATCGCCGCGAGCGCAGCCGCCGTCCCCAGGCCCCAGTTGCCAGCGGCGATGCCGATCCCCGCGAGCACCGCGCTATCGGAAATGCGGTCCGGGATCTCGTTATAGAGCTCGCCCAAGCGCGACGCGGTGCCGCCGGCGATCGCCACCATGCCGTCGAGCATGTTGGCTACAAGCCGTAACTGGACCAGCAGGGCGCCCGCGAGCCAGAGTATCCAGGCGCCCCGCCCCGCCGACGCCGTCGCGGCAAGAATAGCGCCCGCAGCGCAGCCGCAGAGCAGCCCGCAGATGGAAACGGCATTCGCGGAGATGCCCCGGCGCAGGAGCCAACGAGCGGCGGCCTGCGCCAGCGGATGCTCGCGCGCCGCAATCGGACGCCGATCCGTCGTCTCGCTCATGCTCTCCTCGGAGATCCGCGGACGAGTTGAACCGTAGCACCCGCGGAGCCGCTTGGCAGCGGTCTAACGGTAGCGATCCGCGAGCTTGGCGTAGCTCTCGGGAAGCCGCTCCATGTACTGCCTCTCCTCCGGCGTCACCGCGCGGAGCATCCGCGCGGGCGTGCCGGCCCAGAGCTCGCCGGATTTGACGCGCTTGCCCGGCG
>DATKNV010000166.1:0-12161 GCA_035541215.1 Allostellaceae bacterium | reverse complement strand
TCTTCCGTCCCGCGCCTCAGCGCGCGACTGCGTAGCCCTGCATGCCCCGCGGATTGGCCGCGGCCTTGATGATGGTGCCGGACGCCGTGCGCTCGACGGCGCAGGCGTTGAGCCGGCCCTCGGACCAATCCTCGCCGACCTGCACCTTGTGCCCGCGCGCCTTCATGCCCGCGACGGCCGCCTCGGGCGTGCGGCCCTCCAGCACGACGACGCCGGGCTTTGCCTCGCGCGGCCAGAAGGAGCTCGGCATGTGCTCGGTGTGGAAGGAGGGCGCGTCGATCGACTCCTGCAGGTTCATGCCGTGATGCACGTGGCGCAGGAAGAAGATCAGCGACCACTGGTCCTGCTGATCGCCGCCGGGCGTGCCGAAGGCCATGTAGGGCTCGCCGCCCTTGGAGACGAAGGACGGCGTCAAGGTCGTGCGCGGGCGCTTGCCCGGCGCGAGGCTCGCGGGGAGCCCTTCCTCGAGCCAGAACATCTGTCCGCGGGTGGTGATGCCGAAGCCGAGCTCGGGCACCACCGGCGAGCTCTGCAGCCAGCCGCCGCTCGGCGTCGCCGCGACCATGTTGCCCCAGCGGTCGACCACGTCGACGTGGCAGGTGTCGCCGGCGGTGGCGCGGCGGTCGCGCTCGCGGGCGATGGTGGGCTCGCCGATGCCGGCGCGCGCCGTCGTGGGCTCGCCTGCTCCCGCCGCCGCGACCCCGAGCGCGCCCGGCGCGCGCAGGACGAGTTGAGGCAGGCGCGGCGTGCGGCCGCCGGGCGAGCCCGGCCTGAGCTCCATGGAGGCATCCGCGCCGATGAGCGCGCGGCGCTCGGCCGCGTACTCGTCGGAGAGCAATGCCCCGAGCGGCAGGTCCACGAAATCGGGATCGCCGTACCAGGCCTCGCGGTCGGCAAACGCGAGCTTCGCGCATTCGACGACGGTGTGGATGAACTCGGGCCCGAGCGGGTCCATGCCCGCGACGTCCATGGTCTCGAGCATCGCGAGCTGCTGCAGGAAGAACGGGCCCTGGCACCAGGGGCCGCATTTGTAGACGGTGTAGTCGTGATAATCGCGAGAGAGCGGCGTCTCGACCGTGGCGCGCCAGCGCGCCATGTCGTCGCCCGTCAGGAAGCCGCGGTGGCGGCGGCCGGAGGCATCCATCAACTCTTGCGTCCGGTAGAAGCGGTCGACGGCCTCCGCGACGAAACCCTCGTACCAGGCGCGCCGCGTGGCCTCGATCTGGGCGTCGCGGTCGCTGCCCGCCGACTTCGCGGCCTCAACGAGCCGCTCATAGGTGCGTGCGAGAACGGGATTGCGGAAAAGCTGCCCCGCCTCGGGGACGCGGCCGTTCGGGAGATAGATCGCGGCGGAGGTCGGCCATTCGGTTTCGAAAATCGTGCGCACGGTCTCGATCGCCGCGGGGATCCGCGCGACCGCGGGATAGCCGCCGCCGGCATAGTGAATGGCGGGCGCCAGCACGTCTTCGACGCGCATCGTGCCAAATTCCAAAAGTAGCTTGAGCCACGCGCCGAAGGACCCCGGGACCACGGCCGGCAGGAGCCCGGTGCCGGGGACGAGATCGAGGCCGAGATGGCGGAACTCAGCGATGGTGGCCTTCGCGGGGGCGACGCCCTGGCCGCAGATCGCCTCGACTTTCCCGCGCTTTTTCGACCAGACCAGGATCGGCACGTCGCCGCCGGGACCGTTCAGATGCGGCTCCACCACCTGAAGGACAAAGCCCGCGGCCACCGCGGCGTCGAAGGCATTGCCGCCGCGCTCGAGGATGCTCATGGCGGAAGCGGAGGCGAGCCAATGGGTTGAAGCCACCGCTCCAAAGGTGCCGCGGAGTTCCGGCCGGGTCGTGAAAGCAGCCATTTACGTCGTGTTCCTTTGCGGTCTCGATCCGACCCCATGGGGTGCCCGGCAAGGTACACCGCCGCCGGTAGTTTGCCATCGGAAATGTAACATCAGAGAGCGACCGAATTGGCGCCGGCACCGCGCTCGGCCCGGGCCGCACGGCGGCGGCGCAGCAGGAGGAAAAGCCCCGCGGCCGCGAGCCCCAGCGCCGGCAGGCCCGCGATCCAGCGCTCGCGCTCGCGCGCCTTGCCGCGCAGCGTCTCCATCACGAAGAGCTCGCCGCGGGCCATCTCGTTGAAGGTCTGCTGATAGGAGCCGACGCGGCGGACCTCGTCGTCGCTGAGCTCGCGTCCTCGCCAGCGGGCGTCGCGCTCGCGCGCGTTGAGCGCGTCGAGCTCGGCGGCGAGACGGTCGGCCTCCTCGCGCGCATCGTCGTAGATCGCCCGCTCGTCCTCGTGCAGGAACGGACGGAAGCCGGTGCCGGCGAGCCATTCGAGCGCCGCCGCGACGGGCTGATCCTCGTGCGGCTCCGCGACGAGCCAGAGACCGCCGAGAAGCAGCGCCGCGCAGCAGATGCCCGCGACGATCCGCAAGGCGGCGCCGAGACGGCGGCGAAGCTCGCGGCCCGGCGCGAAGACGAAGAGGCGCACCGCGCCTGCCATGGCAAGTGCCAGCGCGAAGGTCAGGACCATCGCCGCGCCCGTCGGCAAATCCAGCAGGAAGGAGCCGAGCAGTCCCGCCGCGCTCGCGGCGATGCCCGCGCCCCAGCCGATGAGCAGCGCCGGCCCGATGCGGCGCGTAAAGAGCATGCCGACGACCGCGGGGATGATGAGGAAGCAGAACACCAGCAGCACCCCCGCCGCCGCGACCGAGCTCGTGACCACCACGCCGAAGGAGAGATAGAAGACGAGATCCCAAGCTGCGACTTGCCAGGCGGGCCGGCCGGCCGCTCCGCCCTCCTCCGAGAGCGCGAGCAGCGGACGGCGGATGAAGGCGTGCACGATCCCGATCGCGCCGTAGACGAGCGCGAATTTCAGGAGGTCGCTCGCGCTCACCGTGAGGATGCTGCCGATGAGGATTTTCTTGACGTGCTCGGCACCCTGCGGCGAGCGATCCACGATGACGATGGTGGCGGCGGTGGCGACGACGTAGAGGATGCCGATGAACGCCTCTTGACTCATCGCGCGCGCGAAGCTCCGGCTCAGGGTCAGCAGCACCGCGCCGAGCCCCGTGAAGAGCAGCGTATAGCCGAAACCCTCGATGCTCGTGGGCGCGTGGCCCGCGGCGAAGGCGACGGTGGCGCCGAGCGCCGAAAGCTGCGCCAGCGCGAGATCCGCGAAGACGATCCCGCGCCGGAGCACGTGCAGGCCCAGATAGGCGTGGATGCCCACGAAGGCGACCGAGGCCGCGAAGGGCAGCGCCAGAAAGGCGACGATGTCCTGCATCGCCGCCGGCGCTACTGCGTGGGCGCGGCGAGCGCCCGGGCGAGCACGGCGACGTCGTAGTCGATGAGGCCGAGATAGTCCTCGACCCCCGGACGGGAGCCGACGCTGGTCGCCATGGGCACGACGGGAATGCCCGCGCGCGCCGCGACGAGGCGCGAGGCGTCCTCGGGCTCGTAGGGCTCGTGCAGCACGGCGCGCACCTGGATCTGCTTCGCCTTCGCGACCAAGGTCGCGAGCCGCGACGCGCTCGGCGAGACGCCCTCGCGCGGCTCGATGAAGTCCGCGATCTGGAGCCGGAAGCGCCTTGCGAAATAGGGCCAGCTATTGTGATAGGCGATGAGCGGCACGCCCTCGAAGGGTGCCAGCGTCCGCTCCCACTCCGCGAGCCTCGCATGGAGCTCGAGGAGGAACCGCTCGCGGTTCGCGACCGCCTCCGCGTGCGCCGCGGGCGCGACGCGCGCGATCCCGTCGACGATCCCCGCGGTGATGGTCTCGGCATTGACGGGATCGAGCCAGTAATGCGGGTTGGCCTGGCCGTGGGCGTGGCCGTCCGAGGGCAAGGGGCTGCGCCCGCGGACCTCGAGGAGCGGAATACCGGCGGAGCAGTCGACCGCCGCCTCGCCGCCGCGCTTGAGCCGGGGCTCGTCGAGCTGCAGCACCAGCCGGTCGATCCAATGATCGTAGCCGATGCCGACCTCGACCAGGAGATCGGCGCCGCGGAGCTTCAGCAGGTCGCTCGGACGCGGCTCGAAGGCCTCGGGGTCGGCGCCGGGCGGGACGATGCTCTCGACGGTCGCGAGATCGCCCGCCACGGCCTCGACGAGGCTGCGGAGGTCGCTGGTGGTGGCGACGATCCGCAGCCCCTTCGCATTTGCGGGCGCGCTCCAGGCGAGGATCGCCGCGAGGATAGAGAGAAGGAGAGCGCGCCCGCGCGGCATCACATCTTGTTCGCGACCCAGAGGCTCTTCGGGACCATGCAATGGACCTCCTTATCGGCACCGGAGGGGCGGCCGAGGCGGCAGTCCATGGTCATGCTCGCGAGCGCATAGGCGTCGAGCCGGCTCAGATTGCGCTCCTTCTGCAGTTTCTCGATCATCGCGTAGGAAGCCTCGTCCATCGCCTTCTTGAGATCGGGGCTCTTGGAATAGGTCACGAGGTACTTGGCGTCGTCGGTCTTGGGGAGCGCCATCGGCGCGCGGCCGCCATGGGACTTGGGCGTCATGCAGTAGGTGCCGTAGAGCACGTCGACGACCTCGGAGATGCGGCAATCCCAGTCGGCGATCATCTCCTTCTTTGCGGCATCGGCGTCGAGCTTGCGGCTTTCCATCAGGTACTTCACGGTCTCCGCCTGCAGCAGGTCCCAGGCCTTGTTGAAGTCCTTGTCGTAGCCGATGGTGATCCAGTGCCTCGACGTCTCGATGCGGGGCCACGCGAGCTTGACGTTCTTCAGGACGGTGACGGTGATGCGGAGCTCCTTGAAGGCGGTCTCGATCGCGGTCAAGTTGATCTCGCCGTTTCCTTGGCCGGCGTGGGAATCGCCGGACCAGAGCAGCGCGCCCTTGACGAAGACCGGCAGGTAGAGCGTCGTCCCCTCGACCATCTCGTTGATGTCCATGTTTCCGCCGAAGGGACCCGGCGGCACGGTGCTGTAGGCGCCGGGCTCGGCGCGCGCGACGCCGATCGTGCCGGGGAAGGGCTTGAGCGGGACGACGATCCCCGGCGCGAACTCAAGCTGCTTCTTGTCGAGGTCGAGGAAGAAGTACTTCACCTGTCCGTCGGGGAAGCGGTCTGGGAACTGCCCGAACATGCCGGGGACGTTGAAGTTCGTGGCGTAGGCGCGCGGCACGATCTTGTCGAAGTGGATCTTGAGCACGTCGCCGGGCTCGGCGCCCTCGACGTAGATCGGGCCGGTGATGGTGTGCGGGCCGCGGCCGGGGAAATCGGTGCGGAGCTTCTTGATCTTGTCGATGGAGACGCCGGGCACGACCTGATTGTGCGAGTGCATCATGGTCTCCATGACCACGGTGTCGCCCGAATGCATGTGCAGGACCGGCGGCTGCGCGTTGTTGTACCAGCCCCACTGCGTCGTCTCCATCGTCGCCGGCAGCAGCAGCACCTTGCCGGGCTTGCCTGGCGCGGGCGACACCATCAGCGCCTCGTCGAGGGTCGATTTGACCGGCTCCGGCGGCGGCGGGTTCGGCGCCTGGGCCGAGGCTGGGCCGGTCGCGGCCAGCGCAAGCGCGCCGGCGCCGCAGAAAAGCGCTACGCGCAAAAATTTCGAGCAGTGTGCCATTGTCGGATCCCCCATCGCATTGTGTCGTTGCGCCCCAGAGGCCATGATACATGCAAGGATGGTGCCGCCAACTGAATTCACAGGGAGGGGACCGATGAATTTCGCCGAGTTCCAGGCGCTCACCTTCGACTGCTACGGCACGCTCATCGACTGGGAGAGCGGCATCCTCGCGGAGCTCCGGCCCTTCGTCCGCGCGCGCGGGAAGGCGCTCGGCGACGATGAGATCCTCACGGCCTTCGCCGCGGAGGAATCGCCGATCCAGGTGGCAACGCCCGGCAAGCTCTACCCCGCCGTCCTCGCGGACACGCTCCGCGCGCTCGGGCGGCGCTGGCGCATTGCCGTGACGGAGGCGGAGGCGACGGAGTTCGGCGGCTCCGTCGGGCGCTGGCCCGCCTTTCCCGACAGCGCGGCCGCGCTCCAATATCTCAAGCGGCACTACAAGCTGGTGATCCTCTCGAACGTGGACCGCGCCTCTTTCGCCAGGAGCAACGCGAAGCTCGGCGTCGAGTTCGATCGTGTCCTCACCGCCGAGGAGATCGGCTCCTACAAGCCGGACATCCGCAACTTCGAATACGCGATCCGCACGCTCGGCGAGATGGGCGTGCCGCGCGGGAAAATACTGCACGTCGCGCAGAGCCTTTACCACGACATCGCGCCCGCGAAGGCCCTCGGCCTCAGCACGGTCTGGGTCAACCGGCGCAAGGGCCGCTCAGGCGGCGGCGCCACCCTTCCGCCCCAGGGCGACGCCAAGCCCGACCTCGAAGTCGCGAGCATGGCCGAGCTGGTGGAGAAGCATCGCGGCAAATAATCCCTCTCCCACCGGAGGTGGGAGAGGGTTGGGGCCCATCGCGAAGCGATGGGAGGGTGAGGGCGCTTCCAGGGCTAGCACCCTCACCCTCCCGCCGCTCCGCGGCGGGCCCCACCCTCTCCCGCGCAATGCGCGGGAGAGGGAAGCTCAGTGCTTGCCGGCCATCGCCTCCGCGCGGATCTCGCTGAGCGACTGGCGCGGCGTGATCGCCTCGGGGTCGAGCTTGAGCTCGATCACCGCGGGCTTGCCGGAGGCGCGGGCGCGCTCGAAGGCGGCGGCGAAATCCTCGGTGCGCTCGACCGTCTCGCCGTGGGCGCCGTAGGCGCGGGCGAGCGCGGCGAAATCGGGATTGACGAGGTCGGTCGCGATGGTGCGGCCGGGATGGTGCCGCTCCTGATGCATGCGGATCGTCCCGAGCATGCCGTTGTTGACCACGAGCACGATCGCGTCGAGCCCGTATTGCACGGCGGTCGCGAGCTCTTGTCCCGTCATCTGGAAATCGCCGTCGCCCGCGAAGCAGACGACGGGACGGCTGCGGTGCGTGACCTTGGCGCCGAGCGCCGCCGGATATCCGTAGCCCATGGAGCCGCTGGTGGGTGCGAGCTGGGTTCCGAAGCCGCGGAAGCGGTGGAAGCGATGGAGCCAGGTCGCGAAATTCCCGGCGCCGTTGGTGTAGACGGTGTCGGCGGGCATGTGCCGGCCGAGCCAGCGCACGATCTCCGCCATCTGGATCTTCCCCGGCGACTTCGGCGGCTTCTGCCAGGCCTCGTATTCCGCGCGCGCCACTTCCGTCCATTGCGCCCAGCGCGGCTTCTCCATCGCGGGGAGCGCCGCGAGCGCGTGCGCGACCGTCCGCGGCGTCGCGTTGATCGCGAGCCAGGGCTGATAGACGCGGCCCAATTCCTCGGCGTCGGCGTGGACGTGGACGAGCTTCTGCTTCGGCGTCGGGATGTCGATGAGGGTGTAGCCGCCGGTGGTGATCTCGCCCAGGCGCGCGCCCAGCACGATCAGGAGATCGGCGTTCTTGACGCGCTGGGCGAGCTTCGGATTGATGCCGATGCCGACGTCGCCAGCGTAGCAGGGATGCTCGTTGTCGAAGCGGTCCTGCCGGCGGAAGGCGACGCCGGCGGGCAGCGCATGCGACTTCGCGAAGCGCTCGATCGCCTTCACCGAAGCCACGTCCCATTGGCTTCCGCCCAGGAGCAGGAAGGGCTGCTCCGCGAGCTTCAGGGCCTCAGCGATGGCGGCGATCTCGGATTGGCCGGGATAGCTCTCGACGCGCTGCCAGGGCTTCGCATCCGCGACCGCCGCGGGCTCGCGCAGCATGTCCTCCGGAAGCGCCAGCACCACGGGCCCCGGCCGGCCGGAAGTGGCGACGTAATAGGCGCGGCTCATGAACTCGGGAATGCGAGCGGGATCGTCGATCTGCGCCGTCCATTTCGCGAGCTGGCCCATCATGCGGCGATAGTCGATCTCCTGGAACGCCTCGCGCTCGATCGCGTCGCGCTGCACCTGGCCGATCAGCAGGATGAGCGGCGTCGAATCCTGCATGGCGATGTGGAGACCGGCGCTCGCGTTGGTGGCGCCGGGTCCGCGCGTCACCATCGCGATCGCGGGCTTGCCCATGAGCTTGCCGTAGGCCTCGGCCATGATCGTCGCGCCGCTCTCGTGCCGGCAGGTGAAGGTGCGGATGGAGTTCGCGTCGTAGAGCGCGTCGAGCACCGCGAGATAGCTCTCGCCGGGAACGCAGAAGACGGTGTCGGCGCCGTGGATCTTGAGCTGGTCGACGAGGATCTGCGCTCCGGTGCGCGTGCGCGGAGGATGCGTCATCAGGGGCCTCCTCGATCTGCTCAGCGGATGGGAGAGAAGGAGGTCGGGTTCAGGATCTTGCTCTCCTGCGCCTGGATCAGCGGCTGGACCTTCGCGATATAGGCCTTCCAGCCGGGATCGGCCTGCATTTGCGCGCGGCGGCGGGCGCGCTCCTCGAAGCTGTCGTAGCCCCACATGTGGACGATCTGATTGAGCGGGCCTAGCTCGGTCGAGAAATACCCGATCATCCGTCCGAGGATGCGGGTCTGGATCGCCATCCCCTCGCTCTCGTAGAGCCGGAGATACTCGGCCGTCTTGCCGGGATAGAGGGTGTAGGTGCGCTGCTCGACGATCATGGGCGTCCTCCTTCGTGCTCAGCGAAGAGAGGTATTGGAGTTTTCGCCGCGCGGCAATGGGGTCCTTCGGGACCCGCGGTTCAGAAATGCGCCTCGTACTCGAACTTCCAGCGGACGGCGCCGCGCTCGGTGGCGTCCGTCAGACCGAAGAGATAGCCGACCTCGTACTTTATCTTCCCGTTGGGCGGGAAGGCGACGGCGCCCACCACGACCGGACCGATGCGGTGCTGCTGATCCGCGGGCTTGCCCGGGTGCCCGAGATCGTCGATCTCGCCGTAATACTCGATGCCCGGGGACGCATATTGATTGATGCGCCAGAGCGACTGCCAGGCGAGCTGGAGCCCCGTCCCGTCGCTCGCGCCGCTGCCCATCTCCTTCTCGAAGAGCAAATTGAAGGTATGGAGCGTGCTCCCGATCTCCTTCTGCACGAGCGGGCCGAAGGTCACGGATTCGGGATCGCCCTTCTGGTGGGCGTGCGAATACTCGAAGAAGAATCCGAGATCGGCCCAGTATTCCCCGGTCTCCGTGAGCTGAAACGTGTTCTCCCAGGTGGTGGCGTCGTATTTGAGGTTCTCCCCGGGCGGCGCCGCGGTCTCGGCCTCGAGCTCCGTCATCCACCAGGAGGTGACGCCGTAGCCGATCGAGAAGGTGTAGCTCTGGTCGTTGCTCTTGCCGGAGTTCCGCCGGTCGAAGGTGGTGTCCCCGTTATGCTCGAACTCGACCTCCTGATACTCGACGGTGGGTGAGCGGACCTGGAAATCGGCCCGCGCCGGAGAGAGCGCGCCCGCTCCCGCCCAGAGCAGCAGCGCCGTCGCTGCCGCGCGCGAGACCGCGGGTGCGGCATTGCCGAAGAGCCGCATCAGCGCGCCCACGATGAGGATGGTCGCGACGTAGAAGACGAGCTGGATGCCCGAGGGCTGGGCCACGTAGCCCACGAGGACGTGCAGGATCTGGCCGAGGATGCTGCTCTCGCTGAGGAGAGCCGAGGTGTCCCAGAGCCGGTTGCCGAGCGCCGGGAGATAATCCGCCTGGGTGAGGAAGGCCGCGGCTTGCGCCGCCATTCCCGCCGCGAGCAGCAGGATCATCCAGCCGGTGACGCGGAAGAGATGGCGCGCGGGAATCCGCAGGAGCCCCATGTAAAGGATGCTGCCGAGCGCGATGCCGGCGCCGAATCCGAGGAGCACGCCCTGCCAGAGATCGCCGCCGTTCCCGGCGGCGACGAGCCCGTCGAGGAAGAGCACGAGCTCGGAGCCCTCGCGCAGCACGGCGAGGCCCACGGCGATCGAGAGCGCATAGAGCGGACGCCCGCCCGTCAGCACGAGGCGGCCGAGCCGCGCCGCCTCGGCGGCCATTTCCTTGCCGTGCCGGCCCATCCAGACGTTGTGCCAGCCGAGCATGGCGACGGCGAGGAAGAGGACGCAGGCGTTGAAGACCTCCTGCCCCACGCCCTCGAGCAAGGCCGAGATTTCGGCGGCCAGCGCGGCGACGACGCTTGCGCCCACGACGCCGAAGGCGACGCCTCCCGCGACCCAGCGGCCCCGCCGCGGCGTCCCCTTGCTCGCGGCCAGCACGAGTGTCACGACCAAGGCCGCCTCGAGGACCTCGCGGAAAGTGATGAATGCGATGCCGATCATGACGATGTACTTACCCCCCGGTCGAATGTGCGTGGACGCTATTTGGCGACGATCTTCCCCTGTGCGGTCTTCGGGTTGAAATCGCCGAAGAATGGATAGGTTCCGGGCTCGAGCGGGCCGATGAAGACCGGCACCTCCTGGCCTGCGGGCACCACCTTCTCGCGGTGCAGCTCGTTGCTCTCGAACTCCTCCGGCGTCGCATCCAGGTTCTTTACCAGGAGCTTGACCTTCACGCCTGCAGGCACCTCCAGCACCTCCGGGTCGAAGCGATGGTTCTGGATCGTGAGCTTGAAGACGGGCTCATCGGCCCAAGCGGCCGGGCTGCCGCCCAGCAGAGCCGACGCAAGTCCAAGAACGCCTAGCCATTTCAACCGCATGAGCCGATGCCTCCAAAGCGCTGCCAGCGCGCGACTGCGAACCATTCGCAATTAGCCTAATGCGAACCGTTCTTAATTGCAATGCTTGATGCCGCGTAGTCGAGGGGCCGCGCAGCGCGCGAATCGTCGCAGGCTTGGTCGCGCGCCGCGTCTGCGTCATGATGGAGCTGAGGCAGATCGGGGGGCCCGCCCATGGACATCGGCACCGAGACCGAAGCGGACGCCCTATTGGCGGCTAATCTCGAATTCTATCGCGCCTTCACCACGCATGACGTGGCTGCGATGGACCGCGTCTGGGCGCAGGAGACGCCGGTGCTTTGCCTGCATCCCGGCTGGGCGCTGTTGCGTGGGCGCGAGGCCGTCATGGAGAGCTGGCGGCGGATCCTCGGCAACCCCGATGCGCCGACCGTGCGCGTCCACGAGGACCAGGCCTTCCTCTTCGGCGAGGTCGGCATCGTCACCTGCGAGGAGGAGCTGAGCGGCGGCTGGCTCGCGGCGACGAACATGTTCGTGAAGGAGGACGGCGCCTGGCGCCTCGTGCATCATCAGGCGAGCCCGATCGTGAACCGCGAGGCCGAGGAGCCGCCGGCGCGCGGCCGCCTGCACTAGACGAACCGCGCCACCGCCTCGCCGAGCCCCTCGATGATGCAGCGCACGGTCTGACCGGGCTTCGGGAATTTCGTGGCGACGACGCTGCCCGTCAGCACCGACATGCCCTTGCGCAGCGGGCGTCCGCGCGAGATGCGGTTGTTGGCGAGCCAGGCGAGCGCATTGAGGGGATGGCCCAGCACGTCCGCGCCCTTGCCGCGCCCCTGCTCCACCCCATCGATCGTCATGATCCCCGCGAGCGCTCCGAGATCGCGCTGGCGCCACTCCGTCACCGCGGGCCCGAAGACGGCGCCGCCGTTCCAGGCGTTGTTGGCGACGAGGCCGGCCGCCTTCACCTTCTTGTATTCGGCGTTATGGTCCTCGATGAGCTCCATGGCGGCGTGACAGGAGTCGACCGCCGCCGCGACACTGTCGCGATCGTGCGGCCGGCCGCGGTCGAGGATGTCCGCCCCCAGGCGCATGCCGATCTCGCATTCGACCGCGACGTGGACGTAGTCGGCCGTGCGGACCGTGGCCGGGCTCGCGTGGAGGAAGCGCGAGAAGATCGCGCCGGCGCAGGGCTGGTTGATGCCCATGAGCTGCTGCATCACCGGCGTGGTGATCGCGATCTTGTATCCCACGATAGGGCCGCGCGTCGCCGCCCAGCGCGTCTGCACGATCTCCTGCGCGGCATAGGCCTCGTCGAAATCCGCGGGCTCGACCTCCGGCGGCAGCGGCGGCAGATTGCCGCGCATGCGCGCGAGCGCGTCGAAATAATCCGCGATTCTCTCGACCCGCACCCGATCCGCCATCCCCGCCTCCCGTAATTGCCGAGCAATGATGGCGATAATTCGATGCGAGAGGCAAAAAGATTTTCGCGCAGAGATGGGGTGGACGGCCCTTGTCGAACGGCATCGAAGTGCCAAAACGGGGTTGCTTGAGAGCACCCCAAAGACAGGAGCCGTCCAATGGAAGGTTACACAGTGACGATCGGCTTGGATATCGCGAAGA
>DATKNV010000165.1:0-12523 GCA_035541215.1 Allostellaceae bacterium | reverse complement strand
CGCGTCGAGGTGAGCTCCGTGCGCGAGGACAAGCCGATCTGCACCCTCAAGACCACCGTGCGGAACTCCGAGGGCGAGGTCTGCCTCACCGGCACGGCCGTCACCTACACCATGCCGCTCCGCGACGAGGCGCTTCCCTAGCGAGCAAGCCCGAGTTCGGCCGCTCGCTCATTTCCGCTGCCAATTGATCTCCGCGGTGCGGCCGTTGCGGAAGGTGCCCTTCGCCTCGAGAACGCCGTCGTGGATTTTGCCCGTGAGGTCGGCGGTCGCAACGCGCGTGCCCTCGGCGTTCTCGGTGCGAAGCTCGATCCGCACCTCGCCCGTTGCTTTGACCTCGCCGCTGTAGACTATGGTGTTCCCGAGCTGTCCGGTGTGGCGCCCCTCGATCCGGCCATCGCCAACCTTCGCCTGTCCGCGGAAGCAGCGCGCCTGATCGTTGGAACCGGGCCCGTAGCAGACCTCGCCGGCATAAAGCCCGTCGATGCCCGCGGCTGCTGCGGCGGGTGCGGTCGCGGTCGCGGCAGGCGCCGCCGCTGTGGCGGGCGGCGTCGCGCGCGCCGCCTGCCCGCCGCCGCGCGGGTGCTGGAAATGCGCATAGCCCCAATAAGCACCGGCGCCGAGGGCGATCAGCAGCACGGCCGCAACCGCAGAGATCGCGAGGCGCGCGCCGCCGCTGCGGCCGGGCTTGGGGGTGGGGAGCGCGCCGTGACCCTCGGCCTCAGCGATGGAGAAGGTGCGGACGGGCTGCGGGATGTTCTTGTAGCTCTGCTCGCCGAGCGAATGGAACGAGAGCGAGAGCTTGTTGCGGATCTGATCGTAGACGCTGCCGGAGATGATGACGCCGCCGGCCTCCGCCGCCGATTGCAGGCGCGCCGCGACGTTGACGCCGTCGCCCATGAGATCCTCGCCGTGCACCATCACGTCGCCGAGATTGACGCCGATGCGGAATTGCACGCGCCGATTCTCCGGGAGCTGGTCGTTGCGGGTGCGGAGCGCCGCCTGAATCTCCGTGGCGGCGCGCACTGCCTCGACGGCGCTCGCGAACTCCGCGAGGATCGCATCGCCGGCGGTGTTGAAGATGCGGCCCTTGTGCATGGCGACGAGCGAGCGGAACACCTCGGCATGGCTGCGGAAGACGCGGAGCGTCTGCTCCTCGTCCTCCGCCATCAGCCGGCTATAGCCGGCGACGTCGGCCGAGAGGATCGTCGCGAGCCTGCGCTCGAGCGGCGCCGTCGTGGGGTTCTCGCTCATCGCGGGCCCAAGCCTAGGCGCGGGTCCCGGCGAAGGCAACGGCGGCTATTTCGGCTGCATCCGGATCGCGCCGTCGAGGCGTATGGTCTCGCCGTTGATCATGGGATTCCCGACGATGTGGAGGACGAGCGCCGCATATTCCTCGGGCTTGCCGAAGCGGGTCGGGAAGGGAACGCTCGCGGCGAGGCCGTCCTGGACGTTCTGCGGCATTCCCAGCAGCAGGGGCGTCGCGAAGAGGCCCGGAGCGATCGCGTTGACGCGGATGCCGCTCCGCGCGAACTCGCGCGCGGCCGGCAGCGTCAGCGCGACGATGCCGCCCTTGGAGGCGGAATAGGCGGCCTGGCCGATCTGGCCCTCATAGGCCGCGACGGAGGCGGTGGAGATGATGACGCCGCGCTCGCCGTCCTCGAGCGCCGACAGCGTCGTCATGTCGGCGGCGGCAAGCCGCATGAGGTTGAAGCTGCCGATCAGGTTGATGTCGATCACGCGCTTGAACGCCTCGAGCGGCATCGGTCCCTCGCGGCCGACGATGCGCTGCGCCGGGCCGATCCCCGCGCAATTGACGAGCACGCGCGCGGCGCCGTGCGCGGCCTTCGCCTTCGCAACAGCGGCTTCGGCGCTCTTGGCGTCGGCGACGTCGCAGGTGAGCGCGAGGCCGCCGATCTCCTTCGCGACCGCCGCGGCGGCCTCGGCGTTGACGTCGAGCACCGCGACCTTGGCGCCGGCGCCCGCGAGCGCGCGCGCGGTGGCGGCGCCGAGACCGGAGGCTCCGCCCGTCACCAGGGCGGCGTGACCGCTGAGCTTCATTCGCATCTCCTATGCAAGAACGGCCGAGGGATAGCAGATCGCGCGGGCCCGCGCGAGGCGGCTCATGCGCGCGGGAGGGGGTCGCGGGCGCTCTGGGCGGCGGCGGGCGGCGGCGCCGGCGCGCGCTCGCGCGCGAGCCTCGCCTCGCGGTGCGCGACGTAGACGGAGGAGGCCGCGATGGTGAGCGCGCCGAGCCAGGTCCAGAGATCCGTCACCTCGTGGAAGATCGCGTAGCCCAGGAAGGCCGCGAAGGGGAGGCGCAGGAACTCGAAGGGCGCGCAGGCGCTGGCGTCGACGAGGCCGTAGCCGCGGACGACGCAGAGGTGCGAGGCCGTGCCCAGCGCGCCCAGGACGAAGAGCCAGGCAATCGCCGTGAGCGTGGGCCAGGACCACACGAAAAGCGCCGGCAGCAGCGAGAGCGGCGTCAGATAAAGCATGAGGTAGGTCACGATCGCCGTCGGCGATTCCGTGCGCGCCAGGAACTTCACGGTAACGACGTTCATCCCGCCGGTGAGCGCGGAGAAGATGATGAGGAAGGCGTTGAGATCGAGCGCCTCGGTGCCGGGCCGGAGGATCACCACCACGCCGACGAAGCCCACCGCGAGTGCCGCCCAGCGCCGGAAGCGCACGGTCTCGTGCAGCACCAGCGCCGCGCCCAAGGTCGCGAAGAGCGGCGAGGTGAAATTGAGCGCGGTCGCGGTCGAGAGCGGCACCAGCGTGATGCCGTAGAACCAGGTGAGCATCGAGACGAGGCTCACCATGCCGCGGAGCGTGTAGTAGCCGATCTTCCGGGTGCGCAGGCTCCCGACACCGGACTTCACGATCCAGGGAATGAGCGCCGCGAAGCCGAAAAGGCAGCGGAAGAAGGTGATCTCGAAGGCGTGCATGCCCTGGTCCGCCGCCTTGCGGATCACGACGTTCATGAGCGTGGCGCAGATCCCCGCGAGGATGACCCAGAACCCCGCGCGCGTGATCGGCGGGAGCGCATGGAACCGGCGGGATATGGTGGCGAGGAAGGCCATGGAGAACGGGCGGGAAGCCTAGGGAAAATCCGGCAATCGCGCCAGCACTCGCCTCACCGCTGAAGCTGCGGCAGGTCCTTGAAGAGCGAGAGCGCCTCGGGGTTGGCGAGGGCCTCGATGTTCTTGACGGGACGGCCGTGCACGACGTCGCGCACCGCGAGCTCCACGATCTTGCCGCTTTTGGTGCGGGGGATGTCCGCGACCTGGATGACCTTCGCGGGCACGTGGCGCGGCGTGGCGTTGGCGCGGATCTGCCTCTTGATCTTCTCGACGATCGCGTCCTCGAGCACCAGCCCCTCGCGGAGCTTCACGAAGAGCACGACGCGGACGTCGTTCTCCCAATCCTGGCCGATCACCAGCGCCTCCAGCACCTCCGGCACCTGCTCCACCTGACGGTAGATCTCGGCGGTGCCGATGCGCACGCCGCCCGGGTTGAGCACCGCGTCCGAGCGGCCGTAGATCACGACCCCACCATGCTCGGTCATCGCGGCATAGTCGCCGTGGCACCAGATGTTCGGGAAGCGCGCGAAATAAGCGGCGCGATAGCGCTCGCCCTTGGGATCGTTCCAGAAGCCGATGGGCATGCAGGGGAAAGGCTTGGTGCAGACGAGCTCGCCCTTCTCGCCGACGGGCGCGGGCTTGCCCGTGTCGTCGAAGACCTCAACGGCCATGCCGAGGCCCGGCGTCTGGATCTCGCCGCGCCAGACGGGCCCGATGGGATTGCCGAGGACGAAGCAGGAGACGATGTCGGTGCCGCCGGAGATCGAGGAGAGACAGAGCGAGGGCTTCACGCGCTCGTAGACGTAATCGAAGCTCTCCGGCGCCAAGGGCGAGCCCGTCGAGGTCATGAGGCGCAGTGCCGCGAGCTTGTGCGTCTTCCGCGGCTCGATCCCGGCCTTGTGGCAGGCGTCGATGTATTTGGCGGAGGTGCCGAAGAGCGTCATGCCCTCGGCATCGGCGTAATCGAAGAGGATGTTGCCGGAGGGATGGAAGGGCGAGCCGTCGTAGAGCAGCAGCGTCGCACCCGTCGCGAGCGCGGAGACGAGCCAGTTCCACATCATCCAGCCGCAGGTCGTGAAGTAGAAGACGCGGTCGCCCGGCCGCTCGTCGCAATGGAGGACGTGCTCCTTCAGGTGCTGCAGGAGCGTGCCGCCGGCGCCGTGCACGATGCATTTCGGAACGCCCGTCGTGCCGGAGGAATACATGATGTAGAGGGGATGATCGAAGGGAAGCCGCGCGAAGGCGATCTCCGCGGGCTTGTGCGGCGAGAGATAGGCGGAGAGCAGGCTCGCGTTCCTGAGGCCCGAGAGCGTGGGGCTCTCGCGCGTCAGCGGGACGACGACGACGCGCTTCACGGTCGGGAGCTGCAGCAGAATCTCGCGCGCCTTGTCGAGGCAGTCGAAGGCCTTGCCGTTGTAAAAATAGCCGTCGGCGAGGACCAGCACCTTGGGCTCGATCTGGCCGAAACGGTCGAGGACGCCCTTGACGCCGAAATCGGGGGAGCAGGAGGACCAGACGGCGCCGAGGCTCGCCGCCGCGAGCATCGCGATCACGGTCTCCGGCATGTTCGGCATGTAGCCCGCGACGCGGTCGCCCTCTCCGACGCCATCCGCCTCGAGCGCCCGCGCGAGCCTCGAGACGGTATCGTAGAGCTCCGCGTGCGAGAGCCGGCGCTTCACCTTGTCCTCGGCCCAGAATACGATCGCATCGCCCTGGTCGCGCCGGCCGAGCAGGTTCTCCGCGAAGTTGAGCCGCACCTGCGGGAAGAAGCGCGCGCCCGGCATCTTGTCGCCGTCGATGAGCGTCCTCTCGCCCGGGCCCTCCGCGATGACGCCGCAGAATTCCCAGACCGAGCGCCAGAACTCCTCGCGCTGCTCGATGGACCAGCGGTAGAGCGCCGCGAAATCCCCGAAGCTGCGGCCCCAGCGCTTCCCCGCCGCCGCCATGAAGCGCGTGAGGTTAGCGGCGGCGACTTGCTCGGGGCTCGGCTGCCAGAGGGGTTTGGTCATGTCCATAGGCTCCCGATGCCGCCGGCGCGGCGGCAGTTTGTTTCGCGACAACTCTAGCGACCGCGTGCGGGGCTTGCAAAAAATGCGTTTGCCGTCGGGTGCTGTGCCCGGCATAAGGGCGGCGGGTAGCCCGCTGCTATCGCATCTGGAGACCGCCTTTGCCCGACACCCCTGCCGTTCCGTTGAAGCCCGCGCCCATTCCGGATCGCCCCGCGGGCGTGCGCCCGAGCATCGTGGCGCTCCCGGCCTCGAAGATCGGCGAGGTCGCGGGTCCCGTCTTCGGCGATCCCGACATCGTGCCGCTGTGGTTCGGCGAGGGCGATCTGCCCACGCCCGCCTTCATCTGCGAGGCGGCGGCGGAAGCGATGCGGCGCGGCGAGACCTTCTACACCTTCAAGCACGGCCTGCCCCCGCTCCGCCGCGCGATCGCGCGCTATCTGACGGGGCTCTTCGCAAAACCCGTCGCGAGCGACAACGTCGTCGTCACCTCCTCCGGCATGAGCGCGATCATGCTGACGATACAGGCGCTCGTCGATCCCGGCGATAGCGTCATCGTGGTCTCGCCGGTCTGGCCCAATCTCGAGGCCGCCGTGCGCATCATGGGCGGAACGCCGAAGCCCGTGGCGCTCACCCCCACGCGCGAGGGCGGCTGGCGCCTCGACCTGCAGCGCCTCATGGACGCCTGCGACGCGACGACGCGCGCGATCTTCGTGAACTCGCCCGGCAATCCCACGGGCTGGATGATGTCGACTGCGGAGCAGGCGGCGCTCCTCGATTTCGCGCGCAAGCGCGGGCTCTGGATCCTCGCCGATGAGGTCTATAGCCGGATCGTCTACGGCCGGCGCGCGGCACCCTCCTTCCACGACGTGGCCGAGCCCGAGGACCGCCTCGTGGTGCTGCAGAGCTTCTCCAAGGCCTGGGCGATGACGGGCTGGCGCCTCGGCTGGATGGTGGCGCCCAAGGAGATGATCGCGGTCGTCGAGAAGCTCGTGGAGTTCAACACCAGCGGCTCGCCGACCTTCCTCCAGCACGCCGCCGTCGTCGCGATCGAGCAAGGGGAGAAGCTGGTCGCGGAGATCGTCGAGCGCTGCCGCATCGGCCGCGACCTCCTGATCCAGGGACTCGCGCGCTTCCCGCGCGTCACCGTGAAGCCGCCGGAGGGCGCCTTCTACGCCTTCTGCCGGATCGAGGGCTGCAAGGACAGCCTGTCGCTCGCGCACGAGGTCGTCAGGACCGTCAAAGTCGGCGTCGCGCCCGGCATCGCCTTCGGCGAGGCGGGCGAAGGCTATCTGCGCTTCTGCTTCGCGGCGTCGACCCAGCGCCTGACCGAGGCGCTAGACCGCCTCGCCAAGGTCCTCGCCTGAGCCGATCACGTCTGCGCGAGCCCGCGGGCGCGGGCTCGTGCGCGGAAAGGCTTCTCACATAGTGTAGGAGCGAGGGCGCCGGCGATCGCGCCCCCTAAGGGAGGCAGACCATGTTCGCATTCCTGCTTCGCACCTTCTTGGCCGGCGGCGCAGTTCTCGCGCTTGCCGCGGGAGCGGGCGTGCCCGCCCGGGCACAAGGCTTGCTGACCACGCATCGCGTTCCCGCCGCGCTCGCAAACGAGGCCGTCGGCGCCGCCGTCGAGGCCTGCAAGGGCGAGGGCTTTGCCGTGAGCGCGGTGCTCGTCGACGCGAGCGGCGCCCGCCAGGCGCTGCTGCGCGGCGATTTTGCCGGCGTCCACACGCTCGACAGCGCCCAGGACAAGGCCTACACCTCGGCCTCCTTCAAGGCCAATACCGCGGTCGTGCGCGAGCGCATCATGGGGAATCCCCAGGCATCGGGGCTAGCGGTGCTGCCGAACGTCCTGATGGTCGGCGGCGGCGTGCCGATCAAGGTCGGCGATGAGGTCATCGGCGGGATCGGCGTCGGCGGCACGCCCAGCGCGGAGACCGACGAGGCCTGCGCGCAAGCGGGGCTCGACAGAATCAAGGATCGATTGAAGTAGCCGTCGCCCAAGGATGCCCAGATGTCCGTACTTTCGCGGCCCTGCATTCGCATCGCTGCCGCCGCTCTCTTGTCGTCGCTCGTCCCGCTTGCGGCGGAGGCGCAGGGAGCCGCCATACCCGTCGGCAAATACGAGTGCCGGAACGGCGGCTCCGCGCTCGGCGACTGTCAGCTCGTGCGCTGATCCCCGCTCCCGAGCCTCGCCGCGACGACGCCGACGGCGGCGCCGAGGAAGCTGCCGGCGACGATGTCGCTGAGCCAGTGATAGTCGGCGCCGAGCAGACCCACGACCACGTCGAGCCACAGCAGCGCATAGAGCCAGCGGAACCCGGGCCACCTCACCCAGAGCACCGCGAGGACCGAGGTGATCGCGGTCATGTGGCCCGAGGGGAAGGAAGCCCAGCCGGGCCCGCCGTGCAGGGGGAAGAAGCCGAAGACCCCATCCTTGATGTAGGAGGGATTGTTGTTGACCCAGGTCTCCGGCCAAGTGCGGCCGAAGAGGTATTTGAGCTGATCCTTGATCGCGACCGCGACGACGAAGCTCAGGCTAGCGCGGACGAGCACCGCGCACAGCTCGCCGCCGCGCCATCCGATCGCCCAGGCGAGCACGAGGCCCGCCAGGATGATCGCCGCCGCTCCCGGCAGGACCTCCGGCAGCTTTTGCATCCGGTCGAAGACCATCTCGCCGTGGAACTGTGCGTGGGCGAAGCTCGCGATCGGCCGGTCGAGCCAGGCGATCGCCATCGCCGTCAGGGCGGCGCAGGCCAGCGTCGCCCAAAACCAGCCCCATCCCCCTCGGCTCACGGCGCTCTCCATGTGCCTCCACCCCGCCTCAAGGGACCATGACGGAGGGGGCCCGTCAAATCAGCCATGCGTTGTAGAAGTCGGCGGCTGTCCAAATGAAATATGGCTCGCGAAAGATGACAATCTGTTAACCACACCAAAGGGTTCCCATACGGTTTCCGATGTCCTATGTTCTAGCTGGGCTAAGCGGCCCAAACGCCAGGAAGGGTGGAAAAGCGCCGCTGACCGGGGGTAGCAAGGGGCTGGAAACGGCCCCGCGGCTTCATAGAAACGAGAATCAGAGGGAAGGAAATGTCCATGAGCACATACCCCGCGGCGGCGAGTCCGCCTTCGAATCGCTGGTTGCAGCTGATCGTCGGCGTCATCTGCATGGTGATGATCGCCAACCTGCAGTATGGCTGGACGCTGTTCGTCAAACCCATAAATGCGGCGCACGGCTGGTCGCCGGCAGACATTCAAATCGCCTTCAGCATTTTCATCGCGCTGGAGACGTGGCTTACGCCGGTGGATGGCTGGCTTGCCGACCGGTTCGGCCCGAAGCCCGTCGTGGCGGTGGGCGGCATCCTCGTCGCCATCGGCTGGATCATCAACGCCAAGGCCGACACATTGACGCTGCTCTATGCCGGCGCGGTCGTCTCCGGCATCGGCGGCGGCGCGGTCTACGCGACGGCCGTTGGCGGCGCCGTCAAGTGGTTCCCGGACCGGCGTGGCCTTGCGGTCGGCCTCACCGCCGCGGGTTACGGCGCGGGCGCCGCCCTTACGGTCATCCCGATCCGCATGGTCATCGACGGCAGCGGCTACGCGACGGCGTTCTTCTGGTTCGGGCTCATCCAAGGCGCGGTCATTCTGGCCCTTGCCTGGCTGCTCCGCAGCCCGAGCCCGGGAGAGGTCCCGAAGCCCGCCTCCGTCAAGGTGATCCAGTCGGCGCAGAGCTATACGCCCCAGCAGATGCTGGCGACGCCGGTGTTCTGGGTCCTCTACGTCATGTTCACGCTGGTCTCCGCGAGCGGCTTGATGGCCACCGCGCAGATCGCGCTGATCGCGGCGGACTACAGCATCGACAAGATCGTGCTCATCGGCGGTGCAACCACGCTCACGGTGGCGCTCATCGTCGACAACGTCGCGAACGGCGCGGCCCGGCCGCTGTTCGGGTGGGTCTCGGACAACATCGGACGCGAGAATACGATGGCGGTCGCGTTCGGACTGGGCGCCGTCGCCTATTGGCTCCTGGGCGGCGCGGGCACCTCGCCCTGGGCCTTCGTGGTCTTCGCGGCGCTGATCTTCCTCACCTGGGGCGAGATCTTCAGCCTGTTCCCGTCGACCTGCACCGACACCTTCGGGCCGAAATACGCGACAACGAACCTGAGCCTGCTCTATACGGCCAAGGGCGCGTCGGCGTTCCTCGTGCCGCTGGCGAACGTGCTCAAGAGCTACACGGGCAGCTGGCACATGGTGTTCGTGATCACCGCGGTCATCAACTTCTTCGTCGTCGGGCTCGCGCTCTTCGTCCTGAAGCCGTTGCGCGCGCGTCAGATCGAGGGGATCGCCAGGGGAGTACCGGCGCAATAGGACGCGCGCAGCGGCGCTTCGCGATCGAAGCACCCTAGCGCCCGGAGACGACAGCCGGCGGCAATCTCCGCCGGCTGTTCGTCTCTACGGCAGCCATGGCGCGCGTTGCTTGCGAGCGGCGGGAATTGAGCGCAGTCTGATCTCGCTATAAATCGGTGTGGCTGGGAGAGGCAGGCGATGTCGAGCATACCGTGGCCGTCCGTGGTACCGCTTCGAAATCCCCTGACTTCCCGCATTCGCCAAACCGCAGCGGCGGCCCTCCTTGCCGCCGGCGCAGTTGCGCTCGGAACGGTCGGTGCCGTCGCGGCGGGCACCACCGTGGATTTGCCGGCCTCGGACGGCGGGAAGCAGCGCGTGCTCTATCTTCCCGCGGGCAATCCGAGCGCGGCGCTCATCATGTTCCCGGGCGGGAACGGCGTCGTGAAGCTGTCATCCGACGGCAATTTCGGCGCCGGCGGCAATTTCCTGGTGCGCACGCGCGAGCTGTGGGTGCAGCAGGGCATGGCCGTCGCCATTCCCGACGTCCCCACGAACCGCTCCAGTCTCTTCAACTACCGCACGACCGCAGACTACGCCGACGACGTCGGCAAGATCGTCGCTTATGTGCGGACGCAGACGAAAGCGCCGATCTGGCTCGTCGGCACGAGCCAGGGTACCAATGCCGCCGTCGGCGCCGCGAGCCGCCTCACGCACGGCGAGATCGCGGGCGTGGTGCTGACCTCGACGCTCACGCGCGAGGGCGCCAAGCCCGACCTGAAGGAGACGGTTTTCAAGGCCAACCTCGCGGCCATCAACGTCCCCGTGCTGATCCTCTCGCACTCCGGCGACAAATGCGACATTACCCCGCCAGGCGACGCCGAGCGCGTCAAAGCCGCGCTCAAAGCCTCCCCCAAGGTCGAGATCGTCATGGTGAGCGGCGGACTGCCGCCGCAATCCCCGCCCTGCGAGGCGCGTGCGGAGCACGGCTTCCTCGGCATCGAGCCCGAGGTGGTGGCGCGGATCGCCGGCTGGATCAAGAGCAATACGAAGTAGCGGCGCGCCCGCCGCTCAGGCCTCGATCTTCGCCCGCTCCACTTTCGCCGCGCAGAACTTGAACTCCGGGATCTTCCCGAAGGGGTCGAGCTGCGGGTTCGTGAGGACGTTGGCGGCGGCCTCGGCGTAGCAGAAGGGGATGAAGATCATGCCCGATGGCACGGCTCCGTCCGCGCGCGCCTTGAGCTCGATCGCGCCGCGGCGCGTCGCGACGCGGACCATGTCGCCGGGGCGGATGCCCATTCTGCGCAAATCCGCGGGCGAGAGGCTTGCAACCGCCTCGGGCTCGATCGTGTCGAGGACGCTCGCGCGGCGCGTCATGGCGCCGGTGTGCCAATGCTCGAGCTGGCGGCCGGTGGTGAGCACCATCGGATAATCCGCGTCGGGCTCCTCCGCGGGCGAGACCAGGCCCACCGGCACCAGCCGCGCGCGGCCGGAGGCGGTCGGGAAACGGTCGCCGAAGACGATCTCGTTCCCGGGCTTGTCGTCGGCATCGCAGGGATAGGTGACGGAGCTCTCGCGCTCGAGGCGCTCCCAGGTGATGTGATCGAGCGAGCCCATGGCCCGCTTCATCTCCGCGAAGACGTCCTTGGGATGCGCGTAATTCCAGGCGAGGCCGAGGCGGCGCGCGATCTCCTGGATGATCCAGTAATCCTCGCGCGCGTCGCCCGGGAGCGGCAGCGCCTTGCGGCCCAACTGCACCTGGCGGTTCGTGTTGGTGACCGTGCCGGTCTTCTCGGGCCAGGCCGAGGCCGGGAGCACGACGTCGGCGTATTTCGCGGTCTCCGTCAGGAAGAGGTCCTGCACCACCAGATGCTCGAGCTTCGCGAGCGCCTCGCGCGCGTGCTGCACGTCGGGATCGGACATCGCGGGGTTCTCGCCCATGATGTACATGCCGCGGATCGTGCCGGCATGGATCGCGTCCATGATCTCGACCACGGTGAGGCCGCGCTTGGGGTCGAGCTTCGCACCCCAGAGCGTCTCGTATTTGCCGCGGATCTCCGGCTTCTCCACGGATTCGTAATCCGGGAAGAACATCGGGATGAGGCCCGCGTCCGAGGCGCCTTGGACGTTGTTCTGTCCCCGGAGCGGATGAAGCCCCGTCCCGGGCCGGCCGCATTGGCCGGAAATGAGCGAGAGCGCGATGAGGCAGCGCGTGTTGTCGGTGCCGTGGATGTGCTGCGAGATGCCCATGCCCCAGAAAATGATCGCGGCCTCCGCGCGCGCGAAGCTGCGCGCGACCGTGCGCAAGGTCGCGGCGTCGATGCCGCAGATCGCGGCCATCTTCTCCGGCGTATAATCCTTCACGCCCTCGCGCAGCTTCTCGAAATCCTCGGTGTGCGCCTGGACGTACTGCTTGTCGTAGAGCCCTTCCTCGATGATCGTGTGGATCATCGCGCTCAGCATGGAGACGTCGCGTCCGGGCTTGAACTGCAGCATGTGCGTCGCGTGCCGCTTCAAGGCCTGTCCGCGCGGGTCCAGCACGATGAGCTTGGCGCCGCGCTTCACCGCGTTCTTGAAGAAGGTCGCGGCGACGGGATGATTCTCCGTGGGATTGGCGCCGATCACCACGATCACGTCCGCGTCCTTCGCCGCCGTGAAGGGCGCCGTCACCGCGCCGGAGCCGATGCCTTCGAGGAGCCCCGCGACCGAGGAGGCGTGGCAGAGACGCGTGCAGTGGTCGACGTTGTTGGTGCCGAATCCCGTGCGCACGATCTTCTGGAAGAGATAGGCCTCCTCGTTCGAGCCCTTGGCGGAGCCGAAGCCCGCGAGGCCCTTGCCGCCGTGCTCGTCGCGGATGCGCTTGAGCCCACGCGCCGCCGCGTCGAGCGCCTCCGCCCAAGTGGCCTTGCGGAAATGCGTCCAGGGATTGGCGGGGTCGATCTCGTCGTGCGGGTCCTTGCGCACGCCCTCCTTGCGGATGAGCGGCACCGTGAGCCGGTCGGGATGGCTCACGTAATCGAAGCCGAAGCGGCCCTTGACGCAGAGCCGGTTCTGGTTCGCGGGGCCGTCGCGGCCGTCGACGTAGACGATCTTGTCGTC
>DATKNV010000164.1:0-11452 GCA_035541215.1 Allostellaceae bacterium | reverse complement strand
ATGGGTCATTGCCCGGCTCGGCGGCTGGACCGGCTACTACGGCAAGCCCGGCCCCAAAGTCATGCGCATCGGCCTCCAGGAGTTCAGAGCCATCAAATACGGAACAACCCTTAGGCTTCACGATGTGTGAATCCGATAGCGTCGGAGACGGGAGAGGGTGGGGCCCATCGCGAAGCGATGGGAGGGTGAGGGCGCTTGCCACAAGCTCTCAGCCACTCTCATCCGCCACCGCAAGAATGTCCACATGCCCCACCGTGAGCCGCAGCGTCCCTTCCGCGCGCGCGGCGTGGCGATCCGCACGCCATTTCGCAATGCGCGAGGCCGCCGCAGGCTCGCTCTCGGCAGCCGCCGCGGCATCGCCGTCGACGAGCGCCGCGAGCAGCGCATCGTCCACGGCATCGAGACGCCAATCCGCGGGCGCCGCCATCACGCCGTAGCCGCGCTCCTCGAAGACCGCGCGCGCGACGCGCGGCGCCTCCGGCCCGAGCGCGGTGCCAAAGCCCTTGTCGCCGACCTGATGTCGAGCGAAAGCGGAGAGGACGAGCGCGTCCTCCCCATGCTCCGGCCGCCACTCGCGCCGCCCGTCGACGCTGAGCGCCGCAAGGAACGGCACACGTGACGATGCCAAGCGATCGGCGAGCGCGCGGAGCCAGGATTCCGAGACGAGATCGAGGAGCGCCGCGCAGGCCACGCCGTGCGCGCTCGAAAGCGAGAGCGATTCCAGGCCCGCCGCGAGATCGCGGTCGATGCTGTGCGCGCGCCAATGCGCGCGGCCCGTCGCAACGGTGACAACGCCCATGCCATGCGTCACGCGATAGCCCTGGCCGCGCGCCCATTGCGCGATCTCCGCGGCCTGATGCCCGAGGAGTGCCCGATCGTGATCGACGAGCCGCCATTCCTGGTCGCCCGCGATGAGCGGCGCGAGCGCCCGGAAGCCCGCGCCGCTTCCCGCGCCGAGATCGACGAGGAGCGCAGGAGCGTCTCCGGCCTTCCGCCGCACTGCCGCGCCGAAGCCACGCGCGAGCGTCCGGCTCCGCGCGCGCATGTCCTGGCCCTCGCGGAGGCGCAGCCAATCGAGGCCGAAGCCCTCGCTCACGCCGCCGCCAGCCGGTCGAGCGCCGCGGCCCAGCCCGCGACCGCCTGCGGCCAATCCGGAAGCCGCGCGCCCGCCGCACGCGCGCCTGCGGCGAGCCGCGCGCGGAGCGCTGGCTCCTCGAGGAAGCGCGCGAGGGCAGAGGCGAGCGCCGCGGCGTCTCCCGGCGGCACCAGGAGCCCCGCGCTCGCGGGCACGGTCTCGGCGATGGCGCCGGCGGTGGTGGAGATCACCGGCAGGCCCCAGGCGAGCGCTTCCGCGAGCGCCATGCCGTAGCCCTCGTGATAGGAGGGGAGCACGAAGGCGTCGGCCTCGGCGTAGGCTTCGGGAAGCCGCGCGGGCGGCCATTCGCCCTCGAGGGCGATCCTTCCCTTGAGCCCGCGGCGGCCGATCTCGTAGCGCACCGCCGCCGCGTGCTCGGGCGCACGCTCGGCGCTCCCAATGCAACGGCAGTGCCAGGGACGAGCCGCAAGCGAGGCGAGCGCCTCCACCAGGAGCAGATGCCCCTTGCGCGGCGTGAGGGATGCAACGCAGAGGAGCTCGAGCGGGCCCCGCGCCACACGGCGGCGGCGTAGGCGCGCGGGCTTCGCGGTGCCCGGCGGCGTCACCGCAATCCGCGCGCGTGGGACGTCGTAGGCGGCGACGAGGCGCGCGGTGCTCTGGCTGGGACAGAGCACGCCCGCGGCCGCGCGCAGGAGACGCTGCTCCAGCGCGGCGATGCGGCGCTGCTCGCGCTCGCCGAGACCCGTCTCGTCCGCGAGCGGATGATGCACGAAGGCGACGAGCCGCAGGCGCCGGCTTTGCTCGTCGATAACGCTCGCAAAGGCCAGCAGTGCGAGCCCGTCGATGACGGCGATGGCGCCGTCCGGCAGCCGCGCGAGCGCCGCTGTCGCGGCCGCGACGGCAGCCGCGTCGGGATCGGGAAAGCGGCCCGCGAGCTCCGTCACCTCGACCCTGCGGCCCCGAGCGCGCAGGCCCTCGACGAGCGCGCGGTCGAAGAGATAGCCGCCCGTGAGCTGGTCGAGCGGCCCCGGCACCAGGAAGGCAAGCGGCGTCACACCAGCGGGCCCTCGAAGGCCGCCCAGGCCACCGGCGATTCCCGGAGCACCACGCGCATGGAGGCGAGCGCCCCCGCGGTTCCCGGCCCGAATCCGCCCGCCGCGGCGCGCGCCTTCAGGCGGCGGAAGATGTCGCCCGCGAGAAACTCCGTCGTGGTGTTGCGCCCGCGGAACTCCGCCAGCTCGTCGAGATTCCTGTAGTTGAGCTCCGCCAGCACCTCCTTGAGCGTCGCGAGCGCGCGGCCGATGTCGCAGACGAGCCCGTCGGCATCGAGCTGCGCCCGGCGCACCTCGACCTCGACGGCGTATGTCGCGCCATGAAGCTGCTGCGCCGGCCCAAAGATCTCGCCGACGAAGCTGTGGGCGATCATGACGTGGTCGCTGACGGCGAGGGTGTACATGCGGGAGCTCCGCTCAGACTGAGAACACGTTATTCACCACCAAGACACCGAGGACACCAAGTTCTTTTTCGCGGCGAAGCCGCAGTATTCTTCTCTGCGTCCTCCGCGCATCCACTGCGTCCTCCGCGCGAAAGAATCGCGCAGAGGTCGCAGGGGTCACGCAGTGGACGCCGGGCATTGATTGCGGCTTCGCCGCGAAAAAAGAGCTTGGTGTCTTGGTGGTGGATTTCGTCAATACCTCACGACCTCGCAGAGCGCGCCGTCGGGGGCGGAGGAGAGGCGGGCCATGGTCGCGGGCAGGTCCTCGAAGGCGCTCTCGCCCGTGACGAGACGGTCGAAGACGGGATCGGCGAGGAGGGAGAGCGCGAAGGCGAGACGGTCGCGGTGGCTGCGGCGGGAGCGGCGCGATGCCGCGACCTGGCCCACCTGCGAGGAGAGGAGGGTGAGGCGGCGGGAATGGAAGGCTTCGCCGAGCGGCAGAGACACCGCGCGGTCGCCGTACCAGCTCAGCTCCACCACCGTCGCCTCGAAGCCCGCGAGGCCCAGGGCGGCCGCAAGGCCCGCGGGCGCGCCGCTCGCGTGGAAGACGAGGTCGCGCTCGCCCTGAGCGGTCTCGGGAGTGGCGAAGCCGCAGCCGAGCGCCGCCGCAAGCTCGCGCCGGCGCGGGTCGAGGTCGACGATCTCGACGGCGGCGCCGGGAATGCGCGCGGCGAGCGCCGCCACCAGCGCGCCCACCACGCCTGCGCCCACGACGGCGATGCGGTCGCCGAGATGCGGACCCGCGTCCCAGAGCGCGTTGACGGCGGTCTCCATGTTGGCGGCGAGGACGGCGCGGCGGTCCGGCACCGCGGAAGGCACCGGCAGGACCGCGGAAGCCGGCACGAGGTAGCGGTCCTGATGCGGGAAGAGGGCGAAGACGCGGGCGCCCTCGGTCTCCCGCGGCACGCCCGCGCCCAAGCCCTCGACGACGCCGACGGAGGCGTAGCCGTATTTGACGGGAGCGGGGAACTCGCCTTCCTGGAAAGGACAGCGCATGCGCGTCCGCTCGCTCGCGGGGACGCGTCCGGCGAAGACGAGACTCTCCGTGCCGCGGCTCACGCCGCTCGCGCGCGCGCGCACGAGGACCTCGCCCGGACCGGGCGGAGCGAGCGTACATGCGCGGAGCTCGCCGCGGCCGGGTGCCGTCACCCAGAAGGCGCGCGCGCGCTCAGTCATGGAGGATGCACTCGACGAGCACGTCCTCGCCGAGCGCGAAGCGGCGGATGCGCGGGCGGAGCGCCGCGCCCAAATCCGCGATCTCCGGCAGCGCGAGGCCGGGCCGGCCGGAGCCGAGGATCACCGGCGCCACCGCGATCTGCAGGCGCTCGAGCGCATCCGCCGCGAGGAAGCGCGAGACCGTGACGCCGCCACCCTCGACGAAGAGCCAATGGAGGCCGCGCTCGGCGAGCGCGCGCCGCACCGCCGCGGGCGCAAGGCCCGTTCCATCGCTTGGCAATCCCACGATCTCGGCGTCGCCCTTGCGCGCGGCCGCGCCCACGCGATCCGCCATCGCCAAGACCAGCGTCGGCGCCGCGCCGTCGCGGAAGACGCGGCGCTCCGGCGCCAAGCCGAGCCCGGGATCGAGCACGACCCGCACGGGCTGATCGCCCGCGCAGTGCCGTACCGTGAGACGGGGGTCGTCGTGGTAGACGGTTCCGGCGCCGACGATCACGGCATCCGCAAGCGCGCGCAGCCGGTGCGTGTGCAGGAGATCGACCGGCCCTGTGAGCCACTGCGAGGCGCCGGCGGCGGTCGCGATGCGGCCGTCGAGGCTCTGCGCCAAATGCGCAAGCACGAAGCCCCGGCCGCGCGGCACCGCCGCAAGCGGCAGGTAGAGATCGAGGAGTGCCGCCACCTCCGGCGCGGGCTTGGCCGTGAGGCGCCAGCGGCCATCGGCGGCGACCGTCAGGGTCTCGCCGCCGAGCCGCAGCTCCCTCGGAAAGGCCGCCGGCCCCGCCCGGACGTGCCGGCGCAGGGTCAGCACCGCTTCCCAAGCCGCCGTGACCTCCAGAGGCTGGGGCGGGGGGTCGGTGAGGTTAATTCGTGTCGCGGCCATGGGGCTCCGCCCGAATACACCCGGCATGCGCGGCCTGTCGACGGGGATAACGGCCCGCCGCCGCCGGACTTCCGCGGGGCTCACGCGGACGTGATGGCAGGCCTCATTTCCGAGGCACGTTGTCGCGGGAACGGCAGGTCTGATCCGCAAGCCTGACACTGGCTTTCCCGTGGCGGCGGGTGTATGTGCCTGCGGTCCGAGCTGGGCCGGTGCGGGGGATGGGAAGACACGCAGCGGCCTAGACTTGGACATGAGAAGGGGGCGAGGGTTGAGACCATGCTGACGCAGCGACAGCAGCCGCCGATGGCGGCGGACGCGCACGCTCTGGTCGAGGTCGACCGGGCGGCGACGGATTTGCGCCGAGGGGCCTTCGTGCTGTTGCGGACGCCGGACACGGCTCTCCTCGTGGTGGCAGCGGAGGCGGTGAGCGATGCCGCGCTGGCGCAGCTCCGCGGTCTCGCGGGCGTGCCGTTGGCGCTCGCGATCACGCATCGCCGCGCGGCCGTGCTGGGGCTCGCCGAGCCTCCGACCGGCCCCGGCGGCAGCGTGCTGCTTTCCGTCCCCGAGGGGACGCCGGCCTCGCTGCTCTGCGATCTCGCCGATCCCTCGACGCCCACGACGCCGCGCCTTCCGGTAGCGGTGGTGGACGCGACGACGCGGATCGCCGCCGATGCCGCCGTCGAGCTCGCGAAGCTCGCGCGGCTGCTTCCCGCCGCGGTGGTGGCGCCGATCACGCGGACGGCGATGCAGGGCTTCGCCGCGGGTGCGGGGATGCTGGTCGTCGATGCCGCGCACGTGCTCGATTATCAAGGTGCCGCTGCCCGCTCGCTCGCCGCGGTGAGTGAGGCGCGCGTGCCGCTCAGGGACGCGGAGAACGCGCGCATCGTCGCCTTCCGGCCGAGCGATGGCGGGCTCGAGCATCTCGCAATCCTCATCGGCGGGCCCGATCCCGAGACGCCGATCCTGACGCGGCTGCATTCCGCCTGCTTCACCGGGGATCTCCTGGGGAGTCTCCGCTGCGATTGCGGCGACCAGCTTCGCGGCGCGATCGCGGAGATCGCGCGCGCCGGGAGCGGCGTGCTGCTCTATCTGGCGCAGGAGGGCCGCGGCATAGGCCTCGTCAACAAGCTCCGGGCCTATCAGCTCCAGGACGCGGGCTTCGACACCGTCGACGCCAACGAGCAGCTCGGTTTCGACGCCGACGAGCGGGTCTATCTCCCCGCCGCCGAGATGCTGCGCCAGCTCGGCTTCTCGCGCGTGCGTCTCCTCACCAACAATCCCGAGAAGGTCGCCGCGCTCAACCGCTGCGGCATCGCCGTCGTCGAGCGCGTCCCCCACATCTTCCCCGCGAACGGCCACAACGAGCGCTACCTCAAGACCAAGGCCGCCCGCAGCGGGCATCTCTTCTAGCTTCCTTAGTCCCTCGACCGCGGAACGCGGGAGAGGGTGGGGCCCGCCGCAGAACGGCGGGAGGGTGAGGGTGTCGGCCCGCGAAGGCTTCTATCTCAAGCCTCATCCGCGAGCAGCGCGCGTGTGATCCGCCGCCATCGGACGACGCGGATGATCACGAGGGGCTCGGAATTCCGATAGACGATCGCAAACGACCGCATGACGGTCCAGAACAGCACCGGCCGCGCCGTGAGATCGCTACGCCTGTGACCGGCGTGCGGGCGTTCGGATAGGAGCTCGAAGGCCTCGTAGACCTCGCCGACGAAGCGCGTTGCCGTCTCGATGTCGTCGCTAACGATAGTCTCGATGATGTCCTCGATGTCGGCTTGCGCCGCTTCGGTGAGGACGTAGCCTGCCATGCAGTCAGGACGATGCGCGCTTCAGCGCGGCACGGCTCCGGCGGCGCGACTCCCCGGCATCGACCACGCGTCCCTGCTCCGCCTGCGCCAATCCCTCGTCGATCGCGCGATTGAGCTCGGCCAATTCGCGCTGGCGCACTTCGTCGAGGCGCACGAGCAGACGCAGCGCTTCGCGCACGACTTCGCTCGCGGAGGTGTAAAGCCCCGACTTCACCTTCTCCTCGACCAGGGCCTCGAGTTCAGGGGTGAGCGAGATGTTCATCTCCAGAGTCTTCCGATTATGAGCCAAGCAGAAATTAGCAAAATTCGTTACCTGCCGAAAGCCCGGGCCCCTTTATCGCCGCGCCCGCTTCATGCCGGAAACCCCGGCAGAAGCTGCCGGGGCCTTCCTACGCCGGAATCGTAATCTATTGATATCACGCCTCGTTTTCCTGGCATCCCTCTTGCGTAGGCGGGGCCAGGAGGTGCCCCGATGTGAGCGACGGGACCGGCGTCAATTCCGCGGTGGCGTGGCCGCCGGCCGAGCCCTATCAGGCGCCGGCCGACGACGGGAAGCCGCACATCTGGGCGCAGAAGGGGTTCCAGTTCCACGACCTCCTGGACATCGTGAACCCGCTGCAGCACCTGCCCATCATCGGCTCCGTCTATCGCTGGATCACCGGCGACACCATCGGCAATCTCCCGAGGATCGCCGGGGATGCGCTCTATGGCGGCCTCATCGGCTTCGCCTCGGGCCTCGTCAATGTGCTCGTCAAGGAAGAGACCGGCCGCGACATCGGCGAGACCGTCGTGGCGCTCGTGACGGGGAGCGACGACAAGCCCGCCGCATCTGCAGCACCCCAAGCCCCGGCATCGGCTCCCACGCAGACGCCCGACCTCGCGAACATCGCTCCGGCCGCGGCGCCGCCCCCCGCGAACCCCGACCATCCCGCGATCCCGCTGGTGCGCGGCGTCGGCACGTCCGTCCCCGCCGCCCCGACGGCGAGCGCTCCCGCGAACCCCGCCCAGGCCTTCCTCGCGCAGCAGGCCGAGCGCCGGCGCCAGCTCTACGGCGCCGGCACCGCTCCCGCCGCCGCCAACGGCCGCGTGCTCAGCCCCCAGCCGGTTCCGCTCTCGATCCCCCCGGGGAGCCTCCCGGTGCAAGGGCGCGTGACGCCCGTTTCCTTCACGGCGACCGCGCCTGCGCCGGCGCAACCCGCCGCGACCCCGCCGACCGACATCTCCCAGAAGATGATCGACGCCCTCGACAAATACGCGCTCCTCCAGCGCCAGCGCGAGGGCACGAGCGCTCCCCGCGGAAGCCAAGTCGACGTCGCGCCCTAGCGGGAGCCCCCTGCGCCGCGCTATAAAAATCTCATGGATCTCGTGGTTCACAGGGACGGGCGGGCGTTCTGGAACGGGCGGGAGATGCGAGCGGCGCTCGGGAAGGGCGGCATCAGCCGGGAGAAGCATGAGGGCGATCATGCGACGCCCGCGGGCCTCTTCCTGCTGCGCGAGGTGCTCTATCGTCCGGACCGGCTGCGCGCGCCCAGGACCTCGCTGCCGCTCCGGCCGCTCTCGCTCGCGGATGGCTGGTGCGATGCGCCGGAAGACCCCCGCTACAACCGCCGCGTGACGCTCCCCTACGCCGCGAGCGCCGAGGAGCTCTGGCGCGGCGACCGGCTCTACGACGTGATCGTGCCGCTGGGATACAACGACGATCCCGTCGTGCCCGGACGCGGCAGCGCGATCTTCCTCCACGTGGCGCGGCCCGACTACGGCGGCACCGAGGGCTGTGTCGCTCTCTCGCTCGAAGACCTGATTGCGGTATTGGCGGAGGCTACGGATCGGTCCTGCGTTTCGGTGCGGGAGTAAAAAGAAAAAAGATTTTCGCGCAGAGGGCGCTGAGGTTGCGCAGAGGACGCAGAGGAAAGGATTCATCTGAATCCACCGCGTCCTCCGCGCATCCACCGCGCCCTCTGCGCGATTCTTTAAACCGGCTTCTCCCGCTCCCCGAAGATCGCCGTCCCCACCCGCACATGCGTCGCGCCGAGACGGATCGCGAGCTCGTAGTCGCCGCTCATGCCCATGCTGAGAGCGCCGAGGCCGTTGCGGCGCGCGATCTCGCGGAGCAGCGCGAAATGCGGGGAAGGCTCCTCCTCCAGCGGCGGGATGCACATGAGACCCACCACGGGAAGACCGAGCTCATCCCGGCAATAGGCGATGAAGGCGTCGGCCTCGCGTGGGGGGATGCCGGCTTTCTGCGGCTCCTCGCCAGTGTTGACCTGGATGAAGCATTGGGGCCGCCGGCCCGCCCGCGCCATCTCCTTCGCGAGCGCGTCCGCGAGCTTCGCGCGGTCGAGGCTCTCGATCGCGTCGAACAGCGCGACCGCCTCTTTCACCTTGTTGGTCTGCAAGGGGCCGATCAGGTGCAGCACCAGGTCGGGAAAGCGCGCCTTGAGCGCGGGATACTTCCCCTGCGCCTCCTGGACCCGGTTCTCGCCGAAGAGCCGCTGGCCCGCGGCGAGCGCAGCCTCTACCGCCGGAGCCCCGTGCGTCTTGGCAACGGCGACCAGCGCCACCTCGGCGGGATTGCGCCCCACGGCGGCGGCGGCGGCGGCGATTTTCGCCTTGACCGCCCGCAGGCGATCGGCGATGCCCTCCGCCGCTTCAAGGGGTTGGCTCGACATCGGCGCGACCTTGGCGGCTCGCCCCGGGAGCGTCAAGGCCGGCTTACTCGGGGGTGAATTTAGCGGCATTTCCGGGCCGAGGGGTGTAGGATGCGCCGCGCCCGGGGGTCCTAAAATCTACGGGGGGATCGCGAGGAGTTGCTGCATGCGCTTGAGTCGAGTGGTGCGGAGTAGGGCGGTGCGTGGTGCGGGTCTGGTGCTGCTGATGTCGTTGACGGTGTCGGGCTGCGGCATGTTCGGCGGCGACTCCGGCGATACCAAGACCACGACCACGAGCGACAACCCCTACGGCACCGATCCCAAATACGCCGATCCCCGGAACTACAATCCCCGGACCCAGAGCGACCAGGACGAGTCGGCCTTCACGCTGATGTCCGGCCTCTTCGGCTCCGGGAACTCTAACGGCCAGGGCGGAGGAGGCGGCGGGGTCGGCGTCAACAGCTTCCTCTGGCGCGCCTCGCTCGACACCGTGAGCTTCATGCCGCTCTCCTCGGCCGATCCCTTCGGCGGCGTCATCATCACGGACTGGTACAGTCCGCCCAAGACGCCCGATGAGCGCTTCAAGGTGAACGTCTTCATCCTGGGACGCGACCTCCGCGCCGACGGCGTGCGCGCGAGCGTCTTCCACCAGAAGAAGGACGCGAAGGGCCAGTGGGTCGAGGCGCCGGTCGACGCCAATACCGCGACCGACCTCGAGAACGCGATCCTCACCCGCGCGCGGCAGATCCGGCTGAGCGCCGCCGAGCAGAAGCAATAGGCGCCGGCCCCGGGGATGGCGCGCTACGGCGTCCAAGAGACGGAGGAGAAGTGGCAGCGCCTCTGGCGCGAGCGCCGCGTCTTCGAGGTCGAGGCCGATCCGAAGCGGCCCAAATACTACGTGCTGGAGATGTTTCCCTACCCTTCGGGAAAGCTCCATGTCGGGCACGTCCGCAACTACACCATGGGCGACGTGGTCGCGCGCTATAAGCGGGCGCAGGGCTTCAACGTGCTGCACCCGATGGGCTGGGACGCCTTCGGGCTGCCGGCGGAGAACGCCGCCGCCGAGCGCGGCATCGACCCGGCCAAGTGGACCTACGAGAACATCGCCACCATGCGCGCCGAGCTGCAGAACCTCGGAGTCTCGATCGACTGGTCGCGCGAGTTCGCCACCTGCGATCCGGCCTACTACGGCCGGCAGCAGGCCTGGTTCCTGCGGCTGTGGAAGAAGGGGCTGGTCTACCGCAAGGAGGGGCTGGTCAACTGGGACCCCGTCGACATGACCGTGCTCGCCAACGAGCAGGTGATCGACGGCCGCGGCTGGCGCTCGGGCGCGGTGGTCGAGCGGCGCAAGCTGACCCAGTGGTTCCTGCGCATCACCGACTACGCCGACGAGCTGCTGGAGGGCCTGAAGACCCTCGACCGCTGGCCCGACAAGGTGCGGATCATGCAGGAGAACTGGATCGGCAAGTCGCGGGGCCTCAGGCTGACGTTCCCGTTCCCGGCGGAGACGCCGGAAGGCCTGGGCTCGGGCGTCACGGTCTATACGACGCGTCCGGACACGCTCTACGGCGCGAGCTTCGTCGCGCTGTCGCCCGACCATCCGCTGACCGAGATACTGGCGGCGGCGGACCCGCGCGCGGCGGCGTTCGTCGAGGAATGCCGCCGCGGCGGCACCTCCGAGGCGGAGATCGAGACGGCGGAGAAGCTGGGTTTCGACACCGGGCTGGAGGTCGAGCATCCGTTCGACCGCGGCTGGCGCCTGCCGGTGTGGATCGCGAACTTCGTCCTGATGGACTACGGCGCCGGCGCGATCTTCGGCTGCCCGGCGCACGATCAGCGCGACCTCGACTTCGCCCGCAAATATGGCCTCCCGGTCACGCCGGTGGTGCTGCCGCCGGGCGCCGACCCGGCGACGTTCGCCGTCGGCAGGGAGGCCTATGTCGAGAACGGCCGGATCTTCAACTCGCGCTTCATGGACGGGCTGGAGATCGAGCCGGCGAAGGCGGCGGCGATCGACAGGGCCGAGGCGCTGGGCCTCGGCGAAGGCGCGACGGTCTATCGCCTGCGCGACTGGGGCATCGCCCGCCAGCGCGGCTGGGGCTGCCCGATCCCGGTGGTGCATTGCGCCAGGTGCGGGGTCGTCGCCGTGCCGGAGAGCCAGCTGCCGGTGACGCTGCCCGAAGGGCTGGACTTCAGCCGGCCAGGCAATGCGCTGGCGCGCCACCCGACCTGGAAGACCGCTGCCTGCCCCGACTGCGGCGGGCCCGCCGAACGCGAGACCGACACGCTCGACACCTTCGTCGATTCGAGCTGGTACTTCGCCCGCTACGCCGACCCGACGGCGGCCGA
>DATKNV010000163.1:0-36614 GCA_035541215.1 Allostellaceae bacterium | reverse complement strand
CAGCCGCCGGCGAGGGTTTGGCCGGCGTGCAGGAGTCATCATCCCATGACCGCAGACTTCATCGCGTTTCATGCGGCCGAACGTCCGAACGCACTTGCATTCATCAACCGTGACCGTGCGATCACGTACTCCGATTTCGATCGGGACCTGCGAAAATTCATCCGGGCTGTGCGCGAAATCGATCTGTCGCGGGGCCGCTCGGTAGGAATCGCATGTGACGATGTTTACGTTCATTGGCTGCTATTGCTGGCATTCGAGCACCATGGCATTGCGACGGCGTCGTTCGCGAGCTCGAAGCGCGTCGACCCAGCGCTATTGGCCGTGGTCGACCTCGTGTTGGCCGAGCCGCATTTCCCGGCCGGCACCGCGAAACCGCACCGCCGCATCACGAAGGAATGGCTGAGGGAGGTTCTGGCGTTTCCGCCGACAGACGAGGAAGCGGTCTCACCCGGCAGCCCAAACGACCCGCTTCGCATCCTGCAGACTTCCGGAACCACGGGCGTCCCCAAGAGTTTGCTCGTGTCGCGACAGATGCACGAAGTGCGCGTGAGCCAGAATGCATTCAAATATCAGCTCACCCGAGATTCGCGATACCTCGTCAACATGCCCCTCAACGTCGGCGTCGTGTACTCATGCGCGACCGCGTGTGCGCGCTTGGGCGCTTGCGTCGTGTGCGGCGCGTTCGAGAATCTGGCGGCCATGGCGTCGGCCTTGTCCGCTCACGCGATCACTCATGTTACGTTCCTTCCGATCCAGCTCCAGCAGTTACTTGACCATCTTCCCGCGGGTTTTCAGAAGCCGCCGGAATTGACCGTTTTCACGCTGGGCGCCGGTGTGTCCCCACAGCTACGTCTGAAGACGGTGGCACGGCTGGCGACCGGTTTTTGCAGTGGCTACGGCTGCAACGAAGTGGGCATCGTTTCCTACACGCGCGGTCAGCACGATGGGGATTACGAACTCATTTGCCCGGACGCCGATGTTGAAGCGGTCGATCCCGGCAATCGGCGCGTCCCTGACGGTCAGACGGGCGAGATAAGAATCAGGACGACGTGCATGGCGGCGGGGTACCTCGACGACTCCGAGACCACCGCCCGGAAATTCCGGGACGGCTGGTTTTATCCCGGCGACATTGGAGTCCTGCACGGGCCTCGGCGGCTTCAGATCGTTGGCCGCGAAGACGAGCTCCTGAACATCGGCGGGTTGAAGATGGCGCCGAGCGCGATCGAGGCCTGTGTGCTGCCGCACGTGACGGCCGACGACATCGGCGTCTGTTCCGTTCGCAATTCCGAGGGAATCGAGGAGATTTGTATCGCGGTCGCCAATCCCAGCCACGGAAACGCCGAGCTGCTGGAGCGCATCGCCGATTGCTTGCGAAATCGTCATGTTGGGCGCTTCAAGATCGTCAAGCTCACGCACATTCCCCGTAATGCCAATGGCAAGATCCAGCGCGATCTTCTTAAGAAAGCTGTCGCCGCGGCCTGGGGAGAAAATGCATGAGCTGTCCGCTCAGGGGACCGGCCGCATGTCCGCAGCGGGTCGATGGGCGACATGCTGCCAAATATCAGCACGATCACGAAGGCGACATATTTTGCCCGAGGCCGCTCGGCGGCGTCTTGGGCGCCGCAGTGGCAATGGTCTCGATCATCGCGAGGCGCTGTTGTAGTTTTTCCAACTCGTCTTTCGGCATGCGGCCTTCGCACCCGCTCGCTACGCGCCGCGCGCGCTCGAGAAGTTTCATTCGAAGATCGACGTGCGGCGTGGCGCTCGCGATATCGTGGAAGGCGCGCATCAACCTGAGGCTTACCGGAGCATCGGTGACGGCGTAGTGCCTGATCTGCTCGAACGCGGTGTCGAGCAAGCCTTCGAAGGTCATCCAGGGTACGACGAGCCGCAATACGTGCGGCGGCGCGTAATAGTGAGTCGGCGGCGGTCTGCGGCCGATCCACGTGATCAGAATTCGACTGAGCTGGTCGACGCAGCTGATCGCCGTGCTGGGATCATTGACCGCGGGAGATATCGCGCGCAGCGCGATGTCGACGATCTGGATGACGCCGAACTCCACATCCTGCTGCATGGTGCGCGTCGGACCGACATCGAATGCCGCGGCGAGGTGGAACGCCCGTTCGCCCGGCACGCGCTCTGCCTGTGACACGCGCGCGAGCGGAACGCCGGCCGGCACGAATTGTCCTACGCGCCGCTCCAGTTGCAGGCAAACTCGGTAGGTCTTGGCGAGAGCAATGAGGCGATCGATATCGACAAAGCGGATATAGCCGGATTGCCGGTTGAGGATCGGGGTTCCGTCCTTTGCCGGAGAAGGCTCGATCCGTTCGGGCAAGGCGAAAGGCCCCCGGGGATCCGGCATGAATTCGTCGATCACCAGCTCCGTCTCGCGCGCGATCCGATCCACGATGTGGTTGACGCTGATCGACTGGGAAACGTGATTGATGAAGTAGATCAACCAGCCTACGCAGACGAGCGCGAGCACCATCGCCCCCGTCACCGTCGCTACGGGCACGAAGGGCTGCGGCAGCGAGCGCGCCGCCGGCAATGCCGCCATGCAGTAAGAAAACGTTCCGAGGAAGACGCCGAGCGTCCATTGCGTCGTGCCGTCCCTGACGAAGCCGATCAGTATGCGCGGCGAGAATTGTGTCGATGCCAGGGTCAGCGTCATCAGCAGAATCGCAAACACGATCGACACGACTGTCATGATCGAGGTCGCAACGCTGCTCAGGATGACTTGCGCCACGCCTGGGTCGTCATGCGAAGGGAAGAGCGTGCTCGGGATCCACGCGCTGATCGCGGGCGTGGTCTCTTCCAGCGACGAGAGCGCGGCGCCCACAATGCCCAGGATCACCGCGATGATCAGCGGCCGAACAAGGAAGCCGCCGCGAAGTGCGTACATCGCAGAACGGAAGAGAGCAGGCAGCCGCTCTAACATTGTCATTCGGAACGGGTCGTATTGAGCCGGGGCATTTCAGGGTGTCACCCGGCGACGCCATTTTCAATCGATACCGGTCCGGTCGCAGGGATTGGCTCCCAATCGGCGCGCTCGTCTTCATCCTCTTCGTGCCGACGCAGTACGCGATCCAGCTCCAGCTCCTCGGTGGCATCTGGATCATCCAGACGCTGCCTGCGGTCGTGCTTGGGGCCTTCACCCGCGGGTTCGACGATTGGGCGCTGCCCTTGGGCTGGGCTGTCGGAACGGTCGCGGGGACGGCGATGGCGGCATCGGTGGGGTTCACGCCGACATGTGCGCGGCGATTGCGGGCTTCACCTTCCGAAGCTACACCGCGCTCTGCACGGTCGCGCTGAATCTCGCGATCGCTGTCGTGCTGACCCCGGTATTCCGGGCGATGCGGACGCCCGGGCCCGTGGTCGACGATACCGTGCCAGCCGGCCATCGCGCCCGAGATCGCATTAAAACCGCATAAGGATTGCGCCTATCGTGTCGGGGTGCCGGTCGATTTTTATTGCGTAGGATGGGCGGCACGGTTTCTACTCGACTGATGCAGCTAGGATACCGGTTCAATTTTCTCACCCACGGTCAGCAGATCCATCGTGCTCGTGCCGATCGGTGCGCCGACGATGCCGAAGCCTTTGCGATGGCGCGCGTGTTCCTGCGGGGCGAGGATGAGTTGACGTTTGGGATCGAGATCTGGAGCGGCCCGCGTTTGGTCGGCACGGTTGCCCGCGAGCCGACTCCAAAAAAGGCTGCCTAGCGCAAATCATTGTAGCTTTGTCGAGGCTTCTCCGACGCTGCTTCCGTCCGGTTTGCGGTTGCAGTCCGGTGCGACCCGGCGCGGCGACCGCTGCGGCAACTCCGGGAAGGGCGGCCGGATGGAACTGCACCGATTGCATTTTATAAAGGCGGTGTTCGCTGGGTGAGAACGACCGGTGGGTCTGGCGGCATCGGGACGGCGGATGAAAGCGACGGAGGTTTCCGCGTCCGACCGCATTGACCGCGGTTTGACGAGAACGCGGTCCGATCCACATGGATTTCTTATGCCGGCATCTCGCTATATGGTCCGTCGCGTATGAGCGCCGCGACCGGCAGCCCTGCTGTCGATACCGCCTGTTTCAGCGCTCCGATGATGGGTGTGACGGGAAGATCCGCATGAGCGATCTCGTCGACATTGCTATTCCTACCGGCGCGCAAGCGGCCGCCGAGGCGCTTGGGCTCAGGGTTTCCCGCGGCGTGACCTTCGGGGTGCGAGTGCGGCAAATCCCGCGCGAAGACGCCGAAATCGCTATCGTATGTCTTCGCGACTGGGGCTTCTCCGCACGCATCGTGGAGGACGCCCCTCAACGTGAGGACCCATCCGAGCGCGCGGTGAAGCCGGCGGCATAGAGCCACCCTATCCGCATCGGTTTGTCGGTCGGTTACTCTACTCGCGACAGCCGATGACGATCTATGCTTCGGCGCATACGTCGAACGCCGGCTTGGTCTAGGCGGCCATCATCCACGGACTCAGCGCAGGCGGTTGTACCGATCGCTGCTCGACCGCCTTGGTCAGCATGATCAAGCCGCGGACCGGCGCCCCGGCGAAACCCCGTCGCGCATTGTCCGCTCAGGGTCTTGGCCGTGTGAAAACCAATCAGCGGATGGCTTCGGCGAAATTTTCGATTCGTGCGACGTACCATTTCTGCAGGATTGATTCCGTTAGGCACAAAGTTCGGTTTCGTTGTTGCGCAATGCCACTTGCTTCGGGCGTTTTTACGCAGCCAGGGTCGTTTTCGATCGATTCAGCCGGCTTCGCCTGTCGGTCCATGTCCGCTTCGCTACAGAAGTGGCCCGAGCTTCGAGGCGGCGCGGTCGCGGCTTGCCTTCCTTGACGAGCGGCGCCGACGCCATTATATTCTCGGGCTCGTACGTTTTTTGCGGTCACGATTCCCAATGTGCCGATATTTCGGTCACGTATACGGCATTCTCCGAACGCAAAGGATTTCAGCCATGGCCACCGACGCCCAACTCGCCGCCAACCGCGCCAACGCCCTCCGCAGCACCGGGCCCAAGACCGACGCAGGGAAGGAGCGGGCGGCTCGCAATGCGCTCCGGCACGGGCTGACGAGCAAGCAGCTCGTCGTCTTCGACGAGACCGCCGACGATTTCGCAGCCTTCAATGCGAGCATCCGCCTGGCGCTCGCGCCGGCGGACGAGTTCGAGGAGCAGCTCGTGGAGCGGATCGTCGTGTGCCAGTGGCGGCTCCGGCGCGTTGGCCGCGTCGAGGCGGCAATCGTCAATGGCAACGGACGCAGCTTCCGCGAGCGCGGATTCACGCCGAGGGCCGACGCGGGATTTGCCGAGGCGCCGTGGAAAATGGAAAAGCTCTCGCGCTACGAGGCGGCTCTCGAGCGCGCGCTGAACCGCGCGTACCTGATGCTGGAGCGCCGCCAGGCGCGCCGCGCCGAAAGGAGCCGCGCGCTGCCCTGATTTCTGCGAAACGAACCCAATTTCAGCCTGGGATTCCCACGACTTGAGCTTTTTTGCGCGCCTCAATTCCCCCAGAGCTCGCGCACCACGCCGACGACGCGCTCCACGTCGGCATCGGTGACGTGGCGGTGGGTGACGAGGCGGATCTGCCAGGGGCTCCAAACGCCGGAGCGGATGCCGCGGTCGTTGAGCGCCTTGACCCATGTATCGGCGCGGCGGCCGCTCTTCTCGAAATCGAGGCGGACGATGTTGGTCTCGACGGAGGCGGGATCGACGAGGCTAGGATGGATGCGCGCGATGCCCTCGGCCAAGCGCTTCGCGCGCGCATGGTCCTCGGCGAGGCGCTCGACCATCTCCTCGAGCGAGACGATGCCGGCTGCGGCGATGACGCCGGCCTGGCGGAGATTGCCGCCGCACATGCGGCGGAAGGCGCGGGCGCGCTGGATGAACTCGGCGCTGCCGCAGAGGAGCGAGCCCACGGGGGCGCTCAGGCCCTTGGAGATGCAGAAGCAGGCGCTCTCGCCGTGCTGGGCGACCTCGGCGACGGGAACGCCGAGCTTCACCGCGGCGTTGAATAGCCGCGCGCCGTCGATGTGCACGGGAATGCCGTTCTCGCGTGCAAGGCCATGCACCGCCGCCATGTAATCGAGCGGCAGCACCGCGCCGCCGCCGTCATTGTGCGTGGTCTCCATCACGATGAGCGCGGTGCCGAGGCTCCGGGGCGTGAGCGCGGGGCGGATGTTCTCGCGCAGCGCGTCCAAATCCATGACGCCGCGCCGCGCGGGGATCGCGCGGTGGAAGAGGCTCGCAAGGCCCGCGACGCCGCCCATCTCCGAGCGGAAGATGTGTGTGCCTGGATCGCTCAGGACCTCGCCGCCGCGTCCCGTATGCGTGAGGAGCGAGACCAGGTTCGCCATGGTGCCGCTGGGGAGGAAGAGCCCGGCCTCCTTGCCGAGCCGCTTCGCCGCGAGCGCCTCGAGCGCGCGGACCGTCGGGTCGCCCTCGCGCCCGTCGTCGCCGAGCTCCGCGTGGCGCATGCGCTCCAGCATCCGCTCCGTCGGGCGGGTCACGGTGTCGCTGCCGAGATCGATTATGTCCATGGAGGGTCCTTGGGTTCACATCACCGCGAGCTCGTAGCGCCGCAGCAGCCGGTAGACCAGCAGCAGCGGCACGGCCGTCGCCAAGATGAGCACGGCAGCGGCTGCCGCCGCAATCCCCGCGCCCGTCCCTTCGAGCGCCTCGAACATCACCACCGTCATGGTGGCCCAGGGGCCGCTATAGAGGACGATGGTGGAGCTGAGCTCGGACGCCACCGTGACCCAGGTCAGCACCATGCCCCCGACGATGCCGCCGAGCATCAGCGGCACGGTCAGCCTGAAGAAGGTCCGCGCCGGCGAGACGCCGAGATTGATCGAGGCCTCCTCGAGGCTGGGGTCGAGCTGATGCAGGATGGCGCTCGAGGCGCGCACGTTGAAGGGCAGTTTCCGAACCATATAGGCGAGCACCATGATGATGGGTCCGCCCGTGAGGATCACCCAGCCGCTGTTGTAGGAGATGACGAGGCCGATGCCGAGCACCGTGCCCGCGACGGCAAACGGCATCATCGCGACCACGTCGAGGACGTGGGCGATCCCCGAGCGGAATCGCGTCAGCACGTAGCCGATGGGAACCCCGAGCGCGGCCGCGCCGATGGCCGCGGCGGTCGCGAGCAGGACCGTGTTCTCGAGGGGCCGCGTCGAGCGGTTCATGAGCTCCGCGAAATTGCCGAGGCTCAGATTTCCTTGCAGGACGGGGCCGCGGTATTCGAGGAAGGAGATCACGAGCACACCGAAGAACGGCACCAGTGCCGCGAGCACGACGCCCCAGCTATAGCCGGTCGCGAGAATGCGCCAGGGGCGGCTCGGGCGCAGCTCCGGCGGCGCCGCGCGGGCGCCGGTCGCGAAGCGCCGCCGCGCGAGGTAGTGGCGCTGGAGCAGCAGCGCCGTCGTGGTGCAGAGCACGAGGACGAGGGCGAGGACGCCCGCCGAGGAAGGATTGGCGGAGACCTCGCCCACGAAGAGCTTATAGGCCTCGACCGCGAGGATCGGCTTGTCCTCCGCGAGGACGAAGGGCACGCCGAAATTCTCCAGCGTCTCCATGAAGACGAGGAGCGCGCCCGAGAGCACCGAGGGGATCACGACGGGCAGGATCACCGTGCGGAAAACGCGCCAGCGCGAGGCCCCGAGATTCTGCCCGGCCTCCTCGATCGAGACGTCGACGGCCTTGAAGGCCGCGAGCGTCGGCAGCACCACATAGGGATAGAGCGTCAGCGTATAGACCGCGACGAGGCCGGGCGTGCCGTAGATCGAGCCGAAGGGAATGCCGAGATCGCGCAGGAAGCGCGTGACGACCCCCGCGCGGCCGAACATCAGCACGAGCGCATAGGCGCCGACGAAGGAGGGCAGCACCAGCGGCAGCGCCGCGAGCACGAGGATCAGCGCCTTCCCCGGCACGGGGAGCCGCGCGAGGCAGAAGGCGAGGGGGACGCCGAGCGCGGTCGTCGTCAGGGTCGCGAGCGCGCCGATCTCGAGGCTGTTGCCCAGACTCGCTTGATAGAAGCTCCGCGAGAGGATGTTGACGTAGTTCGCGAGCGTGAAGTTGCCCGCGGGATCGAGGAAGCCCGCCTTGAAGATCGTGAAGACGGGATAGAGCAGAAAAAGGCCGAGGAAGAGGAACGCGATCAGCGCGACGGCGAGCGGGAAAGCCGATCGCGGCTTCAGCGCGATCATGGCGCGGCGAAGACCGCGACGCGCGCGGGGTCGTATGCGAGGGCGACCGTCTTGCCGGGTGCCACCTGCTGCGGCGGCAGGTCGAGCATCGCGAGCTTGAGCGGCATTCCCGCTTGCGTCGCGAGCTCGACGCGCGTCAGCGCGCCCAGGAGCTCCACGCGCGCGACCGTCGCCTCGAGCCGCGCCCAGCCCGAGGGCGGCGTCTCGCCCGGTGGCAGCAGCCGCAGCGTCTCGGGCCTGAGCGACGCCATCACCGCGGCGCCCGCGGCATGACCTTGCGCTTGCGCCTCCAAGACGATGCCGCCCGCGGCGATCCGGATCCTGCCGCCGAGCGCTTCCGCGATCTTCCCCGCGATGAGGTTCGTCGTCCCCATGAACTCCGCGACGAAGGGCGTGGCGGGCCGCGCGTAGATCGAGGCGGGAGGGCCCACCTGCTCGAGCGCGCCCCCGCGCATCACAGCGATGCGGTCGGAGATCGCGAGCGCCTCTTCCTGGTCGTGCGTCACGTAGAGCGCGGTGATGCCGAGCTTCTGCTGGAGCTCGCGGATCTCGCCGCGCATCTCCACGCGGAGCTTCGCGTCGAGGTTCGAGAGCGGCTCGTCGAGGAGGAGCACCTCGGGCTCGATCACGAGCGCGCGGGCGATCGCCACGCGCTGGAGCTGGCCGCCCGAGAGCTGATGCGGCCAGCGCTCGTCGTAGCCGTCGAGATGGACGAGCCTCAGCGCCGCCGCCACGCGCTCCGCGATCGCCGCAGCTGGCATGCTCCGCGCCTTGAGGCCATAGGCGACGTTCCCCGCGACCGTGAGGTTCGGGAAGATTGCGTAGTTCTGGAACACCATTCCGGTGTTGCGGCGGTGCGGCGGCAGCGTGTCGATGCGGCGCTCTCCGAAGCGGATCTGGCCGGCGTCGAGATCGGCGAAGCCCGCGACCGTCCGGAGCAGCGTCGTCTTTCCGCAGCCGGAGGGTCCCAGAAGCGTGAAGAACTCGCCGTGGCGGATCTCGAGCGTCACGCCCGCGACCGCGCGCACCGCGCCGAAGCGTTTCTCGACGCGATCGATGGTGACGGCGGTCATGCCGCGCGGCTCATGCGCGGCCGACGCGGCGTGGTCTCACCGCGTCGCCTGGATCAGGTCCTGGATCTTCTTCATGGTGGGGTCGCGCTCGGCGGTCCACTTCGCCTCGTCGTATTTCGCGAGCGCGACCTTGGAGAGCAGCGGCAGCCCGCCCGGGAGATGCTCGAGATCGAGGTCCTGCCGCGCGGGGCGGCGGAAGGCGTGCGCGAGGATCATCTCGCGCGTCGCCTTGGCGGAAACGAAGTCCACGAACTTCTTCGCGGCCTCGGTGTTGGGCCCGCCTTTGATGACCGCGACGCCTTCCATCTGCACGACGGTGCCATCGCTGGGATAGATCACTTTGACGGCTGCGCCGTTGTGCTGCCAGAGATAGCCCGCGTACTCCAGCGAGACCCCGAGCGGGTACTCGCCCTCGCCGACGCCGGAGAACACGAGCGACGACTTGTTGAGCACCTTGAGGTTGGCGTAGAGCATCTTCGTCATGTCCCAGCCCTTGTCGCCGCCGCCGAAGAGATCGACCCAGAGCGTCGTGTTCGTGTAGGCGGAGCCGGAGTTGGCGGGATCGGTGAAGGCGACCTTGCCCTTCCATTTGGGGCTCATGAGATCGGCCCAGCTCTTGGGCATGTCGCTCGCCGCGAGCGCCTTGGTGTTCGCGATGATGACGAGCAGGTGCAGGTTGGTGCCGAGCCAGAGATTGTTGGGATCGCGGAACTCCGGAGGCACGGCGTCGGCGTTCGCGGAGCGATAGGCCTCAAAATACTGCGCGTTGGTCTGGAGGAGCGAGCGGCTCACGCCCCAGACGATGTCGCCCTGCGGCCGGTCCTTCTCGGCCGCGATGCGCTTCATGATGACGCCGGAGCCGGCCTCGACGGGCTGCACCTGGATGCCCGTCTCCTTCTTGAAGGCCTCGAAGACGAGATTGTCGAGCGTGCTCTCGTTGGCGGAATAGATGACGACCTGATCCGCTGCGTGCGCCGTGCCGATGAGCGCGGCGAGCCCCGCGGCCGCGAGGATTCCAATACCGAAGCGGCGGTACGTCGTCATGCTTTCCTCCCCTCCTCCGATTGTGCGGACCGTAGATGCCACCATCCCGCGCGTCAAGCCGCGGCGGCACGGCTTGCGCCCGCTCGACCCGATCGAGTAAGCCTTCGCGCGCAGCTCAAGGTCAGGGGAGGGCGATCATGTTTCGCGTGGCGGTGCTCGACGACTATCAGAAGGTGGCGCTCTCGATCGCGGATTGGAAAATCCTCGAGCCCGAGGCGGAGGTGCAGGCCTTCGCCGACAATCTCGTAGACGTGCCGCGGCTTGCGGAGCGCTTGCACACCTTCGATGCGGCGGTGCTGATGCGCGAGCGCACGCCCTTCCCGCGCGCGCTCTTCGAGCGGCTGCCGAACCTGCGCCTGCTCGTCACCGCGGGCATGCGGAACGCCTCGATCGACATGGCTGCCGCGGCCGAGAAAGGCGTCCTGGTGACGGGGACGGAGATGCTGGGGCATCCGACGGCGGAGCTCACCTGGGGCCTCATCATCGGCCTCATGCGCCACATCCCCTTCGAGGCCGCGGCCATGCGGAGCGGCCTCTGGCAGACGACGCTGGGGCAGGGGCTCAAGGGGAAGACGCTCGGCGTGATCGGCCTCGGCAAGCTCGGGGCGCAGGTGGCGGCGATCGGCAGGGCCTTCGGCATGAGCGTCGTCGCCTGGAGCCAGAACCTCACGGCGGAGCGCGCGGCCGCGGCGGGCGCGACGCTCGCCGCGAAGGAAGCGCTGCTGGAGAGCGCCGACGTCGCGACCATCCACCTCGTCCTCTCGGAACGCACGCGGGGATTGTTGGGCGCGGCCGACTTGCGGCGGATGAAGCCCACGGCCTATCTCGTCAACACCTCGCGCGGCCCCATCGTCGAGGAGGCCGCGCTGGTGGAGGCGCTCCGCACCCGCCGCATCGCCGGCGCCGCACTCGACGTCTACGACCGCGAGCCGCTTCCTGCGGATCATCCGCTGCGGCGCCTCGACAACGTCGTGCTGACGCCGCATCTCGGCTACGTCCTCGACGAGAACTACCGGATCGTCTACCGCCAGGCTGCGGAGAACATCCGGGCGTTCATGGATGGGAAGAAGTTGCGGGTGATCAACAAAGTCGCATAGACCCTCGACTGCGACGCTGCCTTCAGAGGCGGTGCTTCGTGAGTCGGCCGTCTCGCCCAAACGTGAACAGCGCAGGGGGTGAACTAATGGCGGCCTGTTTGCAAATCCTGGGGAGAGCCTTGACGAAGAGTTTCGCCATTTGCTCGCCGGTAACATTCCCTACCGTCAGCACCATGGCGATGACGTTCGCGTCCTTGATCGCAGCTATCTCGTTCGGGCGATATCGGATCCGCGTGTCCTTTGTGAGCACGATCCATCCGCGTTTGCCGACCGCGACGAGCCAATCGTCATCGTCGGCGTTCGCGGGAAAATGATCATCATGAATTTCGACGCGCGCTCCGGCTTCTCGCAAGGCAGCCGCAACGTCGTAGCGGCCGAGCGAGCGGTCGATGAAGAGCGTCGGCGAGCTATGCGGCTTCGACTTGGAGCTCGCAGCGGATCGCTTCTTCAATTTCCGCTCGCGCCGCGCCGTAATCCACTACAAGCGCATCGATGCTGTCCCCGGCCTTGTAACGCTCCGCTATCACAGCGGTTGGAATTCCCAGCCGAGCGATGGCCGGCCGTCCGAAGGAAAGTTTCGGATCGATCACGACCGCACGCTCGGTGGCAGCCGCCATCTCCGTCCGCGTGAATGGGTAGAGCCTGACAGGTACCCCATGCGTGTCGCGCTCGATTCGATTCAGATGCAACTCGATGATCTCACGCATTGCAAGCTGTCCTTGCCGGGAGACCGCGATGAGCGCACCGAGCTTTTCCACGAAGAGGTCGAGCCCGTCAGTCTGGAATTGCTGCTGGATCAGTGGCCGGTCGCTGCCGAAGCGGTCGCGCAAAAACCGGACGGCGTCGCGAACTTTGGGAAGCGGAATTCGATGCTGGCGTCGAATCGCCGCAAGAACATGTGCCTCGACTAAGTTCGTAAAGGAGAGATAACCATGCTTGCGGTCGGCAATGTCGATGACCGGTTGAAAACGCCGAGTCCCATCTCGAACGGGGTAATCTCGTCCCAGCACCCAAGCACGCAGCGTCGCCGCCGGCAGCCGCAGATAGCGGGCAGCTTCCTGGATTCTATAGGCCGGTCTTTCCAATAGGCTGACGTGACGCATGTATCGATTATAGCCGCAGTCAGGCGCTCTTCCATCACACATTGAACCGAAAATGCAGGATATCGCCATCCTGGACGACGTATTCACCGCCTTCGAGGCGCATCTTGCCCACGTCCTTGGCGCCTTGCTCGCCGCCGCAGGCGACGAAGTCGTCGTAGGAGATCGTCTCGGCGCGGATGAAGCCCTTCTCGAAATCCGTGTGGATGACGCCCGCGGCCTCCGGCGCCTTGGCGCCGCGGCGGACGGTCCAGGCGTGCGCCTCCTTGGGGCCGACGGTGAAGAAGGTCACGAGATCGAGGAGCCGATAGCCCGCGCGGATGACACGCGCGAGACCGGCCTCCTCGAGGCCGAGCGTCGCCAGGAACTCGCGCTTATCGGCCTCGTCCGGCAGGAGCGCCACCTCCGCCTCGATGCTCGCGGAGATCACCACGGTCTCCGCTCCCTGCTCCTTCGCATAGTCCGCGACCCGCGCGGAATAGTCGTTCCCGGTCGCGGCCGCAGCCTCCTCGACGTTGCAGACGTAGAGCACGGGCTTGGCGGTGAGGAGCTGGAGGCGCTTCAGGATCGGCCGCTGCTCCTCGTCGAGCTTCACCGTGCGCGCGGGCTTGCCGTCGCGGAGCGCGGCGAGTACCGGCTCCATCACCGCGAGCTCCACCTTCGCTTCCTTCTCGCCGCCCCGCGCCTTCTTCTGCGCGGCGGCGAAGCGCTTCTCGAGGCCATCGAGGTCCGCGAGCAAGAGCTCGGTCTCGACGGTCTCGGCGTCGCGGATCGGATCGACCGAGCCCTCGACGTGGGTCACGTCGCCGCTCTCGAAGCAGCGCAGCACGTGTGCGATCGCGTCGACCTCGCGGATGTGCCCGAGGAACTGGTTGCCGAGTCCTTCGCCCTTGGAGGCACCGCGCACGAGGCCCGCGATGTCCACGAACTCGAGCTGCGTCGCGACGATCTTCGCGGACTTGCCGAGCTTCGCGAGGACGTCGAGGCGCGAGTCCGGCACCGCCACGCGCCCCACGTTGGGCTCGATCGTGCAGAAGGGATAGTTCGCCGCCTCGGCCGCCTGGGTCGAGGTGAGCGCGTTGAAGAGCGTCGACTTCCCCACATTGGGAAGGCCGACGATGCCGCAATTAAAGCCCATTGCTCTCGTCGTCCGATTTCGATTGCGGCCGCGGCGGTTTCGGCCGCGGCGGCTTCAGGATGAGCGCGACCTTGCTCATGAAGGCGGAGTCGTCGTCCGCGACGAGGAGCGGCAGCGCCTCCGCCACCGCCTCGACGAGCGGCGCGACCCAGCCCATCTCCTCGGAGCTGAAGTCCTGCAGCACGTAGGAAAGCACGAGCTCCTTTACGCCGGGATGACCGATGCCGAGCCGGACGCGCCAGAAATCCGGCCCGATCGCCGCGTCGATCGAGCGGAGCCCGTTGTGCCCCGCCGTCCCGCCGCCAAGCTTCACCCGGAGCTTCCCCGGCGCCAGGTCGAGCTCGTCGTGGATCACCGCGATCTCCGCGGCGTCGATCTTGTAGAAGCGCGCGCAAGCGCCGACGCTGTCGCCGGAGAGGTTCATGTAGGTCATGGGCTTGAGCGCCAGCACGCGCTCGCCTCCCACCGTCCCCTCCGCGAGCGCGCCCGAGAACTTCGAGCGGAACGGCCCGAATTCATGGCGGCGGACCAGAGCGTCCACCGCCATGAACCCGATGTTGTGGCGATTCCTCGCGTGGCGGGACTCGGGATTGCCGAGCCCGACGAAGAGGCGCATGGCGCCGAGGCGCTGGCCGCGGGCCTATCAGCCCTTGGCCGGCGCGCCCTTGGCGGGAGCAGCACCGCCCTTCGCCGGAGCAGCGGGGGCGCCCTTGGCGGGAGCGCCGGCTGCTGCCGGAGCACCCGCCGCAGCGGGCGCCGCCGCGCCCGCAGCCGGTGCTGCCGCGCCGCCTTCTGCGGGAGGCGCGCCCTCGACGCCGGCCTCCGCCGCTGCCGCAGCGGCCGCTGCTGCCGCTTGCGCCGCCGCCTGCGCTGCCGCGAGCTCCTCGCGGACCACGGTCGGGGCCGCCACGGTGGCGACCGTGAAGTCGCGGGCGATCACGGGCTTGGTGCCCTCCGGGAGCTTCACGCTCTTGATGTGCACGCTGCCGCCGATGTCGAGCCCTTCGAGGCTCACGTCGATCCTCTCGGGGATGGCATCGGCGTTGCAGTAGAGCTCGACCTCGTGCCGGACGAGGTTGACGATGCCGCCGCGCTTGATGCCCGGCGACTTCTCGACGTCGATGACGTGGACGGGGATCGCCACTACGATGCGCGCGCCGGGGCCGACGCGCAGGAAGTCCACGTGCAGCGGTTTGTCGCTGACGGGATGGAATTGCACGTCGCGCGGGAGCGCACGCTCCTTGGCGCCGTCGACCTCCACGTTGAGAAGGCGCGCGAAGAAGCCGGGCTTGTGCACCTCGCGATCGAGGACGCTGGGATCGACGGTCAGCAGGACCGCCGGCTTCTTGTCGCCATAGAGGACTCCGGGCACCCGGCCGCTGCGACGGGTGGCCCGGGCGGCCCCCTTTCCGGCCCGGTCGCGCGCTTCGGCGCGAATGGTGATGAGCTCGGCCATGACACTCTCTCTCCTTTGCTCCTTGCACTTGCGGCGCCCCCGCGCGATGCGGGAGCTTCTGCCGCCGAGACGCCGGCCTCCAGGGGTGCCGCGCGCCTCTCAAAACCCGCGGTCGCCCGCGGGAAACTCTTCCTAGTCGAAGAGGCTCGAGACCGAGCGCTCCTCGCTGATGCGGCGCATCGCCTCGGCCATCAGCGGCGCGATCGAGAGCTGTCTGATGTTGTGCGCGACGCGGACGGCCTCGGTACCGAGGATGCTGTCGGTGATGACGAGCTCCTGCAGCGGCGAGGCGGTGACGCGGCCGACGGCGCCGCCGGAAAGTACTCCATGCGTGACGTAGGCGGAAGCGGTCTTGGCGCCGCGCGCGACCAGCGCCTCGGCGGCGTTGCAGAGCGTCCCGGCGCTGTCGACGATGTCGTCGACGAGAATGCAGCGGCGGCCGTCGACGTCGCCGATGACGTTCATCACCTCGGAGATGCCCGCGCGCTCGCGCCGCTTGTCAATGATGGCGAGATCGGCGCCGAGGCGGCTCGCGATGTGCCGCGCGCGCACCACGCCGCCCACGTCCGGCGAGACGATGACGAGGTCGCCGCCGTTGTAGCGCTCCTTGATGTCCTTGAGGAACACCGGCGCCACGAAGAGGTTGTCGGTGGGGATGTCGAAGAAGCCCTGGATCTGGCCCGCGTGGAGGTCGACGGTGAGCACGCGGTCGGCGCCCGCTGCGGTGATCATGTTGGCGACGAGCTTCGCCGAGATCGGCGTGCGGGGGCCGGATTTCCGGTCCTGCCGCGCGTAGCCGTAATAGGGGATGACCGCCGTCGCGCGCCGGGCCGAGCCGCGCCTCAGCGCGTCCAGGGTGACCAGCAGCTCCATGAGGTTGTCGTTCGCGGGAAAGGAGGTCGACTGGATCACGAAGACGTCCTCGCCGCGGACGTTCTCCTGGATCTCGACGAAGACCTCCATGTCCGAGAAGCGCCGCACGCTCGCCTTGGTGAGGGGCAAGTTGAGGTAAGCGGAAATCGCCTCGGCAAGCGGCCGATTGCTGTTGCAGGTGAGGATTTTCATCCGATCTCGCCGAATAGGGCGGACTGCCCGGGCGCGCCCCCGTTGCGGCGCGCGCGGACTGTAACAAAGCGCCTATCCCCTGTAAACCGCCGTGAAGCGCCCGATTTCCAAGGGGTTACCGCAGGTTCAGGTGCCGCTGCGGACCTGCTCCGCCTTCTCGATGAGAGCGAGAATGCCGGGGGCCGCGGCTTGGGCCACGGCGTTGGCGACGTCGCCCCAGCGCCCGTCGAGGCTGCCTTGGGGGACCGCATTATCCTGAGTGACGACGCCGAGCTGCTTCCCGTCGGGCTCGAGGAGCGCCCAGGTGATGGAGACGTGCTGGCGCCCGTTCTGCGGACGGTCGATCTTCACGGTCCCCACCACCGCCAGCGCCTCGCTCTTGCGATCGCCGCCGACGATGGTGAGCTTCGCTTGCTTGAGCGCCGCCGTCATCGCGGCGGTGAGCGCCTGCTTGCCGTCACCGGGGGCGCCCGTCACGGGAATTACCGTCACCTGCCGAAAGTTCGGTGCCGGCGCCGCGGCCGGTGCCGGTGCGTCCTCCTGGAAGAGCTTCGCGACCGCGGTCGCGGACGCCGTCGCCAACGCCTTGAGCGCGACCGCATCGCCGCGGTTGATGCTCTCGAGCGAGACGCCGGCGCTGCTGGTGGCATTGCCGACGGTGCGGCCCGCGGGGTCGAGCAAGCGCCAGTCGACCTTGACGCCGCGCTCGCCGGCGCTCGCCGTGCCCAGGAGGTTGAGGCTGCCGCGATTGCCGCTCGCGTCCGAGGCGAGAATGTCGTTCGCCTGCAGCGCCTCCGCCATCGCCCGCGCGAGCTTTTGGCGCGCCTCTGGGTCGAGACCGGCGATCGGCGACACCAGCACGGTGTCCGTGTCCGGGAGCGTCATGATCGGCGCACGCGGCGCCGGACGGTCGTCCTCGAAGGGATGCGGCAGCGGCTGGCAGCCCGCCAGCAGCAGCAGCGCGAGGGCAAGCCCGAGCCCGCGCCTCATAGGATGGCGCAGCTCACGGCGAGCCCGACCAAGCACATCGCCAGGAACAGGATGAGATAGGGCATGCGGGATCAGGATAGCCTGAACTCGAGATCGGCGCGCGAGAGCGGCCGCGCACCGGTCTCCGTCACCTCCGAGGTCCGCCCGAGCGTCATGGCGAGGCCGCGCTCGGCATCGAAGAGGACCATGTGCAGGAAGAACACCATGCCCGGCCGCGCCGGCTCGGGGTTGCCGTGATAGAACATCGGCCAATCCATCCAGTTGGGCGCGAAGGTGGTGCCGAGGCTGTAGCCGCAGGCGTTGAGCCGGTGCGCGCGATGCCCGCGGCGGTCGAGCACCCCGGCCTGCGCGTCGAAGACCTCGCCGATCGGGCGGCCCGGCTTCAGCGCCGCCTCCGCGGCGTGGAGCGCCTCGACCGCGGACTCGTGCATCTCCGCGAGCGCGGGATCGACGCGCCCGATCGCGAGCGTGCGCATGAGGCAGGAGTGGTAATGCCGATAGACGCCTGCGAATTCGAGGGTGAGCCGGTCGTCGCGGTCGAGATGCCGCCTCCCGCTGTAGTAGCGGCAGAGCAGGGAATCGGATCCCGAGCCGATGATGTACTCGTTGGCGGGATCGTCGCCGCCGCCGCGGAAGACGGCGCCGTGCATCGCCGCGAGGATGTCGCCCTCGAAAGCGCCGGGCCGCGCGAGCCGCTTTGCTTCCGCGAGCGCATCGTCGGCGAGCTCCGCCGCGCGGCGCACATAGGCGAGCTCGGCTGGGCTCTTGACGACGCGGAGCCGGCTCACGAGCTCCGAGGCGTCCGCGAGCGTGCAGAAGCCCTCGAGCGCGGCGGCGAGGCGCTGGCCGTTCCGCGCGGTGAGGCCGTAGCTTTCCCACTCGACGCCGAGCCGCTTTCCGGCACAGCCGTGCTTGGCGAGGATGTCGCGGAGCTCCCGCGCGGGCGACGCCTCGGGCCCGTCGACCCAGATGCGGATGTCCGGAATGTCGGATGTGTGCTTCGCCTGCAGCAGGTCGGGCGCGCGCGTCAGCAGCGTGAGGCGGCCGTCCGCGCCGAGATAGAGGCACTGGAAGAAGACATAGCCGAAGGTATCGTAGCCCGTGAGGTAATACATGCTCTCTTGACGAAAGATCAGGAGGCCGTCGAGCTTCGCCGCCGTCATCGCGCCGATGGCGCGGGCGCGGCGCTCGGCGAAGTCCTCGCGGGAAAAATGCAGGGCCATCTCGCCCTCGCTCAAGGAGGTCGTGGCGGATGATAGGGAGGGTCGGGGCAGGGAGGCAATCGAAAGCCACACGCGGAGGGAGCGCTGGCGCGAAGCCGCCGCGCTCCCTATCTTAAGGCGCATGCAGCCGCTCCTCGCCGCCGAACGACCGCTCGCGGACACCGGGCGTCCGTTCCAGATCCATTCGGAGTTCCAGCCCGCGGGCGATCAGCCGCAGGCGATCGCGGAGCTCGTCCAGGGGATCGAGAAGGCCGAGCGCGACCAGGTGCTGCTGGGGGTCACGGGCTCCGGCAAGACCTTCACCATGGCGCATGTGATCGCGCGGCTGCAGCGGCCGGCGCTGATCCTCGCGCCCAACAAGACGCTCGCGGCGCAACTCTATGGGGAGATGAAGAGCTTCTTCCCGGAGAACGCGGTCGAGTATTTCGTCTCGTATTACGACTATTACCAGCCCGAGGCCTACGTTCCCCGCACCGACACCTACATCGAGAAGGAATCCTCGATCAACGAGCAGATCGACCGCATGCGGCATTCCGCAACGCGGGCGATCCTGGAGCGGCGCGACACCGTGATCGTGGCCTCGGTCTCCTGCATCTACGGCATCGGCTCGGTCGAGACCTATTCGGAGATGACGCTCTCGCTGGAGACCGGCGAGACCGTCAACCGCGCGAAGATGCTGGCGAAGCTCGTGGAGCTGCAATACCGGCGGAACGACGCCAATTTCGTCCGCGGCGCCTTCCGCGTGCGCGGCGACACCGTCGAGATCTTCCCGGTCCACTACGAGGACCGCGCCTGGCGCATCTCGCTCTTCGGCGACGAGATCGAGTCGATTTACGAGTTCGATCCCTTGACCGGCGAGAAGGCGGCGCAGCTCGAGAGCGTCAAGATCTATCCCAACAGCCATTACGTCACGCCGAAGCCGACGCTGCTGCAGGCGATCGACGAGATCCGCCGCGACCTCAAGCTCCGCGTCGCGGAGTTCACGGCGCAGGGGAAGCTCCTGGAGGCGCAGCGGCTCGAGCAGCGCACGAGCTTCGACGTCGAGATGATGATGGCGACGGGAAGCTGCGCGGGGATCGAGAACTACTCGCGCTATCTCACGGGCCGCAAGCCCGGCGAGCCGCCGCCGACGCTCTTCGAGTATCTGCCGCCGGACACGCTCGTCTTCGTCGACGAGTGCCACGTCACCGTGCCGCAATTGGGCGGCATGTTCCGCGGCGACTATGCGCGCAAATCGACACTTGCCGAATACGGCTTCCGTCTTCCGGCCTGCGTCGACAACCGTCCGCTCAAATTCGAGGAATGGAACCGGATGCGGGGGCAGACGATCTACGTCTCCGCGACCCCCGCGGCCTGGGAGCTCGAGCAGACCGGCGGCGTCTTCGTGGAGCAGGTGGTGCGCCCGACGGGCCTCGTCGATCCCGTCTGCATCGTGCGGCCCGTCGAGAACCAGGTCGACGACCTCATGGCGGAGTGCCGCGACTGCGCCAAGCAAGGCCGGCGCGTTCTCGTGACGACCCTCACCAAGAAGATGGCGGAGGCCCTGACCGAGTATCTGCACGAGAACGGCATTCGCGTCCGCTACATGCACTCCGACGTGGACACGCTGGAGCGCATCGAGATCATCCGCGACCTCAGGCTCGGGGTCTTCGACGTGCTCGTGGGGATCAACCTGCTGCGCGAGGGGCTCGACATCCCCGAATGCGCGCTGGTGGCGATCCTCGACGCCGACAAGGAGGGCTATCTCCGCTCGCGCACCGCGCTCATTCAGACGATCGGCCGCGCCGCGCGCAACGTCGAGGGCCGCGCGCTGCTCTATGCCGACCACATGACCGAGAGCATGAAGGCCGCGATCGACGAGACCAATCGCCGGCGCGAGAAGCAGCAGGCCTATAACGCCGCCAACGGCATCACGCCCGAGAGCATCAAGCGCGGCATCTCCGACATCCTCGAGAGCGTCTACGAGCGCGACCACCTCACGGTGGGATTGTCCGAGAGCGAGGCGAGCCACTATCAGGGTGCCGACCGCAAGACCGTGATCGCGGACCTCGAGAAGCGCATGCGCGCGGCGGCCGCCGACCTCGAATTCGAGGAGGCGGCCCGCCTCCGCGACGAGATCCGGCGGCTCGAGGAGGCCGAGCTCGAGATTCCGTCCGGGGGCGTCCGCGGCCGCTCTACCGCCGGCCGCGCCGGCGTCTCCGCGCGTGAGGTCGCGCGGATGAAGGCGCGGTCGAAGCGCAGAAAGGGACCCTAACTGTCCTCAGGGAGTATCGAACGCGACGTCGCGCGGCCGGCGCCGCAGGTGCTCGCCGCCGTCGAGGGTGATGACGCTGCCGGTCATCGAGGAGCTCGCGATGATGAGCCGGAGGGCCGAGACGATCTCCGCGGGCGTGCTGCTGCGGCCCAAGGGCGGCGCGCGCCAGGCGCGCTCGAAGCTCTGAGCCGTCTGCTTGCCGCTCCTGAGCGTGACGCCGGGCGCGATCCCGCAGACGCGAACGCGCGGCGCCAGGGCGAGCGCAAGCACGCGGGTCAGGCCGTCGAGGCCGACCTTGCTCGCGGTGTAGGAGAGGAAATCGGGGTTGAGCGCCTCGACCTTCTGATCGAGCATGTTCACGATGAGCCCCTCGCGCCCCGCCGGCAATCGCTCCGCAAAGGCCCGCGAGAGGAAGACGGGAGCGGCGAGGTTGGGCGTCAGATGCGCCTGCCAGCTCTCCCAGGTCACGCTCGCGATGGTGTCGTAGAAGAAGGTTGCGGCATTGTTGACGAGGCAGTCGAGTCGGGGAACCTCCGCGAGACAGCGCGGCACGAGCCCGTCGATCTCCTCCGGCCGGGAGAGATCGGCGTGGACGGGAACGCAGCGCCGCCCGGCCCGGTGCAGCTTCTCCGCGAGCGCCAGCGCCTCGCTCTCGGAGCGGTGGTAGTGCAGGAGGACGATCCAGCCGTCCTCGGCGAGCGCCTCCGCGATCGCGGCGCCAATGCGCTTGCCGCCGCCGGTGACCAGGACCGCTCGCTGCTCGTCGCCGCCGCTCACGCCTTGCGTCCTCGCCTAGGCCGGCCGCCGCCGGTAGATCTCGACCCCGGCCGCGGCGGCGTCGCTGAAGATATCGGGCTTCAGGATCGAGACCCGGCAGGCGGCGACGCGGGGAATGCGGAAGCAGTGCTCGACCACTTCCTCGACCAGGGTCTCCAGCAGCGGCACGTGCGGCCGCGCGGGCCAGGTCTTGAGCGCATCGTGAATGGGGTCGTAGTCGATGATCGTGGCGCCGGTCGCACGCTCGCCCGGCGGCGCGTAGGCGAAGAGCTCGACGTTCACGATGAGCCGGTGCGGCCGCTCCGGATGCATCTCCCAGGGATGCATGCCGACCCGAGCCTCCACTTGCATGTCCCGGAGGACGACGCGAACGTAATCGCGTGCGGGGTCCCAGAGCGGCTGGGGCCCGGTCGCGGAGAGCGGCGCGGGAAAATCGTCCTTCATCGGGCTCCTCAAACCTCCGTGGAGTTTACTGTAGCACGCAGCCTGCCTCGCACCGCATGCCCGAACGCCGCTGATTTGCTGGCTTCGCTGCAACAAATCGTTAAAAAATCCCCATTCCAACGCGCTTTCCGTAACGCCACCGCTGAAAACTGGCGGAAATCCGCGCCGCTCCGGCGGGGAATTGTTCACATGAGCGCCTTCCTTGGGCCCGGTGCCTAAGCGCAATCCACAATTTCAAGATTGTTTCCGCTTCTTTACGCTTGACAGCCATTTAGTCCATAGGAATCAATGCATTAGTTTTTTGCCGATATTTTGTGCAGAGATTAGCCAACGAAGCAAATCCGCCCCTGGCGACCAGGGGACTCCGGCTTTTCAACAAAGTTTTCCACACGGATCGTGGATAGAGTCGGGGGTGCCCAGGAAATCCGGGCCTCACGCCTTGCGTTCGCTGCGGCGGCATTGACGGCGAAGCGCGATCTCTGCGATGCCATGAGAGATTCATGAGCGACATTCTGGACGCCGACAAGACCGGAGCCGAGAGCGTGCCCGGCGGCTCGCTCGCGCAGGGGCTGGACACGATTCGCGCGGCGTTGAAGACGCTGCCGGCGAGCCCCGGCGTCTATCGCATGCTCGACCGCAAGGGCGATGCGGTCTATGTCGGCAAGGCGCGCAACCTCAGGGCGCGGGTCCAGCATTACACCGTGCTCGGCAATCTCTCGACGCGGCTCCGCCGCATGGTCGCGGAGACGCGCTCGCTCGAGGTGGTGGTGACGCACACCGAGGTCGAGGCGCTGCTTCTCGAGAACAACCTCATCAAGCGGCTGATGCCGCGCTATAACGTGCTGCTCCGGGACGACAAGTCGTTCCCCTTCATCCATCTCACGAGCGGCCACGCCTTCCCGCGCCTCACCAAATACCGCGGCGCCCGCAACGAGCCCGGCGAGTATTTCGGGCCGTTCGCCTCCGCGGGCGCGGTCGCGCGCACGCTCGTGGCATTGCAGCGCGCCTTCCTGCTGCGTTCCTGCAGCGACAGCGTCTTCGAGACCCGCACGCGCCCCTGCCTCCTCTACCAGATCAAGCGCTGCAGCGCCCCTTGCGTCGGCCGCATCGACGAGGCTGCCTACGGCAAGCTGATGGAGGAAGCGCGGAACTTCCTCAAGGGCCGGAGCAGCGACGTCCAGAAGCGCCTCGCCGAGCGCATGCAGCAACTCTCGGACGATCTCGACTTCGAGGCGGCAGCGGTGCTGCGCGACCGCATCCGCGCGCTGACGCACGTACAGGGCCGTCAGGACGTGACGGTCGCGGGCCTTCAGGATGCGGACGTGGTCGCGATCCATCAGGCCGGCGGCCATACCTGCGTCCAGGTCTTCTTCTTCCGGAGCGGCCAGAACTGGGGCAATCGCGCCTATTTCCCGACCCACGACAAGCAGCTCGACCTTGCCGAGGTGCTCGCGAGCTTCCTCGGCCAATTCTACGAGAACAAGCCGCCGCCGAAACTGATCCTCCTGAGCCACGAGCCCGCGGAGTCCGCCCTCATCGCGGAGGCGCTCGCGGTGCGCGCGGGGCACGCCGTGCGGCTCCTGGTGCCGCGGCGGGGGGAGAAGCGTGCACCCGTCGAGCACGCCCTCGTCAACGCCCGCGAGGCGCTGGCGCGGCGGCTTGCGGAGAGCTCGGCGCAGCAAAGGCTCCTGGAGGAGGTGGCGCAGCTCTTCGGCCTCGAGGGAGCGCCGCAGCGCATCGAGGTCTATGACAACAGCCACATCCAGGGCGCGCATCCCGTCGGCGCCATGATCGTCGCGGGGCCCGAGGGCTTCACCAAGAACGCCTACCGCAAATTCACTATCCGCGGTACCGAGGGCGAGGAAGGCGCCGCGCCGATCGCACCCGGCGACGATTACGGCATGATGCGCGAGGTTCTGACCCGCCGTTTCGCTCGCGCGCTCAAGGAGGACCCCGCGCGCGAGGGCGGAAGCTGGCCGGACCTGATCCTCATCGACGGCGGCCAGGGCCAGCTCGGCGTGGCGCAGCAGGTGCTGGCCGATCTCGGCATCTCCGACGTGCCGGTGGTGGCGATCGCGAAGGGGCCGGACCGCGATGCCGGGCGCGAGCGCTTCTTCCTGCCGGGGAAGCCGCCGATGGGCCTCGATCCCAAGGGCCCCGTCCTCTACTACCTCCAGCGCCTGCGCGACGAGGCGCATCGCTTCGCGATCGGCACGCACCGCGCGCGGCGCGCGAAGGCGATCGGCGCCTCGCCGCTCGACGAGATCGCGGGCATCGGCGCGCGGCGCAAGAAGGCGCTGCTGCATCATTTCGGCTCCGCCCGCGGCGTCGCGCGCGCGGGCCTCGCCGATCTCGTGCAGGTCGAGGGCATCAGCGAGGCGGTGGCAAAAAAGATTTATGACCACTTCCACGCCGACGGCTAAAATCCCCGACCCCCAAGCACCGGCAATACCATGCTGAAGACTTTGCCAAACCTCCTGACGCTGTCGCGCATCCTCGCGGTTCCGCTGCTGGTCGCGACCTTCTACCTGCCGGGACGGATCGCGCCCTGGATCGCCTGCGGCATCTTCGCCGCGGCCTGCATCACCGATTGGCTCGACGGGCACTTCGCGCGGCGCTGGAAGCAGCAGACGGAGTTCGGGCGCTTCCTCGACCCGATCGCGGACAAGCTGGTGGTGGCGGCGGCGCTCTTCATGCTCGCGGCGACGCAGAAGATCTCCGCGCTCACGATCCTGCCGGCGCTGGTGATCCTGATGCGGGAGATCCTGGTCTCGGGCTTGCGCGAGCATCTCGCGACCGTCAGGGTGAGCCTCCCGGTCTCGCGCCTCGCCAAATGGAAGACTGCGATCCAGATGGTCGCGATCGCGATCCTGCTGCTGCAGGACGCCAGTCAATCCACGATCCCGGTCCAGACCATCGGCGAGGTCATGCTCTGGATCGCCGCCGTGCTCACGCTGGTCACGGGCTGGGACTATCTCTACGTGGGACTCACGCACATGGACGAGGTCACGATCGAGCCGCCGGCACCGTCCTCGGCGGAGCACGGCCGCGCGGCCTGAGGCGGTGGCGCGCGCCATGCGCATCTTCGGCATCGCCGGCTGGAGCGGCAGCGGTAAGACGACGCTGCTGACGCGAATGATCCCACTGCTGACCTCGCGCGGCATCAGCGTCTCGACGGTGAAGCATGCCCACCACGCCTTCGACGTCGACCAGCCCGGGAAAGACAGCTACCTCCATCGCCAGGCCGGCGCCGTCGAGGTCTTGGTGTCCTCGGCCTATCGCTGGGCGCTCATGCACGAGCATCGCGGGGCGCCGGAGCCGACGCTCGACGAGCTCATTCCGCACATGACCCCGGTCGATTTGCTGATCGTCGAGGGCTTAAAGCGCCAATCGCTGCCCAAGCTCGAGGTGCATCGCCCCTCCGTGGGCAAGCCGCTCATCTGCCGCGAGGACCCGGCCGTGCTCGCGGTTGCCTCGGACGAGCCGATCCCGGACTTGCCGGTGCGGCGGCTCGAGCTCGCGGACATTCCGGAGATCGCGGAGTTCGTGCTCGCGCACGCGAGGGAGGCCGGCTGAGATGGCGCAGCTCAGCGACGACTGCTTCGCGTTCGGCGGCGCGCTCATGAGCGGCGCCGAGGCATTGAGCCTCATCGAGGCGCGGACGCTGCCGCTCCCGGAGGCCGAGACGGTGCCGCTCGCGGCGGCGCTTCACCGCATTCTCGCGGCGCCGGTGGTGGCGCCGCTGAGCGTGCCGCCGCACGACAATGCCGCGGTCGACGGCTATGCCGTCTATTTCGACGATCTCGCGCCGGGCTCGCCGACGAGCCTGCCGGTCGTCGGGCGAGCAACGGCGGGTCACCCGCTCCCAATGGCGGCGCAGCGCGGGGCCGCCGTCCGCGTCTTCACGGGCGCGCGCATGCCCGAGGGGCCGGATACGGTCTTCATGCAGGAGGACTGCATCGAGGAAGCCGGCAAGGTGCGCCTGCCTTCGGGATTGAAGCGCGGCTCCAACCGCCGCCGCGCCGGCGAGGACGTAAGGGCCGGCGCGACGGTGCTCGCGCCGGGCCAGCGGCTCCGCCCGCAGGACATCGGCATTGCGGCCTCCTTGGGGCTCGCGGAGCTGCGGGTCTATCGAAAGCTCCGCGTGGCGCTGCTCTCGACCGGCGACGAGGTGCGCGAGCCCGGGACGCCGCTCCCGGAGGGCGCGATCTACGACGCCAACCGCTACACTCTCCGCGCGCTCCTCGAAGGGCTCGGCGTCGCCGTCACCGATCTCGGCATCGTCCCGGACCGCCGCGAGGCGGTCGAGGCCGCGCTTGCGCGCGCGGCCGCAAGCCACGATCTCGTCCTCACCTCCGGCGGCATGTCCACCGGCGAGGAGGATCACGTCAAGGCCGCGGTCGAGGCGGTGGGCCGCCTGCATTTCTGGCGTCTCGCGATCAAGCCAGGCCGTCCGGTCGCCATGGGCCAGATCGGCCGCGTGCCCTTCATGGGGCTGCCGGGCAATCCCGTCGCCGTGATGGTGACCTTCCTGGTGCTGGCGCGGCCGCTCATCCTGCGGCTCGCGGGCGCGCGCGAGATTGCGCCCCGGAGCTTCCCCGTGGTCGCGGATTTCGCCTATCGCAAGAAGGAAGGCCGGCGCGAGTATCTCCGCGCGCGACTCGACGCGGCACCCGCGGGCGGCTGGGTCGCGCGCAAATTCCCACGCGACGGCGCGGGCATCCTCTCCTCGATGGTGGAATCCGACGGTCTCGTCGTGCTCGAGGAGTCCGTCACCGAGCTCGCCGCCGGCAGCAGCGTGCCGTTCCTTCCTTTCCGTGAGGTGATGGATTGACCGAGATGCTCTCTCTCGAGAACCCGCTCGCGGCCTTCCGCCTCGACGGGGAGGTGGCCGCGATAACCGGCGGCGGCGCCGGCATCGGCGGCGGCATCGCCGAGGCCTTCGCGCGCGTCGGCGCCGCGATCGCGATTCTCGACCGCAATGAGAAAGCGGCGGGCGCAGCTGCGGCAGCGATCCGCTCGGCCGGCGGCCGCGCCGAGGTCTTCGTCCTTGACGTCGCCGACGAGGCCGCGGTCGAGCGCGTCTTCGCGGAGATCGGCAAGCGCATGGGTCGCCTCGATGTGCTCGTCAACAGCGCTGGGACGGCGGTTCGCAAGGCCGCGACGGAGCTCACGCTCGCGGAGTGGCAGATGGTGCAGGGGGTGAACGTCACGGGAACCTTCCTCTGCTCCCGCGCTGCCGCGCGGCTCATGCTGCCGCGCGCCAAGGGCAGCATCGTCAATCTCGCCTCGATCATGGGCTTCTCGGGCGGCATCTACCCCAATGTCGGCTACCAGACCTCGAAGGGCGCCGTCGTGAACATGACGCGCGCGCTTGCGGTCGAATGGGCGAAGCAGGGCATCCGCGTCAACGCGATCGCGCCCACTTACGTGCGCACCGAGCTCACGCGTCCCCTGCTGTCGCAGCCGGAGATGCGGGCACGGGTCGAGGCCGCGACGCCCATGGGCCGTGTAGCCGAGGTGCCGGAGATGGTCGGCGCCGCCCTCTTCCTCGCAAGCCGCGCCGCCTCGATGGTGACGGGCCACATCCTCGCGGTGGACGGCGGCTTCCTCGCGGTCTGATCCCCCTTCGCATTGACTTCGCGGCGATGCGGACTTAGGTCAAGTCCCATGAAGCTCCTCTATTTCGCCTGGCTCCGCGCCAAGATCGGCATCGCCGAGGAGACCGTCGATCCGCCGCCGAGCGTCGCGACCGTGGGCGCGCTCCTAGAATGGCTGAAGCGGCGCGGGCCCGGCTTCGCCGAGGCGCTCAAGGACCTCTCGATCGTGCGCGTCGCTGTCAACCAGGACTACGTGCCGACGAGCCATCCCCTGAAGCCCGGCGACGAAGTCGCGCTCTTCCCGCCCGTGACCGGAGGCTGATCCCGATGATCCGTGTGCAGCGCGAGGATTTCGATGCGGGCGCGGAGATCGAGCGGCTTGCGCGCGGCAAGCACGGCATCGGCGGCGTCGTGAGCTTCGTCGGGCTCGTCCGCGACGCCGCCGGCGGCGAGCGCGTCGGCGCCATGACGCTCGAGCACTATCCCGGGATGACCGAGAAGAAGCTCGCGGAGATCGAGGCCGAGGCGCGGCGGCGCTGGCCCATCGAGGATTGCCTCATCCTCCACCGCTACGGGCGGCTCGAGCCCGGCGAGCGCATCGTGCTGGTGATCACGGCTTCCGCGCATCGCCAGGCCGCCTTTGAGGCCTGCGAGTTCCTGGTGGACTGGCTCAAGACCAAGGCGCCGTTCTGGAAGCTCGAGGAGACCCCGGCGGGATCGCGTTGGGTCGAGGCGCGCGCGGGCGACGACGAGGCCGCCAAGCGCTGGAGCGCGGAGTAAGCCGCTACTCCGCGCGCTCGCCGACGCGCGGCGGAATCCTGTCCGCCTTGCCTTGCTCCGTCATGAGCTCGCGATAGCGCGCGTAACTGGCGCGCGCCGCCGAAAGCCGGCCGAGCGCGAATTGGGCGTCGGCGATGTTGAGGTAGGCCACCGTGCGCTGGGGGTCCTCGGTGAGGACGGTCTCGAGGACGTCGACTGCCGCTTTCGGGTCCCCGGCCTCTGCGAGGTAGAAACCGTATTCGTTGAGGAGGCGGCTCGCGGAGGAGCTGCCCGGGTTCCCGTAGAGGGTGTCGAGGATTTTATCCGCGAGCAGCGTCCGGAGGCTGGCGGCCGCGCCCGCCTTGTCACCGGCGCGATAGAGCGCCGCCGCCTGCCGCGACACGGCTTCCAGGCGGCGGAGAAACGCGCGTCGCTCTCCGTCGTCGAGGAAACCCGTGGCGCGCTTCAGGAGGCGCGGCGGATTGACGGTAAGATCCTCGAGCACCGCCACGATGTGGCCGCCCTCCTCGAATTGCCGCTCGCGCCGGACCGCCGCCGCGGTCGCTCCGGAGACCCGATACCAGAAATCCTCGTGCTCGACCGCGCTCGAGGGGAGGTGCGCGAAGAGCTCCTCGCTGCCGTCCTCGAGCGGCATCAGGAGCGCGTTGCTGCCCTCGTCACCGACGCGTCGTAACGGCGCGAAGCGCCGCGCGGCGGGATCGTAGACCCAATATGCCGCCGGCAGCATGCGCGTGAACCGCGCGAGCGCGATTCCGAGATCGCGGAAGCCGTCGAAATTGAGATCGTCGCCGAGGAGGTAAAACCCGTCGGGAAAATCGCCGCTCGCGAGTGGCTCCGGAAGAGGGAGCACCTCCTCGGCGCCGCCCGCGGGCTTCACCGAGAGGGCGACGAGCCGCCCGTCGGCGCCGGCCCCCCTCAAATTTGAAGACGATCTCGAAGTCCGGCGCGCCCTTCCCGGTCGAGAAGGCGCAGGGACGGCAATCGCGGACGGGGTGGTCGAGATCGAAGGGCTGCGCGGCAGCAGGGAACACCCCCGCCACGAGGGCGGCGGCGATCGCCACCGAAAAGTACGTGCCCCGCATGGCTCCGATCGCGGGTCTTTCAGTCGCCGCTGCGTGTCGCGCGCTGGAAATCCTCGATCATCTGCCTGCAGATTGCGCCCGGCGTGAATTTGTAGCTGCCGATCTCGCGCACCGGTGTCACCTCGGCCGCCGTCCCCGTGAGGAAGACCTCCTGCGCCTTCGCGAGTTCCTCCGGCATGATCGCCCGCTCCACCACCTTGATCTGGCGTGCGCGCGCGAGACCGATGACGGTGCGGCGGGTGATGCCGTCGAGGAAGCAGTCGGGCGTCGGCGTGTGCAGCTCTCCGTTGATCGCGAGGAAGATGTTGGCGCCGGTCGCCTCGGCAATTCGGCCGCGCCAATCGAGCATCAGCGCGTCGTCGTAGCCGTCGGCCTCCGCGGCGTGCTTGGAGAGCGTGCAAATCATGTAGAGGCCCGCACATTTCGAGGCCGTGGGCGCCGTGTTGGGAGCGGGGCGCGCCCATTTGGAGATCGTCATGCGAATGCCCTTGAGTCGCGCCTCCGGCGTGAAATAGGCGGGCCATTCCCAGGTCGCGATCGCCATGTGGATCTTCGTCGCCTGCGCCGAGACGCCCATCTGCTCGGGGCCGCGCCAGGCGACCGGGCGGACATAGCCGTCGACGATCCCCTGCGCCTTCACCACCGTCTCGGTCGCCTCGCAAAGCGCGTCGAGCCCGATCGGAATTTCGAAGCCGAGCAGCTTCGCGGAATCGATCAGGCGCTGGCTATGCTCCCGGAGCTTGAAAACCCGCCCGCCATAGACCCTTTCCCCCTCGAAGACGCAGCTTGCATAATGGAGCGCGTGGGTGAGGACGTGGATCTTGGCATCGCGCCAGGGCACGAGCTTGCCGTCGAACCAGATGGTGCCGTCGCGGTCGTCGAAGGGAATGATCGCCATGAAAGGGTCCTCGCGGGGTATAAAGCGGTCTCGGGGACGGATTATGTCCCATGCACCCCTAACCCGATAACGGTCTCTCCCAAATAAGTCAATATGGCTGACATAAAATCCGCGGCCAACAATCCGCCCTCTCCGCGCGAGGAGGAGCTCCGTCAGGGCATCGAGCTGCTCTTCTACGCCTACCGGGACTTCACGGCGGAGCCCGACGCGATGCTCGTGCGCTACGGCTTCGGGCGGGCGCATCATCGCGTGATCTACTTCGTCGGCCGCCATCCACAGATGACCGTGAGCGAGCTCCTGGGCATCCTCCGCATCACCAAGCAGAGCCTGAGCCGCGTCCTCGGCCAGCTCGTGCGCCAGGGCTTCATCGTGCAGCGCCCCGGTCCCCGCGACCGGCGCCAGCGCCTCCTCGAGCTCACGCCCAAGGGCGTGGAGCTCGAGCGCCAGCTCTCCGAGACCCAGCGTCAGCGCGTCGCCAAGGCCTATCGCGAGGCGGGCGCGCAGGCGGTGGAGGGATTCCGCAAGGTGATGCTGGGCATCATCGCCGGCGACGGCGACCGCGCGAAGTTCGCGCGCGGTCCGGCGCCGCGGCGGTGAGGTGGGCGAGAGGGCCATGACCGGCACGGACGGCCCGCATCTCCTCGTCGTGGACGACGATGAGCGGCTGCGCGCGCTCTTGCGCCGCTATCTCCTGGAGAACGGGTTCCGCGTCACCGTCGCGGCGGGCGCGGCCGAGGCGCGCGCCACGCTCAAGAGCCTCGACTTCGACCTCCTGATCCTCGACGTGATGATGCCCGGCGAGAGCGGCTTCGAGCTAACCGCGAGCCTCAAGTCCGAGCGCCGCGTGCCGATCCTGCTGCTGACGGCGATGGCGGAAGCCGAGCACCGCATCCGCGGCCTCGAGGAGGGCGCCGACGACTATCTCTCCAAGCCTTTCGAGGCGCGCGAGCTGCTGCTGCGCATCCGCAACCTCCTCGCCCGCTCCGGCGCCGGGCCGCATGGCCCGCGCGAGCTGCGCCTCGGCGCCTGCCGCTTCGACCTCAAGCGCGGCGAGCTCTCGCGCGGCGAGGAGCCCGTCCATCTGACCGCGGCCGAGGCGGCGCTTCTCGCGGCGCTCGCGCGCCGGGCGGGCGAGCCCATCAGCCGCGAGGCGCTCGCGGAGCAGGCGCAATTCAGCGGCAACCTCCGGACCGTCGACGTGCAGGTGACGCGGCTCCGGCGCAAGATCGAGCGCGATCCGAAATTCCCGCGCTACCTCCAGACCGTGCGCGGCACCGGCTATGTCCTCAAGCCCGACTGACCTGCCCCGCGCGGCGGAATTCCGGCTCGCCGAGGCGCGGCGCGCGGTGCGCGATCCCCGCTGGCACAAGCGCCTCTTGCCGCGCACGCTCTTCGGCCGATCGCTCCTGATCATCGTTACGCCGCTCATCCTGGTCCAGGTGATCGCGACCTGGATCTTTTACGATCGCGTCTGGGACACGGTCTCGCGGCGGCTCTCGACGGCGGTCGCGGGCGAGATCGCGCAAATCGTGCACGCCGAGAGCTTCGCGGCCGGGGGGGCCGCGCGCATAAAGCTCTTCGATCGCGCGCGGGTCGCGACCGAGCTCGAGTTCATCTATTGGGCCGGCGAGAAGCTTCCGTCGGGGATGGTGACCGTCGGAACCGGCTCGATCGAGGAGCAGCTCGCGGTGGCGCTCGTCGAGCGCGTCGGGCGGCCGTTCCAGATCGACGCCGACTTCGATCCCCGCGACGTGCTGGTCTCGATCGCGCTCGACGACGGCGTGCTGCAGGTGGCGGTGCCGAAGAAGCGCCTCTTCACGCCTACGACCTACATCTTCGTGCTCTGGATGGTGGGCTCGTCGCTGGTGCTCTTCGCGGTCGCGATGCTCTTCATGCGCAACCAAGTGAAGTCGCTGCGCCGCCTCGCCGCCGCCGCCGAGAGCTTCGGCAAGGGCAGGGACGTCCCGAATTTCCGCCTCTCGGGCGCGACCGAAGTGCGCCAGACCGGCGCCGCCTTCCTGCTGATGCGCGAGCGGATCAGGCGGCAGGTGGCGCAGCGGACGGAGATGCTAGCGGGCGTCTCGCACGACCTGCGCACGCCGCTCACGCGCATGAAGCTCGCGCTCGAGTTCCTGGAGGAGAGCCCGACCCTCGCCGAGCTCAAATCCGACGTGACGCAGATGGAGCGCATGGTGCAGGGCTATCTCGACTTCGCCCGCGGCGAGGGCGGCGAGACGCCGCGCGAGGTCGATCTCCCGATGCTGCTCGAGGAGGCGGTCGCCAATGCCCGCCGCGACGGCGCGCCGGTGACGCTGGCGGCGCCGGAGGCCTTCGCGATCTCGCTGCGCCCCGACGCGGTGAAGCGCGCGATCGCGAATCTCATCGCCAATGCGCGCCGCTACGGCCGGCACGTCTGGGTGATCGCGGTTCCCGTCAAGGACGGGGTCGACATCCTCGTCGACGACGACGGCCCCGGCATCCCGCCCGCGCAGCGCGAGGCGGTGTTCCGCCCGTTCTTCCGCCTCGACCCCGCGCGCAATCCCCAGGGCGGGAGCGTCGGGTTGGGCCTCACCATCGCCCGCGACGTGGCGCTGAGCCACGGCGGCGACATCAGCCTCGAGGAAAGCCCCCAGGGCGGCCTCAGAGTGCGCGTGCACCTGCCGGTCTAAGCGGGACGCTCACCCTCGGAATCGGGGCGCCACCTCCCGCATGAAGAGCCGGAGGCTTTCGACGGCGCTCTCGTGCGGCATGGGGCCGAGGCGGAACTGCGCGATGACGCCGCCCACGCCGACCCGCTCGATCTCCGCGAAGGCGGCGGCCACGGTCGCGGGCGAGCCGCAGATGAGGGCGTGGCGGGGATCGAGCCGCGCGGGCGGCGCGTCGCGGCTCTCGGCCTTGAGGCGCACGCCCTGCTCGGCATAGATCCGCTCGCGCATGAGCGCGCGCTGCTCCTGCATCGCCTGGAAGGCGGGGATCGCGACGCGCTCGGCCTCGGCGTCGGTCTCGGCGACGAAGACGTTGCGCCAGATCCAGCAGCTCTCGACGTTCCTCGCCACCGCCGCCTCGGCGTATCCGGCCGCGCGCATCGTCGCGCGATAGAGCTCGAAGCGCTGGCGCGTCACCTCGATGCTCTGCACGTTCATGAGGAATGGGCGGCCGCGGCGGGCGAGCTCCACCATCGAGGCCTCGCCCGAGGCGCCGCGGATCACCGGCGGGTGCGGCTTGCTGAAGGGCCGCGGCCGCAGCATCGGCACCTTCAGGCTCCAGTGCTTGCCGCGATGCTCGAAGCCTTCCTCGGTCCAGGCTTTGAGCAGAATCGTCTCGATCTCCTCGAAGCGCTCGCGCGCCTCCGCGGGATCGATGCCGTAGCCTTGGTAGTCGTAGATGTTGTAAGCGGTCCCGTGGCCGAGCCCGACGATGAGCCGGCCCTTGCTGAGGTGGTCGAGGAGAGAGAGCTGCTCGGCGAGCCGCATCGGGTGATGGAGCGAGGTCTGGATCACCGCGAAGCCGAGTTGCGCCCGCCGAGTCGCGATTGCGAGCGCGGCTGCGAAGCTCACGGGATCGACATAGGCGCAGATGCCGTCGAAATGGTGCTCGGCGAGCCAAAGCGCGTCGAAGCCGAGCTCGTCGGATAGCCGCGCCTCGCGCAGCGTCTCCTCGATCACCGCCGCGTCCTGCCGCGAGTCGCGGCTCTCGGGAAAGAGGAAGTTTCCGAACCTCACCGGCGCCCCCGTCGCTTGCGTGGGCATCACGAAGTGGCGGCGGTGCTTTGTCAAGCAAGGGGCCGGGGGCCTCCGGAAGCCTCCCGAGTCGCGCGATTTGTGGACGCTCGGACGGAACAGGAGTAGATGATTCTTAACGGACGAGTCGCCCGCGCCGGCCAGGATGATGCCGAGAGGTCCAGAGAGCAGAGTGCGACCGATGCTCGAGCGAATATTGCGGAGAGCGCTGGCGCGCACTTTTCCGCAGCGGATTCGATGATCCCGTCGATGCCAATGAGGCCTGCGCCGCCGAGCGACCCGCCGGCATCGCGGCGCGCGACACTCGTCCTCAACCTCGCGCTCGTCGCCGTGGCCGCGATCGTCGTGCTCTCGAACCTCCTTTTCTTTCCGCTCGGCCCCGGCGGGAGCCGGAGGTCGGTCGAGGAGAAGCCCGCGGCATCGGCCCCCGTGGTCGTGGCGCTTCCCGTACCAAAGCAACCGGCGGCGCCCGCGGAATCTCCGGTCGAGCGCGGCTCGGCGACGCCGCCGGCAATGCCCGCCATTCCGTCAGTGCCGGAGCGCGCGAGCGCTGGCGCCGAGGACGCCACTGTCCTGCAACGCATAGAGCCGACGGCAGCGCCGCCTGCGGGCAAGACGCCCGACGCCGCTTCCGAGCCGGGGCCGGCAGCGCCGCCGCAGAGCCCCGCAGGACCCGTGCCGTCGGCACCGCCGCAAATCGTTGCGCGCCTGCCGCCTGCGAATGAGCCGGCCCCGGCAGCGCCGCCGCAGAGTCCGGCAGGACCGGCGCCGTCACCGCCGTCGCAAACCGTTGCGAGCCTGCCGCCGCCCAACGAGCCGGTGCCCGCTGCGCCGCCGCCGCCCGCGCCCCCTGTCGAGACCGCCGCTACGTCTTCCGTCGAGACTGCCAGCGCGCCGCCTGCGGCCTCGCCGCTTTCTCAGGAGGAGATCGAGGCGCTCACGCGGCGCGGGGACGCGCTTCTCGTCACCGGCGACATCATCGCCGCGCGCTTCGCCTTCGAGCGCGCGGCGCGTGCGGGAAGCGCCGCGGCGGCGACAGGCGTCGGCAAGACCTTCGATCCCCTCTTCCTGACTGCGGCGGGGGTGCGCGGCATCCAAGGCAATCCTTTCGAGGCCGCAGCCTGGTACCGCCGGGGCAGCGCCGCGGGAGACCGGGAAGCCGAGGCGCGGCTACATGCCCTCCGCCTCCAATTCCCGGAGTGACGCCGACCGAGAAAGTATTTTATTATTCAATTAACGCCGCCCGACCCGGTCTAACGCGGTCATTCGAGACAACTCAATGCGGCGGCACTGGGGGCCAGGGTGAATACGCGGACCATCTCGAAACTGATACCGGCGCTTTCGATCGTGTGTGTCTTGCTGGGGCTCTCCGATGCGGCCTTGGCGCAGAGCATGATGGAGCGCACCAACCGCGGCGTGGTCGAGCTGATGACCGGCGGCGCGGATACAACCTCCTCGCGGATCGCGGAGGACCTCGCGGCGGTCGTCGACGACGGCACCACCCGGCGCGTGCTGCCGATCGTCGGCAAGGGCACGCTCCAGAACCTCGTCGACCTCAAGATGCTCCGCGGCATCGACGTCGCGATCGTCCAGAACGACGTCCTCGAATACGGCAAGACCCAGAAGATCGTGCCGGGCGTCGAGGCCAACATCACCTACGTGACCAAGCTCTATAGCGAGGAGTTCCATCTCCTCGCGGGCGAGGGCATCAAGACCGTGAGCGACCTCGCGGGCAAGAAGGTGAATTTCGGCCCCCAGGGCGACGGCACCTCCATAACGGGACCGAAGATCTTCGGCCTGCTGGGGATAAAGATCGAGGCGACCGAGCTCGACCAGCGGCTGGCACTGGCGAAGCTCTCGAGCGGCGAGATCGCCGCGATCGGCTACGTCGGCGGCAAGCCCGTGCCGTTCTTCGCGAACCTGCCGGCGCAGTCGGGCCTGCATTTCGTGCCCGTTCCGCTCAACGCGCCCATCGTCGCGGCCTACGTCCCCGGGAAGCTCACTGCCGAGGACTATCCGAACCTGATGAAGCCGCAGGATTCGGTCGACACCGCGGCGGTAACGGCGGTGATGCTGGTGGCGAACCTTCAGGTCGATTCCGAGCGCTACCGCGCGGTCGCGAGCTTCGTCGACGCCTTCTTCACGCAGCTCGCGAAGCTGCAGGAGGAGCCGCACCATCCGAAATGGCGCGAGGTCAACCTCGCGGCGGAGCTGCCGGGCTGGAAGCGCTTCCCCGCCGCAGATACTTGGCTCAAGCGCAACCCGCCGGCGCCGGTCGCGATGAGCGAGCAGCAGCTTCGCGACATCTTCATGCGCTTCCTCGAGGAGCGCTCACGCTCCACCGGCCAGACGCTGACGTCGCAGCAGAAGAACGAGCTCTTCGATCAGTTCCGCCGCTGGCAGTCGTCGCAGAGCCACTAGCCCGCAGCCCGCCCCTCGATGCGACTCATTGCGAGACTCGCCGTCCTCTGCTTCGCCCTCGGCTCCTTCGCCGGCGGCGCCGACGCGCAAACGCCCAAGCGCGGCGGCATCCTCGAGTTCTCCGTGGAGTCCGAGCCCGGGAACTACGACTGCCACGCCAACGTCTCCTTCGCCTTCGTGCATCCGGTGGCGCCGCACTACTCGACGCTGCTCAAGTTCGACGGCGCCAACTA
>DATKNV010000162.1:0-21355 GCA_035541215.1 Allostellaceae bacterium | reverse complement strand
TGATCGAAGTAGCCGCCCTTCCAGCCCCAGTAGGTCCAGGTGCCCGCGAGACGGTCGAAGACCTGCTTGGCGCTCGTCTCGGAGCCCGTGCGCTTCTCCGCCGCCAGCTCCATCAGCGCGGCATCGTCGGCGACCTTGCGCCAGAGCCAGGCGGGGACGTCGGACTCGGCTACGGGCTTGAGCTTCTTCGGAACGCCGGCCTTGCGGAAATATTTCTGCGCGAGGATGTCGCTTGCGACCTGACTCCAGGCCGCCGGCACCTCGATATCCGGCAGGTGAAACACCCGCGAGCCGTCGGGATTGCGGATCTCGCTCGTCGCCGTCTTGAACTCGATCGTCGCGTAAGCGTCTTGCCCGGCCTTTGTGAATCGTCGCTCGATCCGCATCGTTTCCCCCGCGAAATCAACTTGCTTGCTGCCGCGTCCGCCGACACTTCCGCGCTACGCCGGTTTGTTCGGGCCCCGGCATATTTTGCGGTACGCGCACTGAACGGACACAAGATGTGGCATAGGGTGCCACATCCGGAATCCGCTGCAACAAGATTTTGGGGTTAGGTCACAAAATTTTCATAGATGTTGTTCTAGGCTTGAGACTCCCGCCCTGGCTCCGGCGGAAATCCGCGGAACTCCTCAGCGCGCGAGCACCAGGAGCGCTCCGAGCGCGAGGGCGATCCCCACGCCCTGGGTCGCGCCGAGTTCCTCCCTAAGGACGATCACCGCCGCGAGGATGCTCACGGCCGGCTCGAGCTGCGACAGCAGCGCTGTCTTGATCGGTCCGATCCGCGGCAGCGCGCCGAAGAACGCGATCAGCCCCAGGAAATACGTCACGACGACGCCGAGCACGCCGAGGACTCCGAGCGCGGAGTCCGGCGGCAGGATCTCGCCCCTGAGGATCGCGAGCGGCACGAAGATCGCCGCACAGGTCGCCATCGACTGGAAGCTCACGGTCATGGGGTCCGTGCCGGTCGTGGCGCGGCCGAAATAGAAGATGCCGAAGGCATAGGTGAGCGAGCCCAGCATCGCGAGGCCGACGCCGAGGGGATCGAGATCGGCAATCTCGACGCCGAGGGCGAGCGCAAGGCCCAGGAACGCGACGAGCACCGCGAGCGCCCGGCGGAGCGAGAGCCCGTCGCCCCGCAGCCAGCCCAGGAGCGTCACCAGCACCGGATAGGTGAAGAAGAGCAGCACGGCGGAGCTCACGGGGATCACGCGGATCGCCGCGAGATAGGTGTAGGCCAGAATCGCGAAGAGGACTCCCGTGACGACGCCCGCAAGCCGCCGCCCCTCCGGCAGCAGCAGCGGCCGTCCCGCGAGGCAGAGGCCCGCCGCCAGCGCCGCCGTCGCCGCGACGTAGCGGAGCGCGAGCAGGGTGAGCGGCGTCGCCTCGGCCGCATAGGCAAGGCGCGCGAAGATCGGGATCGCGCCGTAGCTCGTGGCCGAGAGCGCCATGAGCGCGAGGCCTGCAACGGCGGGGGGAGCGGGGGCTGGACGGGAACTGTCGGGCGGTGCCATAGTCGCGCCCTCTTCTATATCAGGCGCAGACGGAATGAGCATCGGTACGCGGCTGTTCACCTGGCTCAGGGGCGAGCTCGTCGGAATCGACCAGTTCGGCAATCGCTACTACCGCGAGAAGCCCGGGCGCAAGCTGCGGCGCGGCGGCGGATTCGACAGCCGGGAGCGCCGCTGGGTCCTCTACAAGGGCGAGGCCGAGGCCTCCAAGGTGCCGCCGGAGTGGCACGGCTGGCTGCATCACACCGTCAACGAGGTGCCCGCCGAGGGCGGCAAGCCGAAATATCCCTGGCAGAAGCCGCATATGCCGAATCTCACGGGGACGCCCTTGGCCTATCGCCCGCCAGGCTCGGTCCTGAAGGGCGGCCAGCGCGCGCGCGCCACCGGCGACTACGAACCGTGGCAGCCGGAGTGACCGGCGGCGCCCCCGATCCGAGCCAAGCCAAGAGGAAGCGAGAGCCATGAGTCGCAACGCCGTCGAAACCGTGATGGGCGCGGTGGTCCTGGTGGTTGCCGCGGTGTTTCTTTACTTCGCCTACACCACGAGCCAGGTGCAGGCGGGCGGCGGCTACGACCTCACCGCCCGCTTCGACCGCGTCGATGGCATCCGCGCCGGGAGCGACGTTCGCATCAGCGGCGTCAAGGTCGGCACCGTCGTGAGCGTGAGCCTCGAGCCCAAGGGCTTCCTCGCGGTGCTCTTGCTGAACGTCGACACGAGGTTCAAGCTTCCGAGGGATACCGTTGCCCACATCGCCTCCACCTCGCTTCTCGGCGACAATTTCGTGCTGCTCGAGCCCGGCAACGAGGACGCGATCATTCCGCCGGGCGGCGTCATCGAGCACACGCTGCCGCCGATGAATCTCGAGGAGCTCATCGGCAAATACATGTTCAGCCAGACCGGTAGCAAGAAAGAAGGCGGCTCCGACCAGCCGAAATGAGGAAGCCCCCGAAGCCGCAATTCCCGCGCTGGCTCACGCCGGAGGGCGAGCCCGTCTCCTGTCTCGACAAGATCAAGGTCCTGAACGAGAACCTCGCGGAGATCCAGGAGATGGCGCAGGAGGCCCTCGAGGACGCGATCCTCATGGGCTGCGACGAGGCCCAATTCCGCGCCGTGCTGGAGCAATTGGCGAGGAGCTTGGTGAATCCCTACAAGAAGCCGTAGCCAAGCGATTCACCACCAAGGCGGTTGATCCTTTTTCTTTTTTGACTCGCTCCCCCCTTCACGCATGCACCGGCCGTCCGCGGGGCTGGCGGAGGAGCCAGAGGGCGATCGAGGCGTTGAGCAGGTTCCAGAGGATGCCGTTGAGGAAGGCGGCCTGGTAGGAGCCGGTCCAATCGAAGACCGCGCCCGACATCCAGCCGCCCGCAGCCATGCCGATGATCGTCGCCATCAGCACCGTGCCGAAGCGCGCGCCCACGTCCTGCGCCGGGAAATACTCGCGCACGATCATCGCGTAGCTCGGGACGATGCCGCCCTGCGAGAGCCCGAAGAGAGCGGAGACGATGTAGAGCGAGACGAGCCCGTCGAAGGGCAGGTAGAAGACCAAGGCGAGGCATTGCAGCGCCGAGCCCACGAGCATCGTCGGCACGCCGCCGATGCGGTCGGAGATCCAGCCGGAGACGAGGCGGCTCACCACGCCGAAGCCCAGCATGAGCGAGAGCATCTCCGCGCCGCGCGCGGGGCCGTAGCCGAGATCGCCGCAATAAGCGACGATGTGGACCTGCGGCATCGACATCGCGACGCAACAGGAGAATCCCGCGATCACCAGCATGATCTGCACGAGGTTGGGCGAGACCCTGAGCGCGCTTCGCACGGATACCGCGGCCTGTGGCTCGTGCTGCACCGGCGCCCGCGGCCGGAGGTAGAGGCTCAGCGGCAGCATGACCGCGACGCAGAAGGCGCCGATGCCGAGATGGGTCGCGCGCCAGCCCCAGGTGCTGATCGCGTGCTCGATGATCGGCGGCCACACCGTGCCCGCGAGATAGCTGGCGCTCGCGCAGATCGCGACGGCCTTGCCGCGGTTGCGTACGAACCAGTGCGAGATGTCCGCGATGAGCGGCCCGAACACCGCCGCGGAGCCGAGGAACCCGATCAGCAGGCCCTGCACGATCGCGAATTGCCAGATGCTCGTCGCATAGGAGGCAATCGCGTAGCCGCTTCCGAGCGCGAGCCCGCCGATGACGATGGGGAGCACGATTCCCCGGCGGTCCGCGATCCGCCCCATCAGCACGCCGCCGAGCGCCGCGCCGATCATGGTGGTGGTGTAGGGGATCGACGCGCTCCCGCGGTCGACCCCGAAGTCCGCCTGCACCGCCGGCAGCGCCACGATCGCCGACCAAAGTCCCACCGCCCCGGTCGTGCCGATCAGCACGGAGGCGCAAAGGCGTTGCCAGGCGTAGCGCGATTCCGGTGTGTGGGCGGTCATGCGGCTGGGCGGCCTCGTCGTTGGCGCGGGCGACGGATGGCGTGCATCGCCGCGGCGCTAAGCTAGGCACGCTGGAATTTCCGCCGCAAGCCTCGGAAAGGAGAGTGCGGGGCAGGTCTGCGCGGGGCGCACGGCGAAATTTGGCGCCTTTGTCCCGCTACAAAAGCGCTAAACTTGGGGTCTCTGCGGCAGTCGGAGGCCGGCGGCAATGGATACCTCGGGCGTCATCGAAAAAACTTGGCTCGCGCCGGAATGCCGGCGCGTGGTGGCGGAGGCCGAGGCGCGGCTTCTTACGGGCGATGCCGATCGGATCGAGGCGGAGGTGCTGCGGCTCGTCGACGCGCACGAGCGGCACATGGATCGCGAGAGCGTCGGGCTCAATGCCGGCACGAACGTGATGAACCCCCGCGCGGCGGCGCTGATGGCGCGCTCGCTGGGCAACCGGCCCTCCCTCGGCCATCCCGGCGACAAATACGAAATGGGGATGGAGTTCGCGGAACAGATCGAGGTGGTGACGGAAGGGCTGGTGCGCCGGCTCTTCGGCGCGCCCTATGCGGAGATCCGCGTGGGCTCGGGCGCGCTCGCGAATCTCTATGCCTTCATGGCGATCTGCAAGCCCGGCGACCGCATCATGGCGTTTCCGCCGGAGCTCGGCGGGCACGTCACGCATCACCGCTCGGGCGTGGCCGGGCTTTACGGCATCGAGACGCATCCCGTGCCCCACGATGCCGCGGCCATGAACGTCGATCTCGACCGTCTACGCGCGGAGGCGAAGCGCTTGCGGCCGAGGCTCATCACCGCCGCAGGCTCGCTCTGCCTCTTTCCCTATCCCATCCGCGAGATGCGCGCGATCGCGGACGAGGTCGGGGCCTATCTCCTCTACGACGCCGCGCATATGGGCGGCATCATCGCGGGCGGACGCTTCCAGGCGCCGCTCGCGGAAGGCGCGCAGATCATGACGATGTCGACCTACAAGGCCTATGGCGGCCCGCCCTCCGGCCTCGTGCTCACGACCGACGCGAAGCTCGCGGAGCGCCTCGACGCCATCGCCTTTCCGGGGATGACCGCGAATTTCGATCTCGGCAAGACCGCGGCGCTCGCGCTCAGCACGCTCGACCTCCTGGAGCACGGCCGCGCCTACGCCGCGATGTGCATCGAGAATGCGAAAGCGCTGGGCGCGGCGCTCGCGGCGGAGGGCTTGCCGGTGCAGAGGGTCGAAGGATGCGGCCACACCGAGAGCCATCATCTCGCGATTTCCGCGGCGCCATTCGGCGGCGGGCAGCGTGCCTCGAAGCATCTCGCGCGCGCGAACCTGCTCCTCTGCGGCATCGGCCTGCCGCTCCCGCCGGTCGCGGGCGACCTCAACGGCATCCGCATCGGCACGCAGGAGGTGACGCGCTGGGGCCTCGAGCCCAAGGACATGCCAGCGATCGCGCGCCTCATCGCGCGGGTCTCAATCAAGGGCGAGGACCCCGAGCGCGTCCGCCCCGAAGTCATCGCCTTCCGCAAGGCCTTCCAGTCCCTCCATTTCATCCGCGGCGGATGACGCCACGCTGTTGCCACACTTCGACGGTCAGAATACTGAGATGATCAAGTCCGTACTTTTCCTGAGCCTGGCGCTCCTCGTCTCGCTCCCCGCGCTCGCACAAAAGCCGCCGCGGCCCGCGCCCGCGGGGCCGGCGATCGCGGTGCTGCAGGGGCTCGACAAGACGACCGCGCGAGTCACGCGCTTCGAGGCGCCGATCGGCGAGACCGTGAGTTTCGGCACGCTCCGCGTCACCGTCCGCGCCTGCAACAAGGCGCCGCCGGAGGAGCCGCCGAACACGAACGCCTTCCTCGAGATCGACGAGGTCCATCCGCAGGAGCCGGGCTCGGAGCCGCTGCGTCTCTTCAGCGGCTGGATGTTCGCCTCGAGCCCCGCGCTCTCGGCGATGGAGGACCCGATCTACGACGTGACGCTGCTGGACTGCAAGACCGCCACGGGATCCTCCTCCAAGACGCCCGGGAAATAGGCGTCGGCGCCGAGCGCCTCCTCGAGCAAGCGATGGTACTCGCCGCGCGTGATCTCGATCGCGCCGAAGCGGCGGAGATGCTCGGTCACGAATTGCGTGTCGAGGAGCCGGAATCGGCCGCGGACGAGCCGCGCCGCCAGATGCACGAATGCCACCTTGCTCGCATCGCGCGCGCGGCTGAACATGCTCTCGCCGAAAAAGGCGCCTCGGAGGGCGACGCCATAAAGGCCGCCCACGAGCGCGCCCTCCTGCCAGGCCTCGACGCTGTGCGCGAAGCCCCGCTCGAAGAGCGCCTCGTAGAGGCGGAAGATCTCGTCGTTGATCCAGGTCTTCGGCCTTATCTGCGTGGGCTCGGCGCAGCCGCGCATGACCTCGGAGAATGCGGTGTCGACGCGGACCTCGTAGGCACCAGAGCGCAGCGTGCGCTTGAGCCGCCGCGGCAGGTGGAAGCGCGTCAGCGGCAGCACGCCCCGCGGGTCCGGGTCGACCCAGAAGAGCTCGGGATCCTCCGCCGATTCCGCCATCGGAAAGAGCCCTGCCGCATAGGCGCGCAGCAGCAGCTCCGGCGTGAGCTCGATCATAAGAGTTTCCCCTCTCCCGCCGCAGGCGGGAGAGGGTTGGGGCCCGTCGCGAGGCGACGGGAGGGTGAGGGCGGTCGCCGGCTAGCATCTCTTCGAAGCGTCATCGGCTGAAGCCTATCACATGGAAACACCCTCACCCTCCCATTGCCTCGCAATGGGCCCCATCCCTCTCCCGCGCGCAGCGCGGGAGAGGAATTAACGGCCGAGGAATTTCTCCAGCCAATGCACGTCGTAGTCGCCGTTGACGAAATCGGGGGCGGCGATCAGGCGCTGGTGGAGGGGGATGGTGGTGTCGATCCCGGTGATCACGTACTCCTCGAGCGCGCGGCGCAGCCGCATGAGGCACTCGTTGCGGCTCGCGCCGTAGACGATGAGCTTGGAGACGAGGCTGTCGTATTGGGGCGGAACCGTGTAGCCCTGATAGAGCGCGCTGTCGACGCGGACGCCGAGCCCGCCCGGCGCGTGATAGCCGGTGACGGTGCCGGGCGAGGGCACGAAGGTCTCGGGATGCTCGGCGTTGATGCGGCACTCGATCGCGTGGCCCGCGAGCGTCACGTCCTGCTGGCGGTAGCCTAGCGGCGCGCCGGAGGCGATGCGGATCTGCTCGCGCACGACGTCGACGCCGCTCACCATCTCCGAGATCGGATGCTCGACCTGCAACCGCGTGTTCATCTCGATGAAGTGGAACTTGCCGTCCTCGAAGAGGAACTCGACCGTGCCCGCGCTCTTGTAGCCGAGCTTGGTCATCGCGTTGGTGACGAGCGCGCCGAGCGAGGCGCGCTGCTCGGCATTGAGTGCGGGGGAGGGCGTCTCCTCCAGCACCTTCTGATGCGAGCGCTGGAGCGAACAGTCGCGCTCGCCGAGATGGATCACGCTGCCCTGGCCGTCGCCGAGGATCTGCACCTCGATGTGCCGGGGATGCGAGAGATGCCGCTCGAGATAGACCTCGGCATTGGCGAAGAAGGCCGCGGATTCCCGCTGCGCCGCCGGAAGCATTTCCGCGAGCATCGCCTCGTCGCGCGCGACCCGCATGCCGCGCCCGCCGCCGCCGCCCGCGGCCTTGATGAGGACGGGATAGCCGATCCGCTTCGCCTCCGCGATTGCGTGCTCCAGCGTGTCGACGCCGCCCTCGGAGCCCGGCACAACGGGAATGCCGAGCTCGATCGCCGCGCGCTTCGCCGCGACCTTGTCGCCCATCATGCGGATGTGCTCGACGCTGGGACCGATGAAGACGAAGCCGTGCTCCTCCACCATCTCCGCGAAGCCGGGATTCTCCGCGAGGAAGCCCAGGCCGGGATGGATCGCGTCGGCGCCGGTGATGCGCGCCGCCGAGAGGATCGCGGGAATGTTGAGATAGCTCTCGCGCGCGGGCGGTGGGCCGATGCAGACGCTCTCGTCGGCGAGCCGCACGTGCATCGCCGCCGCATCCGCCGTCGAGTGCACGGCGACGGTCTTGATCCCCATCTCGCGGCAGGCGCGGTGGATGCGCAGCGCGATCTCGCCCCGGTTGGCGATGAGGATCTTCTCGAACATCGGGGCGGCCGTCCGCTATTCCACGACCATCAGCACCTGGCCGTACTCGACCGGCGCGCCGTCGGCGACGAGAATCTCCGCGACGCGGCCGGGCCGCGGCGCGCGGATCTGGTTCATGACCTTCATCGCCTCGACGATGAGCACGACCTGGCCCTCCGTCACCTTGTCGCCGAGCTTCACGAAAGGCGGCTGATCCGGCTGCGGCGCGATATAGGCGGTGCCGACCATCGGCGACTTGATGGCGCCGGGATGATCGACGGGCGCGACCGCCGCGGGCTTCTCGGGCGCCTCGCTGGGCGCGGGAGCGGGCGCGGCGCTCGGCGCGGCCGCGACGGCGGTCACGACGTTCCGCGCCACGCGGATGCGGCGGTCCTTGTGGGCGTACTCGATTTCCGTGAGGCCGGTCTCCTCCAGTAGCGCCGCGAGCTCGCGGACGAGCTCGGCGTCGACGGCGAGGTCGCTTCGATTGGGCATGTAAGCGTAGCTCCCGTTCAGGCGCTCTTGTCGGCGGCGGCATCGAGCATGCGCGCATGAGCGTCGAGCGCCAGCAGGTAGCCCTGCGGGCCCAGCCCCATGATCACGCCATCGGCGACCAGGCTGATGTAGGAGTGATGCCGCCATTCCTCGCGGCGATGGATGTTCGAGAGATGCACCTCGATCGTCGGCACGCCCGCAGCCTTGATCGCGTCGTGAATGGCGACCGAGGTGTGGGTGAAGCCCGCGGGATTTAGGATGATGCCGTCGGCGCTGCCGCGCGCCCCCTGGATCCAATCCACGATCTGGCCCTCGTGATTGGACTGGCGGAAATCGATGTCGAGCTCGAGCTCGCCCGCGCGCTCGGCGCAGGCGGCCTCGATGTCCGAGAGCGTGCCCGAGCCGTAAATGTGCGGCTCTCGGATGCCGAGCATGTTGAGGTTGGGGCCGTTCAAGATGAGGATCGTCGCGCGTGCCACCGGTATTTCCTGGGGTCGAACGTTGCTGTTCCGCGCCTTATAGCAGGGGGGCAGGGGAGGGGCAAACGCGGCGGCCCTATTCCGCTTCCGCGACGAAGGGCGTCTCCGCCCGCGCCTCGAGCTTGGCGACGAGGCGGTCGAGCTGGACGCGCTCCGCAGGTGCGAGGCCCGCTAGGAGCCGCGCCTCGACGCGGCGCGCATGCGGCACGATCTCGCGGTGGACGGCACGGCCTTCCGCAGTGAGGGCGAGGACCGAGCGCCGGCGGTCAACGGGATCGACGCGCCGGCTCACCCGGCCGGAGGCGACGAGACGCGCCACGGCCCGGCTCACGCGCACCTTGTCCATCTGCGTCTTCTCGGCGACGCCCACCGCGGAGAGCGGGCCGAACCGTCCGAGCACCGCCATCACCCGCCATTCCGGCACCGTCAGCCGGAATCGCCGCTCGTAGCTCCGCGCGATCGCGTTCGATATGCGGAGCATCAGCACCGAGAGCCGATAGGGCAGGAAATCTTCCAAAATGAGCCCTCCGGCAAGGCTGGTTTTGCGGGGGCTTGGCTTTCGTTTCATCTGAAACTAAATTGCTGGGCATGACGGAAGCCGTCAAGACCCCATCGCCCGCCGCCGCTTCCCCCGATCTCTGGGACAATCCCATGGGAACCGACGGTTTCGAGTTCGTGGAATACACGGCGCCCGACACCGCGGCGCTGGGCCGGCTCTTCGAGAGCATGGGATTTGCCGCCGTGGCGCGGCATCGCTCGAAGAAGGTGACGCTCTACCGCCAGGGCGACGTGAACTTCGTCATCAATGCCGAGCCCGAGAGCTTCGCCCAGGCCTTCGCGCGGCTGCACGGGCCCTCCGTCTGCGCCATCGCCTTCCGCGTGCGGGACGCCGCCCGCGCCCATGAGCGCGCGATCGCGCTGGGTGCCAAGCCCGTCCACGGCAAGGTCGGCACCATGGAGCTCAACATCCCCGCAATCGAGGGGATCGGCGGCAGCCTCATTTATCTCGTCGACCGCTACGGAGATCATACGATCTACGACGTGGATTTCGTGCCGCTGCCGGGCGTCGAGGCGCGGCCGCGGGGCGTGGGCCTCACAGGCGTCGACCACCTCACGCACAACGTGCATCGCGGCCGCATGGCGCTCTGGGCGAAGTTCTACGAGGACCTCTTCAACTTCCGCGAGGTCCGCTACTTCGACATCGAGGGCAAGCTCACGGGGCTGCGCTCCAAGGCCATGACCAGCCCCTGCGGCAAGATCCGCATCCCCATCAACGAGAGCGCCGACGACAGGTCGCAGATCGCGGAATATCTCGCTGCCTATCGCGGGGAGGGCATCCAGCACATCGCGCTCGCGACGGAGGACGTCTTCGCGACGGTCGAGGCGCTGCGCGCCCGCGGGGTCAAATTCATGGACGTGCCCGACACCTACTACGAGCAGGTCGATGCGCGCCTCCCCGGCCACGGCCAGGACCTCGCGCGCCTGCAACAGAACCGCATCCTCGTCGACGGCGCGCCGATCAAGGGCGGCGGATTGCTGCTGCAGATATTCACGGACGCCGTGATCGGCCCGATCTTCTTCGAGATCATCCAGCGCCGGGGCAACGAGGGCTTCGGCGAGGGCAATTTCCGCGCGCTCTTCGAATCGATCGAGCTCGATCAAATCCGCCGCGGGGTGTTGAATCCCGCAGGGCGCGGGCAGCAGTAAATCCCTCTCCTCTCCGGGGAGAGGTTAGGTGAGGGGGTTGAACGGCGCCGATGGCGTATGATGGCTTGCCCCTCACCCCAACCCTCTCCCGAAGGGGAGAGGGAGTCTGAGAATGGAGTGAGGTCATGAGGCACTGGATCAGCTTCCCCCGCACCGCGGGCAAGAGCTCGCGGCAGGCGCACGCCGACCTGCCCGAGGGCACCTACGAGCGCGAGCTTGGCAAGGAAGGCTTCTTCGGCCCCGCGACGCAGATGTATCACGCACATCCGCCCACGGGCTGGATCGACTGGGATGGGCCGCTCCGCCCGCGCGCCTTCGACCTCACCAAGCTAAACACGATGGCCTCCTCGCCCTGGGAGGCCGACGATGTCCTCTTCAACGCGCATCTGCGCTACCGGCTCTGGCGCACCGGCGGCAAGATGGATCACCTCGTGCGCAACGGCGACGGCGACGAGCTGCTCTTCGTGCACGCGGGCGAGGGCGAGCTCTTCTGCGATTGGGGCCGTCTGGGCTTCCGCGAGGGCGACTACATCGTGCTGCCGCGCGGCGCGCAGTGGCGCGTCGAATGCGCAGGCGCCGCCACCATCCTCATGATCGAGGCCACCAACGAGAGCTATCGCCTGCCGGAGAAGGGGCTCGTGGGCGGCCACGCGATCTTCGATCCGGCCGTGCTCGAGGTGCCCGCGATCGACGAGGCTTTCAAGGCGCAGCAGACGCCCAAGGGAAAGCGCGAGGAATGGCGGGTGCGCGTGAAGCGCCGCGGCCAGATCTCCACCATCACCTATCCCTATAACCCGCTCGACGCCGTCGGCTGGCATGGCGATCTCGCGCCGGTCAAATTGAATTGGCGCGACATCCGCCCCCTCATGAGTCACCGCGTGCATCTGCCGCCCTCGGCGCACACGACCTTCCTCGCGAGCCGCTTCGTCGTCTGCACCTTCGTGCCGCGACCCTTCGAGAGCGATCCCGGCGCGCTCAAGGTGCCGTTCTTCCATTCGAACGACGACTACGACGAGGTGCTCTTCTATCACCAGGGCAATTTCTTCTCGCGCGACAACATCCACGCGGGGATGGTGACGCTGCATCCCTGCGGCTTTCCGCACGGGCCGCATCCGAAGGCGCTCAAGGGGGCCTTCGCGCCCAAGAAGGGCGAGACCGACGAGGTCGCGGTCATGCTGGACGCGCGCGACGCCCTCGAGATCGCGAAGCTGCCGGCGGGCGTCGAGCTCGCGGAATACGTCAACTCCTGGCGCGGCGAGGCCTCGTGAAGCTTGCCTCGCTGAAGCGCGGCGGCCGCGACGGCACCCTCGTCGTGGTGAGCCGGGACCTCAAGCGCTGCGTCGCGGTGCCGGAGGTGGCGGCGAGCCTGCAGGGGGCACTCGACCGCTGGCCGCGCATGGAGCCGGCGCTCCGGGAAATCTCCGCGCGGCTCGAGGAGGGCGGCGTCGCCAGGAGCGAGCCCTTCGATGCCGCGCTCGCGGCGGCGCCATTGCCGCGCGCCTATCAGTGGCTCGACGGCTCCGCCTATCTCTATCACGCCGAGCTCGTGCGCCGCGCACGCAAGGCCGAGATGCCGCAGAGCCTCTACAGCGATCCCCTGATGTATCAGGGCGGCTCCGACAGCTTCATCGGCCCGACCGATGACATCCTCGCGGCCGACGAGTCCTCAGGCATCGATTTCGAGAGCGAGGTGGCGGTCGTCCTCGACGACGTCCCCATGGGGGTTTCCGCGGCCGAGGCGGGCTCGCACGTCAAGCTCATGATGCTCGTCAACGACGTGAGCCTGCGCAATCTCATCCCGCCGGAGCTCGCAAAGGGCTTCGGCTTCCTGCACGGCAAGCCCGCGACCGCCTTCTCGCCGGTGGCGGTGACGCCCGACGAGCTTGGCTCCGCCTGGGACGGCCGCACCGTGCACCTGCCGCTCCTCAGCCGCGTCAATGGCTCGCTTTTCGGCAAGCCCAATGCGGGCGAGGACATGAACTTCGACTTCCCGGCCTTGATCGCGCATGCCGCGAAGACGCGCGAGCTCGAGTCCGGAACGATTCTCGGCTCCGGCACCGTCTCGAACCGCGCGCCCGGCGCCGGCTCCTCCTGCATCGCGGAGCGGCGCATGATCGAGACCATCGAGACCGGCGCCCCCGTGACGCCTTTCCTCAAATTCGGCGACCGCGTGCGCATCGAGATGCTCGACGCCGAAGGCCGCTCGATCTTCGGCGCGATCGATCAGAAGGTCGCGAGGTACGGAACACCGGGTTGAATTCCCGCAGGCGGCGGCTAGGATCGACGCGCCATAGGCGAGAAATCGGGAGGCCGCGCTCATGAAGCTCCACGGGTATTTTCGCTCCTCCGCCGCCTTCCGCGTGCGGATCGCGCTCAACCTCAAGGGCATCGATTACGAGCAGGCCTCGTATCACCTGCGCAGGAACGAGCAGTTTTCCGCGGCCTATCTGAAGCTCAATCCCTCGGCGCTGGTGCCCGCGCTCGAGGACGGGGCGGAGGTCGTGAGCCAGTCGCTCGCGATCATGGAATACCTAGACGAGACGCATCCGAAGCCGCCGCTTCTGCCCTCGACGTCCGGCGAGCGCGCGCGCGTGCGCTCGCTCTCGCAGATGATCGCCTGCGACATCCACCCCATCGACAACCTGCGCGTGCTGCGCTACCTCGCCAATCCGCTGGGACACGACGAGAGGACCGTCGAGACCTGGTTCAACCACTGGATCAAGCTCGGCTTCGACGCCATCGAGCAGCGTCTCGCGCATGAGCGCGCGACGGGGCGCTTCTGCCACGGCGATGCGCCGGGCCTCGCGGACTGCTGCCTTGTGCCGCAAGTCGTGAACGCCAAGCGCTATCCGAGCTTCGATCTGAAGCCTTATCCCACGATCATGCGTATCTTCGAGACCTGCCGCGCACTCCCCGCGATCGAGCGCGCGTTTCCGGAGAAGCAGCCGGACGCGGAGGCCTGAGCCTCAGCGCCGGCGGTGCAGGAGGCGGCGTCCCGCGGCGCCCATCAGCGCGTTGGCCGCGAGCGCCAGGGCAAAAGTGATGAGCAGGACCGCGTACATGTCCGCGGTGCGGAAGAAATTGTAGTGCTGGATCGCGAGATGACCGAGCCCGGCCTTCGCGAATTTTATCTCCGCGAGCAGCACGCCGACGATAGCCACACCGAGGCCGAGGCGCATCCCCGTGAGGATGGGCTCCGCCAGCGAGGGCAACAGGACCGTCCGCACGATCTGCAACCCCGAGGCATTGAAGCTGCGCGCGACGCGGAGGAGCACAGGGCTCACCCCCTGCATTCCCTCCGCGGTCGCGATCAGCACGGGAAAGAACGCCGAGAGCGCGCCCATGCCGATCTTCGAGCCCGCGCCCACGCCGAGCGCCAGCATCAGGATCGGCAGGAACACGATCTTCGGCGTCGCCGCGAGTCCCTGCACGTAGGGTGCGGCCGCGCGATCCGCAAAGCGGCGCGCGCCAAGGAGGAGGCCGGCGCTGATGCCGGCGGCGCTCCCCGCCGCGAATCCCGCGACGACCTCGTAGGCCGTCTGGAAGGCGTCGAGGTAGATCGCCTGCTCCGAGAGCTGGCGGATCATCGAGGCCGCGACCGCGAGCGAGGAGGGCACGAGTCCTTCGTAGACGAGCCCCGATCGCGCGAGCGCCTCCCACGCCGCCCAAATCGCGAGCAGCGTCGCCGCGCGTATCGCGAGGACGCTCACCGCGAGGAAAGCCAGCGCTCGAGCCGGCCCGTCAGGAGATAGAAGAGCGCGCTCGCGAGGACCACGCAGAGCGTCGCCGCGTACATCGAGGGGATTTCGTAGCGGTCGAACATGTCGCCGACGAGATAGCCGAGCCCGCCGAGATTGGCGAGGAACTCGATGCCCACGACGTTGATCATGGCGTAGATCAGCGCGAGCCGCAGGCCCGTGAAAATCGCCCCGCGCGCTCCCGGCAGCAGCACCTTCGCGAAGACCGTCCGCTCGTCGGCGCCGAAGGACCGTGCGACCTTGATCAGCACGGGCGCGACCCCGAGTAAGCCCTCGCGCGTCTTGAGGATGACGGGGATAGAGGCGACGACCGCGCCCATGGCGATCCCGACCAATGCTGTCCTCCCGAAGACCACGAGAAAGGCCGGATAGAGCAGCACCATCGGCGCGGAGAACAGCGCCCCGATCCAGTTCTCCCAGGCGCGGTCGAGGCGGCGGAAGCGGTAGAGCAGATAGCCCAGGGGAATGCCGATGGCCGCGGCGATCGCTGCCGCGGCGAAGGTCGATCCGAAGGTCGAGAGAAAGGCTGCGGCCAGGCCCTCGCTCGCGATCAATGCAGGAAATGCGGCGATCACCTCCGAGGGCGGCGCCACCGCGAAGCGCGAGACCCAGCCCAGTGCAATTGCCGCCTGGAGCAGGGCCGCGAGCGAGAGAACCGCGCCGGCGCCCGCGAGCGCCGGCGCCCAGCCCTTCACGGCTATTTCACCAGGTCTTTCGTCAGCTCCTGCATCGGCTTCAGCAGCCCCGCCTGCTGCTCCGGCGTGAGCGGCTTCTCGAGGCGCTTGCCCTCGACGGCCTCGCGCATGGTCGCGTCGAGGCCCTCCATGCGGTTGAGCGCGACTGCCGATTTCGGCAGGTATTTGGAGCGCAGCAGCTCCACCGTCTCGGGCTTTACGCCCGCGAACTTGCCATAGTCCTGCAGCACCTCGGGGCTGCTATAGGCCCAGTCGATGGTCTTCTGATAGGCGACCAGGAACCGCCGGAGCACGTCGCGGCGGGTGCTGAGCATCGTCGCGTTGGTGATGTTGACCCGGACGGTCTGGCCGGCGGCGCCGGGGGCGTCGTTGCCGACCGCGATCACCCTGAGCTTGCCCTCGTTGACGAGCTCCAGCGGCCCCGGCACCGCAGACCAACCCACGTCGATCTGGCCCGACATCACCTGCGTCAAGGTCGCGGGCGCGCCGCCGGTCGAGACGAGCTTCGCGCTCTTGCCGGAGAGCTTCACGAGCGCCGCCGCGATCTGGTTGCTCGAGGAGCCCGGCCGCGAGTAGGCGATGGTCTTGCCTTCGATGTCCGCGAGGCTCTTGATCGGGCTGTCCGCGCGCACGTACCAGAGGAGGTCGGAGGCGCCGGTCATCTCCGAGCTCAAGAGCACGATCGGCGCGCCCTTAGCGTAGGCGCTGACGACGCCGAGCAATCCCGTCGCGAGGCCGACATCGAAGCTGCCGGTGATCACGGCCTGCTGGGTATCGGCGCCGCCCTCCGTCCACTGGATGTCGAGCTCGATGCCCTGCTCCTTGAAGAAGCCGCGCTCCTGTCCGAGGAAGACGAAGGCGGTGTCCCAGAAGCCCTTCTGTGCATCCGCGACCTTGATCACGTCGAGCGCCGAAGCGGGTGCCGCCGCCAGCAGCGGAATCAGAAGGGCAGCGAGTGCTCCCACACGTCCAAGCTTAGGTATCATCGTCTCCTCCCGGGTTATTCGTTTCCTTTATCAATGCACGCTGTCCGCTTCCGCGAGGCCGCGGCTCGCCTCCTCGCGCAAATCCTGCCAGAGCATCCCGACGTAACGGCCGAATTCCGGGCTTGCGATGAGCGCGGAATCCCGCGGGCGCGGCAGGTCGATCTCGATCACGCGCTTGATGCGCCCGGGCCGGTAGGTCATCACCGCCACGCGGTCGCTGAGCTGGACGGCCTCGGTGATGTCGTGCGTGATGAGCAGCGTCGTCTGCCTGAGCTGGCGCCAGATCTGCAGGATCTTGTCGCCGAGCAGGATCCGGGTCTGCTCGTCGAGCGAGGCAAAGGGCTCGTCCATGAGGAGGATGCGGGGCTCGGCGGCGAGCGTGCGCGCGATCGCGGTGCGCTGGCGCATGCCCCCGGAGAGCTCGTCGGGAAAGCGCGTCTCGAAGCCCTCGAGGCCGACGAGGCGGATGAGTCCGCGCGCGGCCTTCTCGCGCTGCGCTCTCGGTACCCCCGCGAGCTCCAGCGGAAATGCCACGTTCTCGAGCACGCTCCGCCAAGGGAAGGTCGACTCCTCCTGGAAGACCATGCCGATGTCGCGGTGCGACCCGTCGATGGGATGCCCGTCGACGCGGACGCTGCCGCCGTCGCCTGGGAGCAAGCCTCCGATGATCTGGAAGAGCGTCGACTTCCCGCAGCCGCTGGGGCCGATCACCGAGACGAACTCGCCTTCGCGCACCTCGAGCGAGACGCCTTCGAGCGCGGCGATCCTCGCGCCGTCGCCGGCAACGTAGGTCTTCGACACTCCGTCGACGCTGAGGACGACCGCGGCCATTCCCTGCGATCCCTAGGATTTGACCGTCCGCTGCATGCCCGCTGCGGCGGCGGGATCGTAGCCCATGGCAACGAGTACATCGACGACGCAGGGCTTGCCGCTGCGCACCGCGGTGATGCCCTCGGCGAGCGCGGCGACGAGGCGCGTGGGATCGCCGACGGGCCCGATGCCGACGCAGCCTTGCGCGCGCGCCATCGCGGCAATGTCGATCTCGGGCTCGCGGATCGCCTGGCCGATCCAGCGATTGGCGACCGGCCGGCTCCGCACCCTCGCCACGCGCTCCTGGTGCAGCTCGTCGTTGAAGAAGGAGCGGTTGTTGGCGACGACGATGAGGACGGGAATCCCGTAATGCGCGGCCGTCCAGAGCGCGGTGTTCCCCATGAGGAAATCGCCGTCGCCGATGATTGCAATTGGAAGGCGCCCGCTCCCGCGTAGCGCCAGCGCCGCGCCCACCGCATTTCCCGGCCCGGCGCCGACGCCGCCGCCGCCGTCGCAGCCGAGATAGTCGAGCGGATGCCGGAAATCCCGGAGATGCCCGGCCCAACTCAGCGGCAGGCGGACGATCGCGGCATCGGCTTCGCCGAGCGCGGCCGCGAGCGCGGTCGCGATCATCGGCACCTCGATGGCCTCCGCGCTCTCGAGCGTGGCGAGCGGTGGCGGCCCCTGGCGCGATCCTCGCGACGGCATTGGAGGCGGCGTGGGCCTCAGCGAGCGCACCGCCGCGAGCAGCGGCGGCACCGCGGCGTCGGGCTCGGCGAGCAGGTGCAGATCGACGGGCGGCAAGCCCTGGTGATCCATGCTCCAGCCGTTGTGAATGTATTGATCGACGGAGACCTGGACGACCTTCGCCGAGATGGGCTTCCCGCCGAAAGCGCTGCGCAGCGCGCCCGCGAGGTCGACCCAGTCGAGGCTCAAGATCGCATCGGCGCTTGCGACCACCTCCATGCCCGCGGGCGGCAGGAACATGCCCGGCGGCGCTGCGTGCAGGGGATGATCGGTCGGGAATCCCGCGGCGGTGAGCAGCGTCGTCACCACGCGCGCGCCGAGCGCCTCCGCGAGCTCGATCCGCCGCTGCCAGGCCGCGGTGTCGCGCGAGACGCGGCCGACCATGATCACCGGACGCTTCGCCTGCACCAGGATTTCCGCCGCGGCATCGATGACGCTCCCCGCAGGGAGAGGGGGCTCTGCCGGAAGATAGCGCTCCATCTCCGGCGGCCGCGGCATCTCCGCGATGCTCTCCTCTTGCAGGCTCGCATCGAGATTGACGTAGACCGGCCCGCGCGGCGCGGTCTGCGCAATGAGGTTCGCGCGCAGCAGCGCCTCCTGCGCTGCGCCCACGGAAGCGGGCTGGTCGTCCCATTTGGTGTAGTGGCGGATCAGTGCGCCCTGGTCGCGCGCGGTGTGGATCCAGTCGATCCAGGGCCGCCGCTTCGTCGCGTCGACGGGCCCCGTGGCGCCCAGGAGGAGCAGGGGCGCGCGGTCGCACCAGGCATTGAAGATGGCCATGGTCGCGTGCATGAGCCCGACGTTGCTGTGCACGATCGCGGCCATCGGCCGCTCCGTCACCTTGGCCCAACCGTGCGCGATCGCGACCGCGCTCTCCTCGTGCAGGCAGAGCAGCATCTGCGGCCGCGCGTTGCCGAGGAAGTTGACGAGGCTGTCGTGGAGCCCGCGGTAGCTGGCGCCGGGGTTGAGCGCGACATAGCGAATGTCCAGCTGCCGCAGCACCGCGGCGATCGCGTCGCTCCCCCAGGCGGCGTTCGACGCGGCCTCGGTCGGGACCGGCCGCTCCATCGGCTTTGGCCGGTCGGAGCGCTCTTCAAACCCTGTGCTCACGAGCCCCCCTGCTTTTTGCGTTGCCCACGATGCGCGGCCCCGATCCGATGGTAGTTGAAAGCCTTTCTCGCTGCCAAGCCAGCCGCTCGATAGCGCAAAGTATTCCTCGGGCTGGCGGTTGATAAAGCCGTCGGGAGCGGCATAATCCATTGCGGGTCCCCTTGCACTGGAGGAGCGCATCGGGCGCCCCAAGGGAGGAGTGCGTGGACCAAGCACGCGCCGAGTTTGAGACCTCCAACATCCTCTTGCGGTCCATGCCGCAAGCACTGTTCAGGCGCCTACGGCCCCATCTGGAGCCCGTCGCCCTCGAGCGCGGCGCGCTCATCTACCGCGCGGATGGGCCGGTCGAGCACCTTTACTTCGTGGATCGCGGCCTCGTCTCGCTCGTCATGACCATGCAGGACGGCCGAACGGTCGAGATCGGGGTGGTGGGCATAGAAGGCGTGACCGGTGTCGGCGTTCTCTTCGGCGTCGACACCGCGGTCCTCGAGACCGTCGTGCAAATTCCTGGAGCGGCCTATCGCATCGGCCGTGCCGTCGCGCGAGAGGCGATAGCGGGGAGCGAGGCCCTTCGCGAGCTGTTGCAGAGATACGCGCATTTCGTCATTGGCCAGCTCGCTCAGACCGCCGCCTGCAACCGCCTGCACTCGCTCGAGGAGCGCTGCTGCCGCTGGCTGCTGATCGCGCACGATAGTGCCCGATCCGACGACTTCCTGCTAACCCACGAATTTCTCGCGATGATGCTCGGCGCACAGCGACCGGGCGTCTCGCTCGCAGCCAGCATCTTGCAGAGGGCCGGTTTGATCCGCTACACGCGCGGCCACGTGACGATCACGGACCGGCCGGGACTGGAGGCGGCGGCTTGCGAGTGTTACGGCGCAATGCGGGCGCAATTGAGGCACTTCGTGGGCGAGCCGACGTCCAGATAGACGGACCGCCGGAGGCTCATCGGGAGTGGACGGCCCGGCTCCGAATTCGATCCTTTATGTCCGGAATCGAACAGACCCTCGACTGGGCGGTGCGGTCATATTCGCTTCCGAAAATCAGGCACCCGGCACTTGAATTGGTCCGAAGCTAGGCAAAAGCGCGATCCGACGGCCGCCGCAAGTTCGGCGCCTGCCGCCGACGGGATCGCGGGTCCTCGGCCTTGGAGGCCTCGATGGCCGCAAGTTCGCATCTTTCTTCCGAGGGGATGCTCGCGGCGTCGCCACGGGAATTGCTTGAGCGCGATGGGCGATGGCCGATCAGCCGCGTCGGCCTTACGGCACTGCTGGATCTCGGAATGACCAACGCGCAAATCGGGGCCTATTTCGCGGTGGGGCCAGATGAAGTTCGTATGCTCCGCGAGCACTATCGTCTCATTCGGGGCGCCTCGAAATGAGCTCGCGCGATCCTCGTGAAGTCGACTTGGGCGCCGCCGCGTCGCTCTTGCACGAGGTTGCAGAAGGACTTCAAGCCGCCTGCGCCTACCTCGAGGCGGCGCGGCGCATCGATCCCAACGGCAACGCCGACGGGGACGTCCTTCAAAAGGCTTCCTCGGAGCTCGCGAGGGTGCGGCGTGCCTATTTCCGTTTGCGGGAGTCTCTCCTGGCGCGCGCGGGCGCCGATCTCCGCCGCGCCAAGACGACCGGCGTTTCCTCGGGCCTCGTCGAAGAACTCTAGAGTAAGCCGGAAGAAAAAGGGCCGCCCTTGCGGGCGGCCCCAGTTTCCTGCGTAAGCGTCGTTGTTGTTATTAGAAGTCCATCCCGCCCATGCCGCCGTGATCGTGGCCGCCGGGCATCGGAGCCGACTTCTTCTCGGGCTTTTCCGCCACCATCGCCTCGGTGGTGATGAGAAGGCCCGCGACCGAGGCCGCGTCCTGGAGCGCGATGCGCACGACCTTGGTGGGGTCGATGATGCCGGCCTTCACCATGTTCACGTACTCGCCGCTCTGCGCGTCGAAGCCGTGGTTGGTGTCGCTGCTCTCGAGGAGCTTGCCGATCACGATCGAGCCGTCGGTGCCGGCGTTCTCGGCGATCTGCCGCGCCGGCATCTGAATCGCGCGCCGCACGATGTCGACGCCGACCTTCTGATCGTCGTTCTCGGTGCGGAGCCTCGCGAGCGCACGGGTCGCGTAGAGGAGCGCCGAGCCGCCGCCGGCGACGACGCCTTCCTCGACCGCGGCACGGGTCGCGTGCATCGCGTCGTCAACGCGATCCTTGCGCTCCTTCACCTCGACCTCGGTCGCACCACCGACCCGGATCACCGCGACGCCGCCCGCGAGCTTCGCCAGCCGCTCCTGCAGCTTCTCGCGGTCGTAGTCGGAGGTGGTCTCCTCGATCTGCGCCTTGATCTGGCCGATCCGGCCCTCGATGTCCTTTTTCTTGCCCGCGCCGTCGATGATCGTGCTGTTCTCCTTGTCGATCCGGACGCGGCGCGCCTTGCCGAGCATGTCGAGCGTGACGTTCTCGAGCTTGATCCCCAAATCCTCGGAGATGAGCTGGCCGCCCGTCAGCACCGCGATGTCCTCGAGCATCGCCTTGCGGCGAT
>DATKNV010000161.1:0-9831 GCA_035541215.1 Allostellaceae bacterium | reverse complement strand
GAGCGCGCCGGCGGATTCCATCAGGGCCAGCGGTCCCAATAGGCCGCACCAAAGGCCGGACACAAGACCGCAAGCCCGACCCTGCTTCTCACGCAATAAATCTCTTGCCAGGCGGGGGCCGTCCACACAAGGGCGCGGAGGGTGCGCAGAGGACGCGGAGTTCTTTCTCGCGGCGAAGCCGCAATCAATCCGTTTCAGACGCAGCCAGACATCCGGAAGCGTGTTTGCGGCTTCGCCGCGAAACAACTCCCACTGCGTCCTCTGCGCACCCTCCGCGCCCTCTGCGCGAAAGAGCTTTCTCTTTTTTTACGCCCGCACGTCCACGACGACCCGGCCGCGGATCGCGCCCTTGAGGATCGCGTCCGCGAGCTCGGGCAGTCGCGCGAGCGGCACGGTCTCCGTCATGGCATCGAGCTTCGCCATCGGGAGGTCGCGGGCGATGCGGGCCCAGGCGGCCTCGCGCCGCGGGCGCGGACACATCACGCTGTCGATGCCCAGGAGATTGACGCCGCGCAGCAGGAACGGGATCACGCTCGCGGGGAGGTCGTTGCCGCCGGCAAGGCCGCAAGCGGCGGCGCTCGCGCCGTATTTGAGCTGCGTCAGGACGGTCGCGAGCGTGGTGCTGCCGACGGCGTCGATCGCACCCGCCCAGCGCTCGGCGTCGAGCGGCCGCGCGGGCGGCTTCGCGAGTATCGCGCGGTCCAGGATCTCCTGCGCGCCGAGCTCTCTCAGATAGGCGTGCGTCTCCGCGCGGCCCGTCGAGGCCGCGACGCGATGGCCGAGCTTCGCGAGGATCGCGGTCGCCACGCTGCCGACACCGCCCGCGGCGCCGGTGACGAGCACCTCGCCCGCTCCGGGCGCGAGCCCATGCTCCTCGAGCGCCATCACCGCGAGCATCGCCGTGAAGCCCGCGGTGCCGACGGCCATCGCACGCTTGGTGGTGAGGCCCTCCGGGAGGCGCACGAGCTGGCTTGCCTTGACCCGCGCCTTTTCCGCGAAGCCGCCCCACTGCACTTCTCCGACCCGCCAGCCCGTGAGGATGACGGCGTCGCCGGTTTTCCACTCCGGCGAGCTCGAGGCCGCGACGCGTCCGGCGAAATCGATGCCGGGCACGTGCGGGTATTTGCGCACGAGACGGCCGAGCCCCTTCAGAATGAGCCCATCCTTGTAATTGAGCGTCGAGTACTCGACGTCGACGGTGACCTCGCCCTCGGGCAAGGCGCTCTCGGAGAGACGCTCGATCCCCGCGCGGACCTTGCCCTCGGCCTCGTGCAGGACCAGCGCCTTGAAGTCACTCACCGCAACCGCTCCAGCACGCTCACGTAGTTCGCGACCGCGGCGCCGCCCATGTTGAAGACGCCCGCGAGCTCCGCGTCCTTGAGCTGCATGCCGCCGGCGGTGCCCGTGAGCTGCATCGAGGCGAGCACGTGCATGGAGACGCCAGTCGCGCCGATCGGATGGCCCTTCGCCTTGAGGCCGCCCGAGGGGTTGATCGGGAGCTTGCCGGTCTTCTCGGTCAGGCCCTCCTCGATCGCGCGCGCGCCCTCGCCGGGCTTCGCGAGACCCATCGCCTCGTAGATCAGGAGTTCCGCCACGGTGAAGCAGTCGTGCACTTCCGCGAAGTCGAGATCGCCGAGCCCGACCTTGGCGGCACCGAGCGCGCGCTTCCAGGCGAGCGCCGGCCCCTCGAAGGCGACGATGTCGCGCTTCGAGAGCGGCAGGAAATCGTTGACGTGCTCGGCTGCGCGGAAGACCACGGCCTTGTCGAGCGCCAGCGCCGTCTCGACGTCCGCGAGCACCAGCGCCGCGGCGCCGTCGGAAACGAGCGAGCAATCCGTGCGCCGGAGCGGCCCCGCCACCAGCGGGTTCTTCTCGGAGACGGTGCGGCAGAACTCGTAGCCCAGATCCTTCTGCATCTGCGCCAGCGGATTGGCGGCGCCGTTCCTGTGGTTCTTGGCGGCGATGCGCGCGAGCGCGTCGGACTTGTCGCCGTAGCGCTGGAAATACATCTGCGCGATCCGGCCGAAGACGCCGGCGAAGCCGCCCTCGATGTTGCCCTCCTCCTTGAGATAGGAGGCGCGGATCAGGATGTCGCCGACGGCGGGACCGGTGACCTCGCTCATCTTCTCGACGCCGACCACCAGCACCTTCCGCGCGCGCTTCGCCGCGATCGCGCTGAGGCCTTGGTGGATCGCGGCGGAGCCGGTGGCGCAGGCGTTCTCGACACGCGTTGCGGGCTTGAAGCGGAGCGCGGGATCCACCTGGAGCACCAGCGAGGACGGAAACTCCTGGCGCACGAAGCCCGCGTTCATGGTGCCGATGAAGATCTCGTCGATCTCCGCGGGCGCGAGACCCGCATCGCGGATCGCGTCGGCCGCGACCTCCACGATCATGGCCTCGATGTCCTTGCCTTCGTGCTTGCCGAAGCGGCTGTGGGACCAGCCGACGATGCAGGCGGTCATGCTCATGTCCTCCGGTGGGGCATGGGCTTTTATATAAGTCACGCAGGTCCCGCTTGCCAGCCCCGCGCTTTCTGGCGACATTTCCGGCGTGAGCGAGCAGCCCATCACCCTGCGCCGGCCCGACGACTGGCACGTGCATCTCCGCGACGGCGCGATGCTCGCGGCGGTGCTGCCCTGGACCGCGCGGAGCTTCGCGCGCGCGATCGTGATGCCGAACCTCGTGCCGCCCGTGACGACCGTTGCGGCCGCCGAGAGCTATCGCGGGCGCATCATGGCGGCGCTGCCGAAGGGCGCACGCTTCGAGCCGCTGATGACCTGCTACCTCACCGATGATAGCGACCCCGTCGAGATCGAGCGCGGCTATCGCGAGAAGGTCTTTGCGGCAGTGAAGCTTTATCCCGCGCGGGCCACCACCAATTCCGCATTCGGAATCACCGACATCGCAAAGACGTATCGCGTGCTCGAGCGCATGGAGAGGATCGGCATGCCGCTCCTCGTCCACGGCGAGGTGACGGATCCCGCGGTCGACATCTTCGACCGCGAAGCCGCGTTCCTGGAGCGCGTCCTGGCACCGTTGATTGCCCGCTTTCCCGGCCTCAAGATCGTGCTCGAGCACATCACCACCGCCGAGGCCGCGGATTTCGTGGCGAAGGCCGGGCCGAGCCTCGCCGCCACCGTCACCGCGCATCATCTCGTCATCAACAGGAATGCGATCTTCGCGGGCGGGCTCCGGCCGCACATGTATTGCCTCCCCGTGGCGAAGCGCGAGACGCACCGCCTCGCGCTTCGGCGCGCGGCGATCTCGGGCAATCCCAAGTTCTTCCTCGGCACCGACACGGCGCCGCACGCGATCAAGGACAAGGAAGCCGATTGCGGCTGCGCCGGCATCTTCAGCGCCCCCGCCGCCCTCGAGATCTACGCGCAGGTCTTCGCCGAGGAGAACGCGCTCGCCCGCTTCGAGGCCTTCGCCTCCCTCAACGGCCCGCGCTTCTATGAGCTCCCCGTAAACGAGGAGAAGACAGCGCTGGTGCGCAAGCCTTGGCGGGTGCCGGAGCGGGTCGGCGCTGTGAAGCCCTTCCTCGCAGGCGAGGAAGTTGCGTGGACGCTGGAGGGTGTGTGAGCGCAAAGTATCCCTCTCCCCCCGGGGAGAGGTTAGGTGAGGGGGCGGTTCGGCCGCGAGGCCGGAGAAAGATCGATCTAATACCGAGCCGTCGCCCCCGCACCCCATCCCTCTCCCCGTCGGGGAGAGGGGGAATGGCGGAGATTGGTCGAGATGAATGAAGTCCGCACCACCGTCGTCTTCGATCTCGGCGGCGTCCTCATCGACTGGAACCCGCGCCATCTCTATCGAAAGCTCTTCGCGGGCGATGAGGCCGCGATGGAGGAATTCCTCACCACGATCTGCACGCAGGCCTGGAACGTCAAGCAGGACGCGGGCCGCAGCTTCGCCGAGGGCGCGGCGGTCCTGAAGGCGCGCCATCCCGAGAAGGCCGCGCTCATCGACGCCTTCGGCGCGCGCTTCGGCGAGATGATGGCGGGAGAGATCGCGGGCTCCGTCGCGATCCTCGAGGAATTGCATCGCCGCGGCGTCGAGCTCTACGCGCTCTCCAACTGGTCGCGCGAGACCTTCCCCTTCGCGCAGCAACGCTTCGCCTTCCTCGAGCGCTTCCGCGGCATCGTGATCTCCGGCGAGATCGGGCACGTGAAGCCCGAGCCCGCGATCTACCGGCACCTTCTGAAACGCTTCGCCATCGCTCCCGCGCGCGCGGTGTTCATCGACGACGTCGCGGGGAACGCCGAGGCCGCGCGCGCCTTCGGGATCCATCCCATCCATTTCACGTCACCGCCTGCCCTCGAGCGCGAACTCCGGGGCTTGAGACTTCTCTGAGTTTCGGCGACCCTAGAACCGGGGAGGACGTGGGCCATGGCTGACGCGACAGCGGCGCTCGAGGTGCGCGCCGCCGAAGTATTTTACGGGCAGCTCAAGGTCTTGGACCGGGTCTCGCTGACCGTCCGCGGCGGCGAGTTCGTGGCGCTCCTGGGCTCCTCCGGCTGCGGCAAGACCACGCTCTTGCGCGCGATCTGCGGGTTCGTCCCCGTTGCGGGCGGCAGCATCTGGGCCGGCGGCCGCGATATCACAAAACTGCCACCCGACAAGCGTAACATGGCGATGGTGTTTCAATCCTACGCGCTCTGGCCGCACATGACGGTGGCGCAGAACATCGGCTACGGCTTGAAGCTCAGGGGCGCCGGTCGCGCGGAAATCGCCGCAAGAGTTGGGGAGATGCTGAAGTTGCTGCGCCTCGAGGGGCTGGGCGAGCGGCGCGTTACCGAGATTTCCGGAGGCCAGCGCCAGCGCGTGGCGCTCGGACGCGCGCTCGCGATCAGCCCGAACATCCTCCTGCTGGACGAGCCGCTCTCGAACCTCGACGCCCGCGTGCGCGAGGAAGTGCGGCACGAGATCAAGACTCTGCAGCAGAGCCTCGGCATCACCACGGTGCACGTGACGCACGACCGCGAGGAGGCGATGGTGATGGCGGACAAGATCGCCATCCTCGACGCCGGCCGCATGGTGCAGATTGGCACGCCCGAGGAGGTCTACAACCGCCCGAATTCTCCCTTCGTCGCGAGCTTCATGGGCGCCTCGAACGCGATCCGCCTCCCGGCGCACCGCGCCGGGAGCGGGATCGAGATCGCGGAAGGGGCGCACACCGGCGCCGCCTCGATCGCGGCCTCGGCCCTCGACGGGTCGACGCTCGAGCGCATCGACGGCGCCGGCGAGATCATCGCCTATTTCCGCGGCGAGGACGCGCGGCTCGAGCCCGCGGACGCGGGCGCGCGCGACAGCCTCGTGCTGCGCGGGGAGATCGCGCAGGCCTCATATCCCGGCGGCCATTTCCGCTACGCCGTCACGGTGGGCTCGGATCAATTCATGGTGGACGACGATCGGCGCTATTCCGTCGGGGCGCCGATCGCCGTCGTCCTACCGCTCTCGCGGCTCCATCTCTACCCGGCCGCGGGCACGCCGACGAAGCTCAACTGAAGAAAACGGAGGCAAGTCATGCGACGATCCCTTCTGCTTTCCGCCGCGATCGCGCTCTCGGCCGTGCTCGCGGCCTCGCCCGGTCACGCGCAGCGCAAAGTCACGCTCAACGTCGTCACCGCAGGCGACCAGAACATGGTCGACTACGTCAAGGACTACCTCGCTCCGATCTTCGAGAAGGACCATCCCGACGTGACCGTGAAGTCCGTCGGCACCGGCCCCGGCGACGCGGGCTCGCAGAAGATCTACGAGAAGCTCGTCGCCGAGAAGGGCAACGCCGAGTGGGACATCGACGTCGCGGTCATCCACCAGAAGGCCGCGGGACAGATGGTGTCGGAGGGGCTGCTCGCGGCTTACGTGAACGACGTCGCCACCGGCAAGCTCGTGCACTCGCCGGCGGCCTCGAATTCGCTCGGCGCCAACGTCGCGGGCTACGTGATCCCGATGTTCAACAGCCAGACCGCGATCGCCTACAACTCGCAGCTGGTGAAGGACCCGCCCGGCACTTACGCCGATCTCGTCAAATGGGTCGACGCCAATCCCAAGAAGTTCGGCTACAACGGCATCAAGGGCGGCATGTCCGGCGTGAGCTTCGTCGTGGGCTGGATCTACGCCTATACGCCCGACGCCGAGAAGCTCATGAAGGGGCCCTACGATCCCAATCTCAAGGGCACCTGGGACGCCGCGTGGTCGAGCCTCAAGGCCTTCAACGAGAAAGTCGTGCTGACGCCGGGGAACGCCGGCACGCTCGACATGCTGGGACGCGGCGAGATCGAGATGGGCCCGGTCTGGGTCGACATGTTCTACACCTGGCAGGCCGACGGCAAATTGCCGCCGAGCGTGAAGCTGAAGCTCATCGGCCCTGGCATGCCCGGCCAGCCCATGTACTACACGGTGCCGGCGAAGGCCGCGAACAAGAAGCTCGCGGAGCAGTTCATCGAGCTCGCGACCAGCCCCAAGGTCCAGGCCGACGGTATCGTCAAGCGCTTCAACTGGTATCCCGGCATCGACGCGACCGAGGTCAAGTCGCAGCTCGACGACGCCACCTGGAACAAGCTCTTCGTCGACGTGACCCCCCAGGATCTCCAGACCAAGGGCAAGACCTTCCCGATCACGCCCTATTTCAACGACATCCTCGAGGGCTACGAGAAGAAGGTGCAGTGAGGCCGGCGCGCCGCGCCCCGGTTTACCGGGGCGCGGGCGCTCTTTGAGGCGCGGGGCGGCATGCGGGAGTCGCGGCTCGCGATGTTTCTTCTGGTGCTGCCGGCGCTGGCGGTGGTGCTCGCGCTCTTCGTCTACCCGCTCGCGATGTCCGCGGTCTCCTCCGTCACGGACAAGGCCGGCGCCACGACGCTCGATAATTTTGCAAAGGCCTGGGAGCTCTACCGCGAGGACGTGATCTTCACGCTGCTGATCGTGGCGGTCTCCACGGCCTTCATCGGCGCGCTCTCTGCGGGGATCGGGGGATATCTCGTGCTCGGCGAGAGCAGGCGCGCGATCGCGGCGCTGCGCTGGCTCTACCGCTGGCCGCTCTTCATTCCGTTCATCGTGGCCGCGCAGTGCATGCGCACCTTCCTCGCGAAGAACGGCCTCATGAACAACGCCTTCGACACGCTCGGCCTCATCGACGTCCAGAACGCCGTGGGCTTCCTCGATTGGCGCGGCATCATCGTGACCTTCGTCTGGAAGCAGACGCCTTTCGTGGCCTTGATCGTCGCGGGCGCGATGGCCTCGCTCGACCGCTCCACCATCGAGGCCGCGCGCAACTTGGGCGCGAGCCGCATCCGCATCCTCCTGGAGATCGTGCTGCCGCAGGTGAGCTCCGCGATGATCGTGGGCTTGACGCTCTCCTTCGTCACGATGCTCTCGGTGCTCTCGGTGCCGATCATGATCAGCGGCGGCGCCCCCACGATGATCACCGTCGACATGGCCTTCCGCATCAACTCCTACAGCGACTACGGCGTCGCGAACGCCTTGGGCCTCATCTCCTACGCCATGACCGCGATCGCGGCCTGGGCCTATCTGCGCAGCAACGCCGCCAAGCGAGGCATGGCATGAGGTCGGCGCTCGCGACGATCCTGCGCGGCTCGGGCCTCGGCGCCGTCGCCTTCGTCGTCTTCGGCCCCATCACCAATCTCGCGCTCTGGGCCTTCGCGGTGCAGTGGTATTTTCCCTACAAGCTCCCGGTCGTGTGGGGATTCAAATACTGGTACGAGGTCTTCAAGCCCCGGAGCGACGCCTGGGAGTCGCTTTCGACGAGCGTGCTCATCGCGCTCTTCACGGTCGCGGCCTGTCTCGTCCTCGCGGTGCCCGCGGGCTATGCGATCGCGCGCGGGCGGCTCCCCTGGCGCGGCGGCATCCTCCTTGCGTTCCTCCTGCCGCAGGCGATTCCGAGCATCGCGGTCTATTTCAACGTCGCGCGGATCTTCTACGGCGTCGGTCTCAACGGCACGATCGCGGGCGTGGTGCTCGTGCACACCGTGCACGGTCTCGTCTTCGCGGTCTGGATCGCCGCCGCCGCCTTCGCCGCCGTCGACCGCGAGCTAGAGCTCGCCGCGCGCAACGTCGGCGCCTCCGCCCTCCGGAGCTTCCTCACCGTGACACTCCCCCTCGCCGCCCCCGGCATCATGGCGAGCGTGATCTTCGTCTTCCTCGAATCCCTCGACGAGTTCACGGGCACGTATTTCGTAGGCGTCCCCGACGTGACCACCTTGCCGCTCCTAATGTTCACCGCGAGCGTCGCCGGCAACTACCAGATCGCCGCCATCACCGCGCTTATTCTTCTGGTGCCGTCGGTGGGCTTCATGCTCTTCATCGAGCGGTTCTTGAAGGCGGATGTGCTTGCAAAAGTCGGCGGTTGAAGTGCGCCTCTCATGCGCAGGCGCCACAAGGGAGTGCGGCACCAGCGTCAATTGCTGAACAGCAGTGCCCCAGAAAGTTTAGAAGATGCACAGCTATGAATTTCGCCGTCCTTTGGCCTCAGTGCGCTATCCGGCTGCCGAACGTTACTGCGGCTATAATCACACCCACAATCCATGCGATATCAAATATTGCTTGGCGACGGGTGGGACGTTTGGAAATCTGCTCAGTGAGATCAGATCCAAGCAGCTGCAAATCAGCCTTCGATGCAAGCTCCGGCGCCCGATGCTTAATAAAACCACTGATGTCTTCAAGCCGCGGCAATAGCCTCGCGAGAGCTTCCTTGATGTCAGCGCTCGTATGTTCGATGCGCTCCATCCGTTGCGCCTGCACTCCTGCATCATCGATCAGTCGATCAACCTTGTTTCCGAGCTTACCCAATTCAATCATTACCAAGCGTATGTCGGACGTCGGATAGAGGTCCTGCGGACCCGACGCGACCTCGGATGAGCTGCCAGAACGTGGGGGTTGACCAGCCACTCTACTTGGCCTCCACCTTAGACTTTATCCATTCCCACAAATCTCTAGGCGCAAATCCAGCATAGGTGGTCACCGTAACCACAACGCCCTGCGCCCCAATTTTCCCGTTTTCCAGTCCAAGTTTAGCTGACACTTCACCACTCGTGATGTTGTCGGCGACGAACCAGGTTGCTGGCGTCAACACGTAGTGTTGGCCCGTGTAATGCTCTCTTATCGCGGCACCGAGCTCGTTCAGACCCTGGTGGCCTACCACAACAAATACGTTCATAAGTTGATCATGCCTCAAGAAAGGGGTTGATGCTAGCAGCCAATTTACGCGCGGAGATGCTCTTCGCAATCCGTTAGCGCATCGTTAGCGTAAGTTCTTCATTCGATCCGAGCGCGAAGCGGCCCATACCACCGCCTCAATGAATTGTGAATAGGGCAGTCCAAAGTTCGCAATCCAAGAATCGCGGCTTTTGGCCCCGTGCAAATCCGCAAGTGAATGGCGCATTCAAATCGGAGTGCTAACCAAGCTTGCGGCCAGCGAGGTGCGTTCCGACAGTGTCGTCAATCGCGATGGAAGCATTTTGCGAAGCCATTTTTGACTCAACCTGCCCTCACCCCCGCTCCCCCAGCGCCGCGAACACATCGCCCGCGGGCGGACGACGCAGCACGTGGTGGCGGTGCCATAGTGCGTAAAATAGGAGCGTCCAAGCGGCGAAGCCGACGCGGCGGCGGCGGGCGTCCCGGAAGAGCTGCCGCACGACATCGGGCACGCAAATCTCCGCGACGCCGGGAGCGGCAGCGACCAACGGACCCAGCTGCTCGCCGCGGCGAGCGATCCATTCGCCCACGGGCACGGTGAAGCCCTGCTTGCGCTGGAAGGCCTGCGTCACCGGCACGTGCTCGGCGACCCAGCGCCGCAGGAGCCACTTGCCGAGCCGC
>DATKNV010000160.1:0-2775 GCA_035541215.1 Allostellaceae bacterium | reverse complement strand
GGGCGCGCTCGAGAGCGTATCGAGGAGCGCCATGAGCTGCTGAATCGAGGCCGGCGGGAGCCGGTAGGCGATGCCGATCTGCGGCACCGCCGCCGCGCCGCCCTTGCCCGCTTGGCGGCTCGGATGGGTGGTGATCTGGATATAGGCCTCGTCGACGATCTGGCGGAAGGCGGGGCTGCTGGGATCCCGCGGCCGCGGCAAGGGCACGGCGATCTCCGCCCGGATGCGGCCGGGATCGCTGTCGAAGACGATGACGCGATCGGACATCTCCACGGCCTCGTCGATGTTGTGCGAGACGAAGACGATGCCCTTCGTGGGTACGCGCCGCGCGGTCCAGAGATCCGCGAGGTCGCCGCGGAGCGTCTCGGCCGTCAGCACGTCGAGCGCCGAGAAGGGCTCGTCGAGCAGCAGCACGTCGGGATTGACCACGAGCGCGCGGGCGAAGCCCACGCGCTGGCGCATGCCGCCGGAGAGCTCCTTCGGGTATGCGGATTCGTAGCCGTCGAGGCCGATCAAGTCGATGGCCGCGAGCGCGCGCTTGCGCCGCTCCTCGCGGTCGACCCCCTGCGCCTCGAGCCCGAGCTCGACGTTGCCGAGGACGGTGAGCCAGGGGAAGAGCGCGAAGGTCTGGAAGACCATCGCGATCCCCTGCGCGGGGCCGCTGACGGGCGTGCCGCGATATGTCACGCCGCCGCCCGTGGGCGGCGTCAGCCCCGCGAGGATGCGCAGGAAGGTCGACTTGCCGCAGCCGGACTTGCCGAGGATCGCCGCGATCTCGCCTTCCTTGAGCGCGAAATCGACGTGATCGAGGACGAGCCGCCCTGCGGTGTCGCCGGTCCGGTAGGTCTTGCTCACGTCTTTTGCGTCGAGCAGGGGCTGATCGGTCATGACGGTTCTCTCAATCCAGGCGGAGCCGCTCTTCGGCGACCGCGTAGAGCCGCCGCCAGAACAGCCGGTTGAAGGCGAGCACGAAGAGGCTCAGCATGGTGACGCCGAGCACGATACGCGGAAAGTCGCCGTCGGCGGTGTATTTCGCGATGTAGGCGCCGATGCCCGTGGCTTGGAACTTGTCGGGCCCGAATTGCGCCACCTCCGAGACGATACTTGCGTTCCACGCGCCGCCCGAGGCCGTGATGGCGCCGGTGACGTAGGCGGGGAAGATCGCCGGCAGGATCAGGCGGCGCCACCAGAGCCAGCGGCGGACGCCGAAATTGCTCGCGGCGTATTGATAGTCGGTCGGCAGCGCCAGCGTGCCCGCGATGACGTTGAAGAGGATGTACCACTGCGCGCCCAGGATCATGAGCACGCTGAGCCAAACCTCCGGATTGAGCGAGTAAGTTTTAATGAGATAGACGACGGGCGGGAAGAACAGGTTGGCCGGGAAGGCCGCGGCGAATTGCACGATCGGCTGTGCCCGATGCGCGATCGCCGGACGGAGACCGATCCAGACGCCGATCGGAACCCAGACCGCCGAGGCGAGCGCCATCAGGATCGAGACGCGCAGGAAGGTCGCGACGGTAAAGAGGAAGACGCGGCCGGCCTCCGCGAGCACGATCTCGCCCCGGATGAAGGCGGCGACCTCCCAAAGCGCATAGAGCGCGAGCAGCACGAGGAATGCCAGCCAGGCCGCGTCGACCCAGGGCGTCCAGCGGCTCGGTCCGCGCGGCGCCTTCTCCTGAAACGTCTTGGAAACGCTGATGCGGCTCAGGAGATCGGCGAGCTTGTCGCCGACGAACGCGATGAAGTTGAAGAAGCCCGCGCGCTGCATCATCGTCAGGAACCAGGCGCGCTCGCCTTCGCCCTCCGTGATCGCCTCGACCTTGAAGCGCTGCGACCACGCCAAGAGCGGCCGGAACAAGAGCTGGTCGTAGATCAGGATGAACGCAAGCATCGCCAGGATCGCATAGCCGACGGCCGCGAGATCGCCATTGGCGCTCGCGAGCGCGATGTAGGAGCCGATACCCGGCAGCGTCGTGTTTTGATTGGCGACCGTGATCGCCTCGGAGGCGACCACGAAGAACCAGCCGCCGGACATCGACATCATCATGTTCCAGACGAGCTGCGGTATCGCGAAGGGCACTTCGAGGCGCCAGAAGCTCGACCAGGGCGAGAGGTGGTACATGCGCGCGGCCTCGCGGAGGTCCTGAGGGACGCCCCGGAACGACTGATAGAGGCTGAACGTCATGTTCCAGGCTTGCGAGGTGAAGATCGCGAAGATCGACGCGCATTCGTAGCCGAGCAGGCTCCCGGGGAAGAGCGCGATGAAGCCCGTGACCGTGATCGAGAGAAAGCCCAGGATCGGCACCGATTGCAGGATATCCAGGATCGGGACCAGCAGCTTCTCCGCGCGCCGGCTCTTCGCCGCGACGGCCGCATAGGCGAGGCTGAATATCAGCGAGACCACGAGCGCGATCCCCATGCGCATCACGGTGCGCAGCCCGTATTCCGGCAGCATCCAGGGATCGAGCGAGATCCGGATTTCCTCGCCGGGCTTGAAGGGGACGCTCATCTCCCTGCTCGCCCAGGCGATGAGCGCGATGAGGCCGATGACCAGGGGAAGCGCGATCAGGTCCCAGAAATTGGGCCTGAGGCGCGCGGGCCATGCGACGACCGGCAGCCCCCACCTCTGTTCCATGAACGCCTCCCCCATCGCGGCCGCGCGGGGCGAGGTTTAGCCCATGCACTCGCGGGGGCGAAGCGGAAAAAGGAGGCGGGCGAGGTTCCTGTCTTAAACCCTCACCCTCCCGCGCTCCGCGCGGGCCCCAACCCTCTCCC
>DATKNV010000159.1:0-34131 GCA_035541215.1 Allostellaceae bacterium | reverse complement strand
CTTGATCGGCCCGTCCGCGAGGACGAGGTACTCGCTGGTGCGATAGCCCTCGATGCCGTCCTGATAGAGATCGGCGACGACGCGGATGTCCTCCATGTGCGCGTTCTGGATCGCGAGCCCGACGGAGGAGAAGGCGAGAGCCGCGAAATCGAGCTCGCCCGCCGCGAGCGCCGTGATCTGCGGCGCGCTGCCGCGGAACTTCATGAGCTCCACCGTGTAAGAGGTGCCGTAGCGCTTGAGGATGTCTTTCTTCTGAAACAGCAGCGAGGTGAGCTGCCCCGGGACGACGGCCCAGCCGACCTTGATCTTTAGCGGCTCCGCGCGAGCGGTGCCCGCGAGCGCCAAGCCGAGCACCAGCACCGCCGCCATCGAGCGAAATATGCGCATCCCCATCCTCCCCGCCGGGCGCCTCGTTGAACGGCCCCGTTGATCGCGGCGCACTATCTCCGTTGCCTCCGCGGATTGTCAACGAGACCTTGGCGTCTGGACACGGGTCCGCGCGGCGGTGCACGATCCCCGCGCTTCAATAGAGAGGATTTCGTCGCATGCGTGAGATGGGGATCGGCAAGCCGGTGCCGCGGACGGAGGATTTGCTGCTGCTGCGCGGACTCGGGCGCTACACCGACGACATCGCGCTGCCGCGCGAGGCGCGGCTTTATGTGCTGCGCTCGCCGCACGCTGCCGCACGCATTCGTGGGATCGACGCGGCTGCGGCGCGGAGCGCGCCGGGCGTGCTCGCGGTTCTCACGGCGGCAGAGATGGCGGCGGAGGATTTCGCCGGCTTCCCGTCGCGCGTGCAGCGCCAGCGCGCCGACGGCAAGCCCAATTTCGTGCCGCCCTATCTGCCGCTCGCGGTCGATCGCGTCCATCACGTGGGCGAGCCCGTCGCCGCGGTGATCGCGGAGACGCTCAACCAAGCGAAGGATGCGGCCGAGCTGATCGAGGTCGACTACGAGATCTTGCCCTCCGTCACGGAGACGGCGGAGGCCGCGAGGCCCGGCACTCCCGCGGTCTGGGAGGAGGTTCCCGACAACGTTTGCTTCGTCTTCCGGGTCGGCGACAAAGCCGCGAGCGATGCGGCCTTCGCGCGGGCGCACCACGTCGCGCGCGAGACCTTCCGCATCACGCGCGTCACCACCAATTCCATGGAGGGTCGGACCGCGATCGGCGCCTGGGACCCGCGCGAGCAGCGCTACACGCTCCATGCGGGGCTGCAGGCGCCGCATGGCATCCGGCAGGAGATCGCGACCGTCTTCAAGCTGCCGGCCAGCCGCTTCCGCCTGATCTCGCCGGATGTCGGCGGCGCCTTCGGGATGAAGGGGAGCCTCTATCCCGAATACGTCCTCGTGCTCTGGGCCGCGCGCGTCGTCGGCCGGCCCGTCAAATGGATCGCCGAGCGCAGCGAGGGGCTCATCTCCGATCACCAGGCGCGCGACAACGTCTCGACGGTCGAGCTCGCCCTCGATGCCGAGGGCAAGTTCCTGGCGCTCCGCGTCGCCACCACCGCGAACATCGGCGCCTACATCGCGCTCAACGGACTCCACGTCCCCACCAACAACCTCGGCGGGCTCGCGGGCACCTACACCATCGGCGCCTTCGACGTGACCGTGACCGGCGTCTTCAGCAACACGCTCTCGACCTCGCCCTACCGCGGCGCCGGACGGCCCGAAGCCTCCTACTGCATCGAGCGCATCGTCGACGTGGCCGCGCGCGAGATGAAGATCGACCGCGCGGAGCTGCGCCGGCGCAACATGATCCCGCCCTCGGCCATGCCCTACAAGACCGCGCTCGTCTACACCTACGACAGCGGCGACTTCGCGGCGGTGCTGCAGAAGTGCCTGGAGTTCGCGGACTGGAAGGGCTTCGAGGCGAGGCGCGCGGAGGCTCGCCGAAATGGCAAGCTCCGCGGCATCGGCGTCGCCTCCGTGATCGAGATCGCCGGCGGGCCCCAGGGGCGGCCGATGGAGGAAGGGGCGGAGATCCGCTTCGACCCCAGCGGCACCGCCACCATCCTCATGGGAAGCCACAATCACGGCCAGGGGCACGAGACCGTCTTCCGGCAGATGGCGGAGGAGTTTCTCGGCCTCCCCTTCGACAAGGTGCGCGTCGCCTATGGCGACACCGATTCCATCTTCCACGGCCGCGGCACCTTCGGCTCGCGCACGATGATGGTCGGCGGCACCGCCTTCGTCGCGGCAGCGCAGAAGGTGATCCGGCGCGGCAAGGAGATCGCCGCGCATCTCCTCGAGGCCGCAGCGATCGACATCGAGTTCGCGGACGGCCGCTTCACCGTCGCGGGCACCGACCGCGCCATAGATCTCACGGAGGTCGCGAAGGCGTCGTTCATGCTGCCGAAGCTGCCCAAGGGGATGGAGATCGGGCTCCAGGGCGGCGCCGTGGTGACGCCCGGCGACGCGACGTTCCCGAACGGCTGCCACGTCTGCGAGGTCGAGATCGATCCCGAGACCGGCGTCACGCGGCTCTGCCGCTACACCGTCGTCGACGATGTGGGCCGCGTGATGAATCCGCTCCTGCTCGGCGGCCAGGTCCATGGCGGCATCGCGCAGGGCGCGGGCCAGGCGCTGATGGAGCGGATCGTCTACGACCGCGAGAGCGGCCAGCTCGTCTCGGGCTCCTTCATGGACTACGCGATGCCCCGGGCCGACGACTTCTGCGCCTTCGAGGTCGGCGAGCACGACGTTCCCACCAAGACGAACCCGCTCGGTGTCAAGGGCGGCGGCGAGGCCGGCACGGTGGGCGCGCTCCCCGCCGTCATGAACGCGGTTGCCGACGCCCTCCTCCCGCTCGGCATCGCCCGCATCGACATGCCCGCGAGCCCGGAGAACGTCTGGCGGGCGATCGCCGCGGCGAAGCCGTAGCTATGCTGCGCGCGGCGCGACCTCTCTCTCGATGGTCTTTCCGAATTCGGATTTTGCCTTCGTGAGGTCGTGCATCGCCTGCAGGTTCATCCAGAACTCGGGCGTCGTGCGAAAGTAGCGTGCGAGGCGCATGGCGGTATCCGCGGTCACCGCGCGCTCCTCCTTCACGATCGCGCCGATCCGCGTCGCCGGGACCCGAAGCGCGATCGCAAGCGAGTTCACGGAAATGCCGAGGGGCCTCAGGAATTCCTCGCGGAGGATCGCTCCGGGGTGGCTGGTGATGCGCTTGGGATTCATCGCTCCTACTCCTAATGACAATCGACGATTTCGACCCGACGCGGGCCGAGGTCGGTCCATACAAAGCAAATCCGCCACTGGTCATTGATCCGGATGCTGTGCTGACCCCTGCGATCGCCTGACAGGGCCTCCAGCCGATTTCCGGGCACCGCGCGCAGATCCCGCAGCGACGCGGCCGCATTCAACATGTCGAGCTTCCGCAGCGCTTGCTTATGGATGCCGGAGAACCGCTTCGGGATCTCGCCGCTCCAGAGGCGCTCGGTGGCGGCGTCTGCAAAGTGCTTTATCACCGGCCAAGCGTCACACGCGGCACGTATAACGTCAAGCGGACGACGCTGTCGGTCTTTACCTACCCGTGAACTTCGGCTTGCGCTTCTCGAGATAGGCGTTGACGGCCTCGCGGTGGTCGGCGGAGGTCGAGACGACCGCGTAGTGGGAGGAGATGAGGTCGAGGGCGGAGCGCAGGTCCGTGCGCTGGCCCTGATGGACCGCGCGCTTGATGAAGCGCACCGAGAGCGGCGGGGCCGCTGCGATCCTCTCCGCGAGGAGGTGCGTCTGCGTCATGAGCTCGGCGTCGGGCACGACCTTGTTCACCATGCCGATGCGCTCGGCCTCGCGCGCGTCGATTAGCTCGCCGGTCCAGAAGAGCTCCAGCGCCTTGGCGGTGCCGACGAGGCGCGGCAGGAACCAGGCGCCGCCCGCGCCGGGCACGAGGCCCACCTTGACGTAGGTCTCGCCGAGCCGCGCGCTCTCGGCTGCGATGCGCAAATCCATCATCAGCGCGAGATCGAGACCCGCGCCGGTCGCGGCGCCGTTGATCGCGGCGATCACGGGCTTGTCGAGCGCCTCGAGCGTGAGCGGGATCTTGTGCACGTGACCCTGGAGCTCGCTCTTGCGGTCGAGCGGCGTACGCTCGCTGGCGCTCCGCTTCTGCATCTCCGCGATGTCGCCGCCGCTGCAGAAGGCCTTGCCCGCGCCGGTCACTATCACGACGGAGACGGCGTCGTTGCGCTGGCACTCCTCGAGCGCCGCGGCCCAGCCGTCGATCATCTCCCAGGTGAAGGCGTTCATCCGCTCGGGACGGTTGAGCGTGATGGTCGCGATGGCGCCGTCGGTCTCCAGCTTGATGGTGTCGCTCATGATCCCTCCCCGCCTGCCTTCTCTTGAACCATGAGCGCGTCCACGACCGCAATACCCTCGCCCTCCGCGCCGAGGATCGCGGGATTGAGATCGATCTCGCGCACGCGTCCCGCGAAATCGCTCGCAAAACGCGCGAGCGACACGATCAGCCCCGCGAGCGCCTGCCGGTCGCGCGCCGCGCGCCCCCGCCCCGCGCCCATGAGCCGTCCGCGATCGAGCCGCGCGATGAGCCGCAGCGCCTCCTCGCGATCGACCGGCAGCGGCGTCATCGCCCCCTCCGCCGCCGTCTCGACCTCGACGCCGCCGCGTCCCAGGAGCAGCAGCGGGCCGAAGGTCTCGTCCCGGCTCGCGCCGAGGATCAGCTCCAGCCCCGGCTTCGCCATGGCCTGCACCAACACGCCTTGGATCGCCGCTCCCGGCACGGCACGCCGCGCGCTCGCGAGCACCCGGTCGAATGCCGTCGCGACCGCGCTTCCATCCGCGAGGCCCAGCGCGACCGCGCCGGCATCGGTCTTGTGCGGGATTTGCGGCGACTGAACCTTGAGGGCGACCGGAAAGCCGATCTCCGCCGCCGCCGCCGCCGCTTCCGCGGAGGATTGCACGAGGCGATGGCGCGGTGCGGCGATGCCGTATTCCGCGAGCACCGCGAGCGCCTCGACTTCGGTGAGCGTGGGCCCCGCCGCATCGAGCTTGCTGAGCGCAGCCGGGTAACCGGGCGAGCGCTCCATCGTGACGGCGGCGGCAAGGGCGCGCCGCCGCTCCGCCCGGTCTGCGAGCAGCGAGAGCGCGCGTGCGACGCCGCGAATGCCCGTGTAGAGCGGCACGCCGATCTCCTCGAGCTCCGCGCGCGCGGCCTCGGAGGGGAGCGGATAGCTGTAGAAGAGGATGGGCTTGCGGCGCCGCCCGGCGATCTCGCGGAGCTGCGCTTTCTCTAGCGGCAGGCGCGTGTCGTTCGTGAGCGAGCTCGCGACGACGACGGCGTCGATCTCGCCGCTCGCCTCCAGCGTCTCGACCGAGCGCAGGCGATAGTCCGTGCCGATCGCCTGCGCGGTGATGTCGATGGGATTGCCGGCGGCGCTGAAGCTCGGAAGGAAGGTCCGGACCTGCCGTTGCAGCTCCGCGCTGAGCTCGGGGACGGCGAGGCCCTGGCTTTCCAGCGTATCCGCGAGCCAGCCGCCGACCCCGCCGGAGATCGTGACGATGCCGACGCGCTTCCCCTGCGGCTCCGGCGCGAGCGCGGCTGCGGCCGCGATGTCGAGCATGTCGTCCTGATCCTCGCCTCGGATCACGCCGAAGCGCTCGAAGATCGCCTCATAGGCGCGATCGGCCCCGGCGAGGCTTGCGGTGTGCGAGACGGCGGCGCGCTGCGCCGCGGCAGAGCGGCCGATCTTCGCGACGATGAGGGGCTTCCCCAGCGCCAGCGCGCGCTCCGCCATCGCCATGAAGGCGGCGCCGCGGCGGACCTGCTCCACGAACATCAGGATGACGCCGGTAGCGGGGTCGTCGAGCAGGAACTCGCCGACGTCCGTGAGATCGAGATCGGCCTCGTTCCCGGTGTTGACCGCGTAGCTGAAGGGCAAGCGCCGCTGCAGGCCGCGATTGAAGAAGGCGAAGGCGAGCCCGCCGCTCTGCGAGACGATGGCGATGCGGCGCTCGGCCGGCTGCGCACGGAGCCGCGGCAGCGCCGCGAGATCGACCGCCGGCGTGAAGCTCGCGACGATCGGCAGCATCACGTTCATGAAGCCGATCGCGTTCGGCCCCGCGACGATCACGCCGGTGCGCCGGGAGATCTCGCGAATGCGCTCCTGCTGCGCGCGCTTGTCGCCGCCCTCCTCGGCGAAGCCGGAGCTGAAGACGTAAGCCGCGCGCACGCCCGCGGCCGCGCATTCCTCGAGGACTCCGGGGACGGCCTCCGCGGGGATCGCGATCAGCGCGAGGTCCACCCGCTCCGGCACCGCGGCGATCGCGGAATAGGCCTTGAGCCCCATGATCTCGGTCTCGCGCGGATGCACGGGATAGATGCGGCCGGGAAAGCCGCATTTCAGGGCCTGCGCGGTCACTCGTCCGCGGATGTGGCTCGTATCCGCGGAAGCGCCGATGATCGCGACCGCGGCAGGCGCAAAGAGCGGCGAGAGGTCGCGCAGTGTCGCTGTCATGTCAGGAGCGGAGAGGCATTTCCATTTCGATCATGGGATTGCCCAATCATGGAGATGCAGTCCAGCGAATTCGCACAACGGCAGGCGACCGCAGCACTTCCTTTTTCTCCTGAATGGCGTGTATCCTGTCGCAATGACGAAGCTCCTTGACCAGGCCGTCGAGGCGGTCCGCCGGTTGCCGGCTGAAGCCCAAGACGACATCGCGCGCGCCATCCTTCGCTTGGCTATGGGCGATGCCGATTTGCAACCGATTGAGCCCACGGATTTGCCTGCCGTTCTCGAAGGGCTGGCGCAGGCAGAGCGTCGCGACTTCGCGCTGGAATCCGACATGGAGGCCGCGTTTCGTCGCTTCGATCGATGAGGCTGCGCTTCACGCGGCGGGCCATCCGCGATCTCGCGGACATCGCCGCCTACATTCGCGAGCACGATCCGTCGGCTGCCGTAAGGGTCCGTGCGTCGATCTTGGATTCTCTCAAGACCATCGCTGCCTTTCCCCGCGTCGGCCGTCTACAGTCCGTGCCGCGCGTTCGCAAGCTCGTCACGCGCAAATATCCCTACTTGATCTACTACTCGATTGACGAAGCGACTGGCGAATTGGCCATTCTCGCCATCCGACATTCGGCTCAGGCGCGCGGGTATACCGACCTCTAGCGCCGGTCCAAATTGATCACGTCGGTCCGCGTCCTCCGCACACGCTCCGCATCCTCGGCGCGAGCATCTTTTTTCTTTTTCTCACCGCCGAGCCAGGAACGGCCAGATCCCGTCCGCTCCCTGCGACGCGGCGAGACGGCCGATCTCGAGCGCCCAGGCGCTCTCGACGCCGAATTCGTCGCGCCAGGACCAGAGGCGGCGCGTCAGATGATGCAGGCGATGCTCGTGCGTGAAGCCGATGGCGCCGTGCACCTGGTGCACGATGTCCGCGACCTTGCCCGCGGCCTCGCCGACGCGGAGCTTCGCCGCCGCCGCCGTGAAAGCGAGATCGCCCGCGGCCGCGCCCTCGACCGCGGCCGAGACCGCGACGCCCGCCGCCGCGACCTGCTCGGCGGCGAGCGCGAGCTGCTGCTGGATCGCCTGGAACTTGCCGATGGGGCGGCCGAACTGCACGCGGTCGTTCGCGTAGCTCACGGCCAGCCGCAGCGCCTCCTCGAGCGCGCCCGCCATCTGCGCCGCCCGGAAGAGCGCGCCGAGGCGGTAAACCACGCCGGCATCCGCACCCATGGGCGCGCCCGCGACCGAGCGTCCCTCGAGCGGAAGATCGAGCGCGATGTCGTCGCGGGGCTCGCCGGCCATGTTGAGATCCGGCTCCACGGCGGCGCCGAGCGGCGCGATCACGGCAACGGCGGTATCGGTGGAAACCACGAGCCCGCGGGCGTTGCGGCCCCAGGGAAGCGCGCGGGCGACGCCCTGGAGATGCCAGCCCGCGCCCGCCCGGCGCAGCTGGAGCCGCTCCTCCGGACGATCGATCGCGAGCGCGAGCGGCCCCTCCGGCGGAGCGAGCCCCGCACGGCGCGCCAGCCAGCGCGCGAGCATGGTCTCCGGCAGCGGCAACGGAACCGCGAAGCGGCCCGCCGCACGCAGCACCGCGACGGCATCGCCGAGCCCTTCGAGCGCGCCGCCGCCCTCGCCGCCGAGCGCATCGGGGAATCCCGCCGCCGCGGCCGCGTCCCAAAGCGCCTGCGGCCACGCGCCGCCCTCGGCCGCGTTGATCGCGGCGGGGGTCGCGAGATCCGCGAAAAGGCGCGCTGCGCTGTCGTAGACGAGGGTGTCGCTCATCTGAGCCCAAGTCCGCGCGCGATGATGCCGCGAAGAATCTCCCGCGTGCCGCCGCGGAGCGTGAAGGAGGGCGCGTGCAGCACCGCCTCCGCGAGCACCTCCTCGAAGCGGTCGTTGCCGCCGGGCCGGCGGCCCCGCGGGGCGAGGAGGCGCACGAGCTCGGGGATCTCGCGCTCGAAGGTCGTGCCGAGATCCTTCACCACCGCGGCCTCGAGGTTCGGCATCTCGCCCGCCTGCAGCATGCCCGCAACCGAGAGCGACATGCGCCGGAGCGTCCAGAGATGCGCCGTCATGCGCCCCAGCGCCTCGGCCGCGCGCGGCTCGGGATTGGCGCCGATGCGGCGCGCGAATTCCACCAGCAGGCGGAAGGTGCTGACGAAGCGCTCGGGGCCCGAGCGCTCGAAGGCGAGCTCGCTCGTCACCTGCTTCCAGCCCTCGCCCTCGGTGCCGACGAGGCGGCTCTCGGGCACGAGCACGTCGTCGAGGGTCACCTCGGTGAAATCGAGATCGCCCGCGAGATTCTTGATGGGACGGATGGTGACGCCGGGCGCGCGCACGTCGACCAGAAGCTGCGAGAGCCCCTTGTGGCGGTCGTCGCCCGCAGGCGAGGTGCGGCAGAGCGTGATCGCGAAGTGCGAGCGATGCGAGTGGCTCGTCCAGACCTTGCGCCCGTTGAGGCGCCAGCCCTCCGCCGTTTTCTCCGCGCGGGTGCGGATCGAGGCGAGGTCGGAGCCGGAATCGGGCTCGCTCATGCCGATGCAGAAGAAGCATTGACCCGCCGCGATCTTCGGCAGGAATTCCTGGCGCTGCTCCTCGGTGCCGAAGCGCAGCAGCAGCGGGCCGCTCTGGCGGTCTGCAATCCAGTGCGCCGCGACCGGCGCGCCCGCGATCAGCATCTCCTCCGTCACGACGTAGCGCTCGAGCGAGCTGCGCTCGCGGCCGCCGTAGCGCTTGGGCCAGGTCATGCCGATCCAGCCGCGCTTTCCGACCTCGCGCGAGAATTCCGGAGAATGCGCGGTCGCGAAATCGCCGGCCGGGCGCCAGAATCCGTTGGCGCGCGCCTCCGCGAGGAAGGCCCGCACCTCGCGGCGCAATGCCTCGCATTCCGGCGTGAGCGTGATGGGGTCGAAGCGGAAGGTCGCGGACAAGGGCGAAGCCAGCGGCTTTATGAAGGTCGCGCGAGCATAGTGGGATTTCTTCCGGCTGCAAATCCCTCTATGCTCGCGCAGCTTTTCGAACGAGAGAGCCCGCGATGCAGATCGAGCCTTTCAAGATTGCCATTCCCGACGCCGCGATCGCGGACCTGAAGGAGCGCCTCGCGCGCACGCGCTGGCCAGATCAGCCCGCCGATGCCGGCTGGGAGCTCGGCACCGACATCGGTTATCTGCGGGGGCTCACGGAATACTGGCGAACGAGCTTCGACTGGCGCGCTCAGGAGCGGGCGCTCAACGCGTTCCCGCAGTACCGTGCGAAGGTCGGCGACGAGTCCATCCATTTCCTCCACGTCCGAGGCAAGGGACCGAAGCCGCTGCCGCTCGTCGTCACGCATGGCTGGCCCGGAAGCTTCGTGGAGATGGCGAAGCTCATCCCGCTCCTTGCGGATCCCGCCGCGCATGGCGGCGACGCCGCGGATGCTTTCGACGTGGTCGTGCCCTCGCTGCCGGGCTATGGCTTCTCCAGCAAGCCCAAGCGGCGCGGCACGAGTCCGTTCCAGATCGCCGCGCTCTGGACCGAGCTGATGCAGGGCCTTGGCTACCCGCGCTTCGGCGCGCAGGGCGGCGATTGGGGATCGGCCGTCTCGGTCTGCCTCGGCTTCAAGCACCCGGCGCAGCTTCTCGGCATCCATCTCAATTTCATCTCGAGCTCCTTCGGGCCGCCTTTGAACGAGCGCGAGCGGCCGCTGCAGCCGGACGAGCAGGCGTTTCTCGACGCGCGCAGCCGCTGGTTCGACGCCGAGGCCGGCTATAACCGCATCCAGGCCACGAAGCCGCAGACGCTCGGCTATGGCCTGAACGACAGTCCCGCCGGTCTCGCGGCGTGGATCGCCGAGAAGTTCCGGAGCTGGACGGATTGCGGCGGCGAGATCGAGCGCAGCGTGAGCAAGGACGAGCTCCTCACGAACATCTCGATCTACTGGTTCACCGAGACCATCGCCTCGTCCTTCCGCATTTACAACGAAGTGCGGACGCAACCGCTGCGCTTCCAATCGGGCGAGCGCGTGATCGTGCCGGCGGCGCTTGCGATCTTTCCCAAGGAAATCCCGATGCCGCCGCGGAAATACGTGGAGCGCGTCTTCGACGTCGCGCAGTGGACCGAGATGCCCCGCGGCGGCCACTTCGCCGCCCTCGAGGAGCCGCAGCTCCTCGCGGAAGACGTCCGCCGCTTCTTCCGGCGGTTCCGGTAGAAAGGCTTCGTGCCCGTCGAGATCGCGATCGAGGATCCGGACCAGCCGGAGGTGCGCGCGCTCCTGGCCAAGGCCGACGCTTATTACGCGGTGCTTTATCCGGCCGAGAGCAATCACCTGCTGGACGTAACGGAGCTGCGCCGCCCGGAGGTCGCCTTCTTCGTAGCGCGCCGAGAAGGCGCGGTGGTCGGCTTCGGATGTTTGGTGCGGCAGGATGGCGATTACGGCGAGATCAAGCGGCTGTACGTGATCGACGCTGCGCGCGGGGCGGGCGCCGGCCGCGCGGTCCTAGACTGCATCGAACGTCACGCAGCGAGCCTGGGATTGCGTTTCCTGCGCTTGGAGACCGGCATCAGGCAACCGGAAGCACTCTCGCTTTACCGCGCCGCCGGATTTCGCGAGAGGCCGCCTTTCGGCGCCTATCAGAACGATCCCCTGAGCCTCTTCATGGAGAAGCGGCTCGCGCCCCGACCGCGCGCTAAAGATGTCTCCCGGTATCGAGGATGATCGCGGTGTATTCGCGGTAGGTCATGCCGAGCTCCTCGGCGCGGGCGAGTCGGGCCAAGGCGATCTCCCGCGGCGGGGTCTTCCAGGCCCGCTTGCGTGCTTTCCGCCAGCAGTATTGATGCCAGGTGACGCCGATCTCGAGTGGCGGACCCTGGTTGTGTCCGATGCCCGGCGGCGTCACGGGAATGCTCGCGGCACGCAGAACCATTCTGCGATCAGTCTCTCATATCAGACCGATGGGGAGCTGCGGCGTCGCTGCAATCCAGCATTGCCGGGAGCCCTGCGGAGAATTCGGGCAGCGCAGGTCAATTCTTGAGCAGCGTCGCACCGGCGGCACGGAGTGAGGCGAGCACGGAGGCGCCGAGCTCAGGCCCGGCTAACTCGAGCGGCGGGCGGACCGCGCGCCACCCCGCGTCGTGCCAATGCTCCGCGAGCATTGCCTTCACTGCGGGGACGAAGGGATGCGCGAGTACGGCCGCACAAGCCGCGGCGACGGCGTGCTGGAGCGCATCGCGGTCGCGACCTTCGCCCGTGCAGAGCCGCACGAGATCGGGCGCGATCGCATTCGCCATGCCGCTGACGGTGCCGGCGCCGCCCGCGTGGAGCGCGGCGAGCAAGGTCCGCTCGTCGCCGACGAAGATGTCTAGGTCCGGCAGCTCCCGCAGATAAGAGGAGGAGAGCGGCCAGTCGCCGCTGCTGTCCTTGACCGCGACGACCACGCCGGGGAAAGCCTCCGCGAGGCGCCGCACCAGCGCGGGGCTCAGCGTAATGCCCGTGTGGAAGGGGAAATTGTAGAGGCAGATCTTCGGCACGCGGCCCCGCGCGAGCGCGGCCGTGCGCTCGACCGCCGCCGCGAAATGAGCGTAGACGCCGGCCTCGCCGATGTCCTTCAGGTAGAAGGGCGGCAGCATGAGCACGCACTCGACACCGAGAGCGGCGGCGTGCGCCGCGAGCGCCGCCGATGTCGGCACGTCGCAGCAGCCCGTCGCAGGCATGATGCGCTGAGCGGGCACGCCCGCGGCGATCACGGCCTCGAGGCTCTGCCGCCGCTCGTCGGCGGAGAGCGCGGTGCCCTCTCCCGTCGTGCCGAAGAGACTCACGCCGCGGCAGCCCGCCGCGAGGAGCGCGCGACAGAGCCGCGCGAGACGGGCATCGTCGATCGCGAGCAGCTTGTCGAAGGGCGTGAGGACCGCGGGCCAAACGCCGCGCAGCGAGGACGCAGCCTGCATCGAAGACTCCTCCTGCGCCTATGTTGACACGCGAGTCCAACGGTGAATACCGTTTTGAGCCGCATGCGCGCATGCGCGCATCCGCGAGGCCGCAACGATACCATCCAAAAGAGGGAGGAGCTTATGGACGGTGACCGCAGCTCGAAATCCGGACTGACGCGCCGCAGCGTGCTGCGCGCGGGCGCAGCGGCCTTGGGCACGAATTCGATCTTCGCCCCGGCGGTATTCGCCCAGAGCGGCTTCGACTGGAAGCGCCTCAAGGGGCAGCATCTCGAGGTCTCCCTCACCCTCGGCCCGCGCGCCGATCTCTGGCAGAAATACGAGAAGGAATTCGAGGAGCTCACGGGCATCAGCGTCGGCTCCGAGAAGGTGCCGGAGCAGCAGCACCGGCAGAAGGTCGCGATAGAATTCGCCTCGGGCAATACCAGCTTCGACGTGGCCACGGTCTCCTATCACGTGCAAAAGCAGCTCTATGGGCGCGGGAAATGGCTGGTCGACCTCCGCGACATGATCAAGGACCCGAAGCTCACCAATCCCGACTTCGATTTCGGCGACTTCGCCAGGGGCGCCATCGACTACGCGACGCAGAAGGACGGGCGCCTCGACACGATCCCCATCAACCTCGACTACTGGATCCTCTATTGGAACAAGGAGCTCTTCCAGCAGAAGGGCGTGGCATATCCCCGCTCCTTCCCGGAGATCATCGAGGCCGCGCGCACGCTCAACGATCCCAAGAACGGCATCTCCGGATTCATTTCCCGCGGACTCAAGAACGCGAACGTGCCGGTGTGGACGAGCTTCCTCTTGGGCTACGGCGTCGATCCCATCGATCCCGACCTCACCATGCACACCGACGGCACCGAGGCGATCGAGGCCGGCAAGATTTATCAGACCCTCAACAAGGAATTCGCGCCGCCGGGGGTCGCGGGCTTCAACTGGAACGAATGCCAGACCAGCTTCGTGCTCGGCAAATCCGCGATGTGGCTCGACGGCATAGGCTTCGCGCTGCCGCTCGAGGATCCCGCGAAATCGAAAGTCGTGGGCAAGGTCGGCTACGGCGTGATGCCGCCGGGACCGAAGGCGCAGCGCTCCGCCCTCTTCGGCGACGGCGTCGGCATCTCCACCTCGAGCAAGAAGAAGGAAGCGGCCTGGCTCTACGTCCAATGGGCGACGAGCAAGGAGATGAACCAGCGCCACCTCGAGGGACTCTACGGCGCGCCCGCGCGCGCCTCGGCCTATGCCGCGGTGAAGGCCTCGGGGAAACTCACGGGGCCGAAGGCGGAATGGCTCGACGCCATGGCTGGCTCGATCAAGATCGCGCGCGCGGGGCTTCCGGACATCGTCGCGGTGACGGAGTTCCGCGACACCTTCGGCGTCGCCCTCACCAACACGATCAGCGGCGCCGATCCCGCAACCGAGCTCAAGAAGGCGACCGAGGCGTTCAAGCCCGTCCTCGCGAAGACCGAGAAGGCGTGAGAGCTCGGCGATGAGCGCCCAGGCGGCGCTCGTAGATACTCGCCGCTCGCACGCGCTCTGGCGCCGCGTCTCCGGCGGCGCTGCCGCGCGCGGCCGGCCCTACGCGCTCTTCGTCCTGCCCGCCCTCGTGCTCATGGCGGCCGTGATCGTCTTCCCCTGGCTCTTCACGGGCTTCATGAGCCTTCACGAGTGGAAGCTCTCGCAGGCGCGGAGCTTCGCCGGGCTCGACAATTACCTTCGCCTGCTCGGCGACGAGCGTTTCCAATGGGCGGCGCTGCGCACTCTTTATTACGCAGCGCTCGCGGTGGTGGCGCCGCTGGTCCTCGGGACGGTCGCGGCCTTGATCTTCCACCGCCGCTTCCCGTTCCGCGGCTTCCTCCGCGGTGTCTTCATCCTGCCGATGATGGCGACGCCGGTCGCGGTGGGCCTCGTCTGGACCATGATGTTCCACCCACAGCTCGGCGTGCTCAATTACCTCCTGACCTCGATTGGCCTCCCCGCGTCGCTCTGGGTCTACGATCCCGGCACGGTGATCCCGAGCCTCGTCATGGTCGAGACCTGGCAGTGGACGCCGCTGGTCATGCTGATCGTGCTCGGCGGGCTTGCGGCGCTGCCGACGGAGCCCTACGAATCCGCCCAGCTCGACGGCGCCTCCGCCTGGGCGATGTTCCGGCACATCACCTTCCCGCTGGTGCTGCCGTTCCTGATGGTGGCCGCGATCATCCGCACCATCGATGCCGTCAAATCCTTCGACATCATCTTCGTCATCAGCCAGGGCGGCCCGGGCACGGCTTCCGAGACGCTCAACCTCTTCCTTTATCTTCAGGCCTTCGCCTTCTACGACGTGGGCTATGCCTCCGCGGTCGTCGCGGTGTTCTTCGCGCTCATCGTGACGCTCTCGCTCACGCTTCTCTATCTGAGACAGAGGACGCAATGGTCGGCGTGAGGGCGAGACGGCGTCTACGGCGTCTCGCGGGCCGAGCGGGCTTCGCATTCGCGGTGCTCGTGATGATCTCGCCGGCGCTCATGGTCTTTCTCTGGATGATCTCGCTCTCGCTCAAGACCGAGATCGAGAACATCGCCTATCCGCCCGTCTTCGTCCCGGAGACGCCGACCCTCGACAATTTCCGGCACGTCTTCGAGGCGAGCCCCTTCGGGCGCTACATCGTCAACAGCCTCATCGTCACCGGCAGCGCCACGCTCTTCGCGCTCGCGATCGGCGTGCCCGCGGGCTACGGCATCGCCAAGGCCAAGGCCTACCGGCTCGCCGTCCTCGTGCTCATCGCGCGGATCACGCCCAACCTCTCCTACCTGATCCCGCTCTTCATCCTCTTCCAGTTCCTGGGCCTCACGGGCACGCTCTGGCCGCTCGTGATGACGCATCTCGTGATCACCGTTCCGATCGTGGTCTGGGTGATGATCGGCTTCTTCGAGACCCTGCACCCCGATCTCGAGGAGGCCGCGCTCATCGACGGCGCCACGCTCTGGCAGGCCTTCCGCTACATCGCGCTGCCGCTCGCGCGGCCGGGGATCGTGGTGGCGGCGATCCTCGCCTTCATCTTCTCCTGGAACAACTTCATCTTCGGCGTGGTTCTCGCAGGGCGCGAGACGCGCACGCTTCCCGTCGCGGTCTACAACGTCTTGACCTTCGAGCAGATCTCCTGGGGACCGCTCGCCGCGGCGGCGCTGGTGGTGACGCTGCCGGTGCTGATCCTCACGATCTTCGTGCAGCGGGAGATTCTCACGGGGCTCACCGCCGGCGGGATCAAAGGCGGGTGAGGCGTCCCCTTCGCTTGTCCCCCTCCCGGCCGCCGCGCTATTGTTTCCACGCTCGAGGTCGCCGCGCCCCGCCCTCGACCCACTCATTCCGCGATCTCCCGAGGATGCGCCCGAAGCAGGTCTGGTTAATCGTCGCGTTGCTGTCGGCTCTGGGGATCGCGTGCGCGAGCGCCTCGCTCCAGGCCCAGACCGTTCCGCAGACCGTCGATCAGCAGCCTTCTCCCTCCTCCTCCGCCGAGCAGATCTACGCGGCGGCACGGCCGCGGCTCCTGCAGATACGAACCCTCGTGGCGGCGGCGGGACGGCAATCCTCGATCGGCTCGGGCTTCCTCGTGAGCAGCGGCGGGCTCGCTATCACCAACTATCACGTGGTCTCGCAATTTGCGCTCGAGCCCGCGACCTACCGGCTCGAATACGCTGCGGCCGACGGCAGCCGCGGCAGACTGCAGCTCCTCGCGATCGATCTCGCGAACGATCTCGCGGTGGTCCGCCTCGAGGGCCACGACCTCCCGCATTTCGATTTCGAAGAGCGCGCTCTCAATGGAAGCATGCCCAAGGGCGAGCGGCTCTACTCCATGGGCAACCCGCTCGACCTCGGCTTCACCATCGTCGAGGGCACCTATAACGGCCTCGTCGACCGCAGCTACGGCGAGCGCGTGCACTTCTCGGGCGCGCTCAACCCCGGCATGAGCGGCGGGCCCACGGTGACCGGCGACGGCCGCGTCGCCGGCATCAACGTGGCGAAGCAGCAGGGCGGCGAGCTCGTGAGCTTCCTCGTGCCCGCGCGCTTTGCGACGGCGCTTCTCGAGCGCGCCGAGGGCGTCTCGCCGCCGGGCCCCACGGAGCTCCGCGCCGAGATCGGCCGGCAGTTCATGGCTTGGCAGGCGGGTCTCTATCGCGCGGTCGCCGAGCGCGGATTCACCCTCTCCTCCTTTGGCCCCTATGCCGCGCCCGAGAGCGCCGCGCCGTGGTTCACCTGCTGGGCGCAGACCAACGCGGATCAGGTGCCGAAGCCGCGCGTCAGCTCGGAGACCACCAATTGCTACGGCGACACCCAGCTCTTCATCGCAAACGACCTCAGCACCGGCCACATCCGGGTCACGCATTCCTATTTCCGCAGCCTCGCCCTCAACGAGTTCCAGTTCGCGAGCTTCCTCTCGCAGCAATTCATACCGAGCTTCACTCAGTCCTACGCCCGGAAGTGGCTGACCGGGCAGCGCTGCGAGGAGAACTTCGTGCGCGCGGCGGCGCCGGAGGAGCGCCCGCCGCTCCGCGTCATGTGGTGCGCGCGCGCCTATCGCGCCTTCGAGGGAGTCTACGACGTCTGGGTGCTGACGCTCACGCAGGACCGCTCGGACGAGGCGCTGGTGTCGCGGCTCGTCATGCAGGGCGTCACTTTCGACAACGCGTTGGCGCTCACCAAGCGCTTCCTCGAGGCTGTGCAATGGAAGAAGTGACCTGGGTCGAGGTGCTCTCGCGCCACCGCGAGGTGGCGGCGCGGCTGCGCTTCACCGGCGCCGAGATCCGGATCGGCCGAGCCTACGACAACGACGTCGTCCTCGACGATCCCTATGTGGCACCCCGGCACCTGCTGATCCGCCGCGATCCCTCCGGCGCGCTCGTCGCGGAGGATCTCGGCAGCGCCAACGGCCTTTACGCCGACCGCGGCAGGACGCGGCTCCCCCGCATCGTCCTCGACGGCGAGCGACCGATCCGCATCGGACACACGCTGCTGCGGGTCCGCGCCGCCTCGCAGCCCGTAGCGCCCGAGCGGATCGAGGCCGACCAGCGCCGCCGCTGGCCGCTCCCGGTCGCGCTCGGCGCGACGGTGCTGGGGATCGAGGCGCTCTCGCTCTGGCTCGGCCAAGTGGCAGAGCCGCGGGCCGCGCGCTACATGGAGCCGCTCCTGGCGCTCGCCGTCGCGGCGACGGGCTGGAGCACGATCTGGGCCCTGATCGCGCGCATCTTCTCCACCCAGGCGCATTTCGAGCGGCATCTCACGATCGCGCTCTCGGGACTGCTGGTCTACTCGCTCTACGACGAGGTCGCGGATTTCGCGACCTATTCCTTCGTCTCCCCGTACCTCTCGCTCTACAAATACGTGGGCATGTGGGCGGTCGTCGGCGCGGTCTGCTTCTTCCATTTGCGCGAGATCAACCCCACGCGCCTCCGCCTGAAGGCCGGCGCCACGATCGCGCTGGCGGCGGGGGCGATCGCCTTCCAGACGCTGAGCCAATCCGAATTCGGCGGCGGCGACCGTCTCGTCTACTCGCGCCACCTCATGCCGCCGGAGCTCCGCCTCACGCCGGTCGAGACCGAGGACGACTTCTTCTCCGCCGTCGAGCAGCTCAAGGGCAAGCTCGAGGCGGATCGAAAGGAAGAGCTCCCTTAATACCTCTCCGCCGCCTCCAGGAAGAAGCCGCCGAGGCCGAGAAAGAGGGCGAGGAAGAGGATGAAGGCGCCGAGGATCGGCGAACGAAAAAAGAGGCCGGTCAACGTCAGCCTCCCGCATTGACCCAGAGTTAGCCTAGAGCTAACATCGCGTCGTGTACGGAGTGAACTTTTATCGCGACGCAATCAAGGTCCTGAGGCGGATGCCGGGCAACGTCGCGCGGCTGATCCTGTCGAGAGTCGAGCACCTGGCCCAAGACCCGATGGCGAAGAACAACAACGTCAAAGCCCTTGAAGGCCGCGAGGGCTACAGGCTGCGCGTGGGCGATTATCGAGTGCTGTACGACCTGGACCATGACCGGCGCATCCTGACCGTCACTGAGGTTGGACACCGGAAGGATATTTACAGATGAGCCACCGCCACAAGATCGTCGAGGAGCGCGGCAAGCGCTTCGTGCTCGTCCCCGAGAAGACCTACGACCGCATGCTCGAGGATCTCGAGGACCTCGAGGACATCCGCGCCTTCGACCGCGCCAAGGCCAAGCGTCAGGAATCCGTCCCGCTCGAGGTCGTCAAGCGTCTGGTCGCCGGGGAAAATCCCATGCGGGTCTGGCGGGAGTATCGCAAGCTCACTCAACAGCAGCTCGCCGACAAGGCCGGCATCAGCAAGCCATATCTGTCGCAGCTCGAGACCGGCGCGCGGGAGGCGTCGGTCGGTGTCGTCAGGCGCCTTGCCGCAGCGCTCCGGGTGGACCTAGACGACCTGATCTAGGTCCAAACGTCGAGCCGTTCGAGCCGGGCGCGTAGCGAACGGGCGGAGCGGATTCCTTCAATACCTCTCCGCCGCCTCCAGGAAGAAGCCGCCGAGGCCGACGCAGAGGGCGAGGAAGAGGATGAAGGCGCCGAGGATCGGAACTGCGGCGAGGGCCGCGAGCAGGATCGCGCCGAAGACGAGGGCTGCGATGCGGCGGCCGATCCCCATGCGCAAGCCGCGGCCGAAGAGACGCAGCAGCCCGTCGCCCAGGAAGAGCGCCGCGGTGAGGAGCGCCAGCAGCAGCGTCGCGGCGTAGAGCGCGAGGACCGCGCCGCCCACCATCGCGCCCACCACCGTCAGCATGGCGATCCCCGCCGCGATGGGCGTTGCGACCAGGATCGCGAAGCCGAGGCCGAGGCTCGCGAGCGGCCGCGCGGCCACCAGACGCGCTGCATTGAGCGAATAACCCGGAAATACCAGCACCCAGAGGAGCCCCGCCGCGAAGAGGCCGAGCGCGAAGAGGATGCTGCCCGCGAAATAGGCGGCGCGCGCGATGGCGCCGATCCGGTGCGGCGGCGCCCATTCGTGGAACTCGATGCCGCCCGCGATGGTGGCGCTGGGGTCGATCGCCGCGGGCGAGGCGCTATCGTAAACGAGCCGGCCCTGGATCGCGGCGCCCGGCAAGATCCGGAGAGAGCGGGCGCGGACAGTGACGTTGCCGCCGATCTTGCCGGAGATCGCGACCTCGCCGCCGGCGGCGTCGAGGTCGTGGTCGATCGTGCCGGCGACGACGATGGAGCCCCCGGCGATCCAGGCTTTGCCGGAGACGCGGCCCTCGCGGCGGAGCTGCACCCTGCCGCCGGCCGCGACGAGATCGCGGCCCACTTGCGCGCCCAGATCGATGTCTCCTCCGGCGGCACGGATCGCGTGGCGGACGACGCCGCGGACCTCGATCGCCCCGCCAGCGGCCATGACGCTCCCGGAGATGTCGTCGCCGATGGAGATGCGGCCGCCCACGGCGCTGACGTCGCCGTCGACCTCCGCCTTCACGTCGACGCTGGGTCCCGCGAGATAGAGGTCGCGGTCGACCGGCCCTTCCACCACGGCGCCGCCCAGGAGCGGCGCCGCGCCCGCGGATCCGACGAGGCCCAGCAATGCGACGGCAATCGCCGGCGAGACCCAAGACCTCCTGCGCATGTCAGCACCTTTTCGCGGGTTGCACGGTGGCGCGATCTGGCTTACCGAAGAGCCGCGCAATCGCAATTCTGCCCGAGCCCGAGGAAGGTGTCATGGACCCAATCACCGACGAGGTGCGAGCGCTGCTCAAGCGCTGCAGCGTGGCGACGCTCTGCACCCAGCTCTTCAAGCGCGGCCTCCGGAACACCGTGATCCAGGGCGTGCGGCCGCTCGCGCAGGGGCCGGAGCTCATGGTCGGCGAGGCCTTCACCCTGCGCTACATCCCCGCGCGCGAGGACCTAGATCACGTCGGCGTCTTCAACGACCCCGAGCATCCCCAGCGCAAAGCGATCGAGACGGTGCCGCCGGGCCACGTCCTGGTCTGCGACTGCCGCGGCGACGCGCGCGCGGCCTCCGGCGGCTCGATCCTCCTGACGCGGCTCAAGAAGCGCGGCGTCGCCGGCTTCGTCTCCGACGGCGGCCTGCGCGACAGCCCCGAGATCGCGCAGCTCGGCTTCCCCGTCTATTTCGGGGGCCCCGCGCCGCAGCTCAACCTCGCGCGGCATCACGCCGTCGACCTCAACGTGCCCGTCGCCTGCGGCGGCGTCGGGGTCTTTCCGGGCGACGTGCTCGTGGGCGACGGCGAGGGCGTGATCGTGATTCCTCGCCACCTCGCCAAGGAGGTCGCCGCCGATGCCGCCGAGCAGGAGCGGCTCGAGGAGTTCGTGATCTCCGAGGTGCGCAACGGCGCCTCGATCGTCGGCGTCTATCCGCCGAAGGATGCGGCGCTCGCGCGCTACCGGGAATGGCTGAAGCGGGGCGGCAAGGGCTGAGCCGCGCTCAAAGCGCGTTGGGCGGCGTCGGAATTTCCGCCCGGCGACCGGCCCGACGCTCGGCATAGGCGCGCGTGAGCTCCGCTGCGAAGAGCACGATCTGGACCATCCCGTAGATCCAGATGAGCACGATGACGAGGGCGCCCGCGGCGCCGAAGAAGGAGCGCAGGCCGAGCCGCGCGATGTAGAGCCCGACCGCGTATTTGCCCGCCGTCACCAGCACGCCCGTCAGCACCGATCCCACCCAGAGGTCGTGCCAGGCGATCCGCCTGGCCGGCAGCAGCCGCAGCACGGCCGCAAAGAGCAAGGTGACCGCGACGAAGGAAGACCCGAGATGCAGCAGGCGCAGCGTCAGCGGCAAGGACAGGTGCTGCTCCCGGAGGTAATGCGCGAGGACGCCGAGCGCAGCGCCTGCCGCGAGCGATGCCGTCAGCACGAGGCCCGACGCGAGGATGACGGCGATGCAGAGCAGGCGATGCTTTGCCAACGCCGCGAGCCGCCGGCCGGGCCCGGGCGCCGCTCTGAAGATCACGTTGAGCGCGGCCTGCAGCTCCGCGAGCACCGCGCTTGCGGAGAGCACTAGGACGACGGCGCCGAGGATGGCGGCGATGGGACCCGCTCTCCCGGCGCCCGCGCGGCGCACGATCGCCTCGATCGTCCAAGCCGCCTCCGGTCCTACGAAATCCCTGAGGTCGCTCACGATCGCGCCTTCCGCAGCGTGGCGGCCGAACGCCATGCCCGCGATCGCGGTCAGCAGCATCAGCATCGGCACCATCGAGACCACGGCGTAATAGGCGATCGCCGCGCCCATGCTGCCCGCGCGATCGGCGTGCCAGCCGCGCGCCGCGTCTCTCAGGATCGCGAGGGTCTCGCGCATCGTCGAGAGGCCGCGGCCCGCCTGCGCCGCTATTTCGGCGCGAAGGCGTAAATGCGGCCGTCGCCCGCGACGAAGAGGCGGCCGTCGGTCGGGAGGATGGTCGCGAAATGGCGGAGCCCTTGCATCGCCTCGTTGGGGCCGCCGCCCGCGAAGACCGGCGCGCCGGTGTCGCCGCGGAAGCCGTGCAGGCGGTTGTCGCCCTCGGCGCCGACCATCCAGACGATGGGGTCGCTGTTGTCGTCGTCGAGCGTGACGATGGGCGCGCCGCGGCCGTTCACCGCCGCGCACCATGCGGTCGAGATCTTGGGCGCGGGCGTCGCCTCGATCTTGAGCACGGTGAGGCCCGCGCCGGAGGCACCCTTGGGGCAGCCGCTCCCTTGCCCCTCGAAGGCGACGAACGCGCCCTCGCCGGTGACGAAGGCCGCGGGCGAGGTCCGGATCGGGCCGCGCGACACCGGCTGCACCGCGAGCGCGCCGCCGATGCCGCCGAGATTGGCGCGGTTCAGCAGATAGGCCTTGCCGTCCTTGCCCAGCGCGAGCACGAGCCGCGCGTCTCCGCCGGGCGTCCAGAGAGTGAGCGGCAGCGGATTGGAGCCGCCGAGATCGAGATCGCGCTCGTCGAGCGCCTTCCAATCCGAGGGCGCGAAATAGTCCTGCGGCGATGTAACGGGCTTGAGATCGAGACCGAGGCGGATCACGGCCTCGCCGTCCGCCCAGTCGGTGGCGCCGTTGGAATTCCCGGTCGCGACGAAGAGCGAGCGGCCGTCATAGGCGAGGCCGCCGGGCGCCCAGACGCCGCCGCCGGGCGCCCGCGCCGACCAGGCCGAGACCTCGCTTGGATGCTCGAGGTCGATCCCCACGACCCAGCCGCGATAGGCGCCGCAATCCCCGTAATGGCCGCCATAGGGAACGAAGAGCTTGCCGTCGACGATGCCGAGGGCGCCGCGCTGGTTCTGGAGCCGCGGCTCGAAGCGCATGCCGATCTCCGCGAGCGCCTTCCCGACCTCGACGGGAAAGCCCGGAAGGATCGCGCCGGTGTCGAGCGAGAGTCCGAAGACGAGGTGCTGCGGCCCGCTCTCGCCCTGAACCATCGCGTCGAGATAGAGCGAGGCCGTCACCCAGTCGATCGCGGGCGTTCCGGTGATGCCCAAGGGAGAGATGTTGCCGCAGGGGAGATCCGCGCGCTGCACCGGGCGCCCCAGGCTCTTCGTCCACACGGTCTTGCCCGTGCGCGCGTCGAGCGCAAACACGGTGTCGTCCTCGGTGACCGCGATCAGGATCTTGCGCGGGCTCTGGCGGAAGTGGAAGAAGAGCGGCTGCGCGTATACGTTGCCCGCGATGCGCCCGTCGAAGGCGGGATCGAGCGCGAGCGTCGCCGCGCTCTCGAAGGTGAGATGCGGCATGACGTAGCGCCCGCTGCGCTCGGGACCGCCGTGATATTCCAGCACCGACTGCGCGCTCGCAGCCGGAGCCGCCAGCAGAGACATCACGACGGCCGCGATACCGCAGGCGCCAGCGAGAATGCGCATTCGTTTCCCCTTCCTCGTCGCCTTGTCCGCGATCTCCGCCGCTACAGCACCGGGCCGGGGCTGCCGATCGCGTAGTCCGTAAGGCCCCGCGTGATGAGGGCGTAGGCCTCGTCGACGGAGTCCGTCCGGTGGAAGAGGTCGACGTCCCCGGCGCTGATGGTGCCGTAGCGCACCAGCGCGTCGAAGTCCACGACTTCCTCCCAGAACTTGGTGCCGAAGAGGACGATGGGCATGCGCTTGCGCATCTTGCGCGTCTGCACGAGCGTCAGGATCTCGAAGAGTTCGTCCAGCGTGCCGAAGCCGCCGGGAAACAGCACCACGGCCTTCGCGAGATAGACGAACCAGAACTTCCGCATGAAGAAATAGTGAAAGTGCACGTGAAGCTCGCGGCTCACATAGGGATTGTCGAACTCCTCGTTGGGGATCGAGATCGTGAGCCCGACGTTGAGACCCTTGGCCTCGGAGGCGCCGCGGTTGGCGGCCTCCATGATGCCGGGCCCGCCGCCGGTGCAGACGAGGAAGCGCCGCTCCTTCTCGCCGAGATTCTTCGACCATTCCGTGAGGCGTCGCGCGAGCTCGCGCGCGGCCTCGTAATAGGCGGAGAGCTCGAGCGCCATGCGCGCCTCGGGCACGCCCGCGCCGCTCTGCTCCGCGGCCGCGAGCGCCGCTTCCGCCGCCTCCTTCGATTTGAGGCGAGCGGAGCCCATGAAGACGATGGTGTCCTGCACCTGGCTGCGCTCGAAACGCGAGAGCGGCTCGAGGTATTCCGAGAGGATGCGGATCGCGCGCGCGTCGCGGCTCTCCAGGAAACGCGCGTTGTGATAGGCCTTGGGTTGGCGATGCGATTGCGGTGCCACGGCATCCCTCGAACGGCCCGGCGCGCGGGAGGCGGAATGCCGCCGCTCAGCCGGGTCCGGCCGAATCTTAGTGCGCCCTCGCGCCGCCGTCATGGCCGATCTCGCGCTGGGTCCGATTGCGCCGCGAAGCCGCCGCGCCTAGGCTCGGACGCATGATCGCGATCGATTGGGGCACCAGCGCCTTCCGCGCCTACCGGCTCGACGCCGGGGGAAGCGTGCGGGAGCGGCGCGCGGCGCAACGCGGCGTGCTCGCCGTCGAGAACGGCGCCTTCGCCGAGGTGCTCGAGGCGGAGATCGGCGATTGGCTCGCGCAGGAGCGCGAGCCGGTCTGGATGAGCGGAATGATCGGGAGCCGGCAGGGCTGGCGCGAGGTGCCCTATCTCCCCTGCCCCGCCGACGCCGCGGGGATCGCCGCGGGCTGCGTCGAGATCGGCTGGGGCGATGGGCGGCGCGCGGCGATCGTGCCGGGGCTCCTCTGCCGCGACGCCGGCGGCGTTCCCGACGTGATGCGCGGCGAGGAGACGCAAATCCTGGGCGCGCTCGACGCGCTCGCGGGCGTGCGCACCGTGTGCCTCCCGGGCACGCACAGCAAATATGCGACGCTTTGCGGACGCCGTATCGAGCGCTTCGCGACCCACATGACCGGCGAGGTCTTCGGCGCGCTCTGGCGGCACACGATCCTGGGCCGCCTCGGCGGCGCCGAGACGGACCGCGACGACGCCGCCTTCGATGCCGGCGTCGCGCGCTCGGCCGAGAGCGAAGGCCTGTTGCATCATCTCTTCGGCGTGCGCGGCCGAGGCCTCCTCGGGGAGCTGCCGCCGGCGAGCCTTGCTCCTTATCTCTCGGGCGTCCTCATCGGGCACGAGATCCGCGCCGCAGCGCCGCAGGGGCCGGTGGGCGTGATCGGCACGGCGGAGCTCGTACGACTCTACCTCAGGGCCTTCGCCGCCTGCGGCGTCGACGCCGAGGCGGTCGCGGGCGAGCCCGCGGCGCGAGGACTTCGGCTCATCGCGGAGGCGCGGCAATGACGGCGCTCACCCCATGGCTCGCGCGCTCGCCTCTCATCGCGATCCTCCGGGGCGTGCGGCCGGAGGAGGTGCGGGACATCGCGGCGGGCATACTCGGCGCGGGCATCGCGATCCTGGAGGTGCCGCTCAATTCGCCGGAGCCCATCGAGAGCATCCGGCGCCTTGCGGACGAGTTCGGCGCCGCGGCGCTCGTCGGCGCGGGCACGGTGACGAGCGTCGCCGAGGTGGACGCGGTCGCCGCTGCGGGCGGCCGGCTCCTGGTGATGCCGCATGCGGACGCGGCGCCGGTCCGGCGCGCGAAGGCGCTCGGCATGATCGCGCTGCCGGGATTCTTCTCGCCGAGCGAGGCCTTCGCGATGATCGCCGCGGGCGCGGACGGATTGAAGCTGTTTCCCGCCGAAGCGGCCTCGCCCAAGGTGCTGCGCTCGCTCCGCGCGGTGCTGCCGCCGGAGATTCCCGTGCTGCCGGTCGGCGGCATCGACGCCGCGGGGATCGCGGCGTGGCGAGCGGCGGGCGCCGCAGGCTTCGGCATCGGCTCGGCGCTCTACAAGCCCGGCATGAGCGCGGCGGAAGTCGAGCGAAGGGCCGAAGCTCTCGTCGCGGCCCTCCGTGCCGAGAGCGGAGGCTAGCGATCGGTTCAAATCGAGGGGATTGCGGCGCGGCGCCGGGTTCAATGATGCCCGGTGCTGCTGTAAAATCGGCGCTTCAGAAGGACCGACCGATGAGCATCTCCCCGCCCGACCGGAAGAAGATCCTCGAAAACCACCCCTTCTTCTCCAAGTTGTCGGCAAGCGAGCGCGATACTCTCCTCTCGCGTGCGCGCTCGAAGCGCTTCCGGGCGGGCGAGATCATCTTCCACAAGGGCGTGCCCGGCGACAGCATGGTGGCGGTGCTCTCGGGTCAGGTCCGGATCAGCGCCCCCGGAGTCGACGGGCGCGAGATCGTGCTCAATACGATCGAGGCCGGCCAGGTGCTCGGCGAGATCGCGCTCGTCGATGGGGGACCACGCACCGCCGAGGCCGCCGCGGCCACGGACTGCGAGCTGCTGTTCCTCGACCGCCGCGACTTCCTTCCGTTCCTCGAGAACCATCCCTCGCTCGCCCGCGCGCTCCTGCTCATCGTCTGCCAACGGCTTCGCCAGACCACCGAGCAGGTCGAGGACGTGATGTTCCTGCCGCTCCCGGAGCGGCTCGCGCGCAAGCTGCTGCAGCTTGCCGCGAGCCACGGGCGCCAGACGGCCGAGGGTGTCCGGATCGAATCCGGCCTCTCGCAGCGCGAGCTCGGGAACCTTCTCGGGCTCTCGCGCGAGAGCATTAACAAGCAGCTCAGCGCCTGGCATCGCCAGGGCATCGTCAGTACCGAGGGCGGCGTCGTCACCGTCTCGGACCTCGACGCGCTCCGGCGGATTGCCGAGGGCTAGCGCGTCCTTCGCAGCGTCACGCTTAAGGAATCGTCATGGCCAGGCTTGTCCCAGGGCTGTCCGGTTCCGCTCTCGATACAGCTCAGGAGAGTCGCCGCCACTCTCTCCGCCCTCTTTTGTCGTCATGGCCGGGCTTGTCCCGGCCATGGCGATCGGTTGAGGCCGTGAACGTAGACCGTGCACAACCGACGCCGCTCAACCCATCTCGACGTAGGCCTCGAGCGTGGCGGGGTCGACGACGGTGACGGCGCCGCGCTCGCGGCGGATGACGCCGGCGCGGTGCCAGGAGGAGAGCTGCTTGTTGATGCTCTCGCGCGAGAGCCCCAGAAGGTTCCCGAGCTCGCGCTGACGCAGCTGCATCGGCAGGCTGATCCCGCCCTCCGTCGGCTGACCCTGCTCGCGCACCATCTGCAGCAGCTTCTTGGCGAGCCGCGTCCGCCGGTGCAGGAAGAGCGCGTCCTCCGCTTGCTCCAGCAGGAGCCGCATGCGACGCGCGAGCACGGCGGCGAGACGCAGCCCGAGCTCGGGATTGCCGCGCAGCATCGGCAGGAAATCCCGTCGATCGACCACGAGGAGCTCGCAATGCCCGATCGCCGTCGCGGCGGTCGCACGCTCGCCGCCGTCGAAGAGCTCGAGCTCGCCGAAGACCTCGCCGGGCTCGACCACGGCGACCGCGAGCTGGCGTCCGTCGGTCGCCTGGATGCCCAGGCGCACGCCGCCCTGGAGCACCACCATGAGACCCCGACCCTCGCCGCCCTTGAGATAGATCTCGCGCCGCGGCCGGTAAGTCTCGATCCGCGCGTGGGCGATGAGCCGCTCCAGCTCCGCGGTGCCAAGCTGGCCCAGCGGCCCCGCCCGCAGGCACGCGCTCTCCATGAGTGCCGCCAATTCCGGCCGCCTCGCGGATTTCGCGATCCGTCCTTGCTGGCCCCCGGTTTCGATCATGGCTCTTACGCGCGCATCGCCCCTGGCAAGACCTATAGGCGGGACGGCAGCACAGCCGATGTGAAGAACCTCACAGGCCGCCGCCGGCTCGCTCCTCTCCCAGGAGCAGATGGCAGGCGACGGGCTGCGTCTTCCCCTTCACGCGAACCTCGCCTAGCGGCTCGAGGCGAAAGCGGCGTCCAAGCAGCCTCCGCGTCGCGTCGCCGAGGACGGTCCGGCAGGCCGTGGCGGCATCGACGGCAAGCGCCTCCTTGGCGACGTCGACGAGGCGGGCGGCCGTGTTCGCGGGATCGCCGATCACCGCGTACTGCAAGCGATCGGCGCTGCCGACGCTCGCCGCGACGAGCTCGCCGGTGCCGATGCCGACGCCCATGCGAATCTCCGGCAGACCCGCGGCGCGATAATCCGCGTTGAGCGCAGCGAGCGCCTCCGCGAGCGCGAGCGCGCAGCGCACGGCCGCTTGCGCATCGGCCGCGATCTCGGTCTCAGTCTTGCGCGGCACGGGAACTCCGAACATCGCGGTGATTCCGTCGCCCGCGAATTTCTCGACGACGCCGCCGGCGGCGTCGATGCGCTCGGTCATCGCGGCCATGTAGAGGCTGAGCCAGCGCGAGAGCGCGTCGGGCTCGAGCCGCTCCGCGATCCCCGTGAAGCCCACGATGTCCGAGAAGAGCAGCGTCGCCGTGAGCCGCGTCGGCAGCGGCCGGCCGCCCGCGGTGAACTCGTCGCGCCGGCGCCACACTTCCTGCGCGATCGGCCCGGAGACGTGGATCGAGAGAAGCCGCATCAGCGCCGAGCGCTGCGCGCGCTCTTCGCGGCGGACGAGCAGGCTCGCGAGTCCGGCGCCGCCGATCCAGGCGAGCGCCGCAGGCACCGCGGGAAGCCACCATCCCCCGAGGAAGGCCGCATAGGCCCCCGCCGCCGTCGCGACAAGACCCGCCGCAGCGGCAGCCAGCAGCAGCAGCGGCGCGCGCAGGAAGGCGCCGAGCGCCGCGCCCGCGAAGGCCCAGAGCAGGATCAGCGCGAGCTCGGCCGCGCCCGGCAGCATCGCCGTCGGCACAAGCCCGTCGAGCGCGTGGGCCAGCAATTGCTCCGCCATCACGCCGTGGAGCGTGACCCCGAAGCTCGCGCGATCGGCGCCGAATTCGAGATCGAGGGGCGTCGCGACGAAATCCTTGACGCTGTCGGAGGTGACGCCGACGACGACGATACGTCCGTCGAAGAAGCCCGCCGGCGCCCTGCCGTCGAGGAGATCGCCCAGGGAAACCGAGCGGAGGCCTCCGCCGCGGCGGAACTCCAGCAGGATCTGATAGCCGCGCGCGTCGAGGCCGACATAGCCGCCAGCATCGGGCCCCAGCGGGTGCAGCGTCACGGCACCGAGGCGCAGGGATTCCCGGTCGGCGGGATCGGCCCGCGGCACGATACCGCGCCCCGCCAGATAGAAAAAGGCGAGGCGCGCGGCAAATCCGGTCTCGACGGTCTTGCCGTCGTCGAGATAAAGGAGGCCGCGCCGGACGATACCGCCCTCGTCCGGCACCATGTCGGAAAATCCCATGCGGCCCGTGCCCTCGAGGGCCGCGGGCGCGGGGATGCCGGTCCAGCTGCCGTCGCCGAAGCGCGTGGTCCAGATCACGGAAGGCGTCGCGCGCAGCGCCGCGTCGAGCTCCGCGCTGCCCGGCGGGAGCGGATAGGGACGATAGATGTCGATCCCGATCGCCCGCGCCTTCGCCGCGCCGAGCGCCGCGATGAGCCGCGCGAGGATCGCGTCGGAAAGGGGCCAGCCGAAGCGAGCGATATCGTCCTCGGTGACGCCGACCTCGACGACGCGCGGCTCTGCCGGCCCCTCCGCGCGCGCGCGGAGCAGCGCGTCGTAGGCCGAAAGCTCCAGCGGCTGGAGCAGGCCCTCGTGCCGGAGCGCCGCCACCGCCGTGAGCGCGACGAATCCCGCCGCGAGCACGATGCCCGTGGCGCTCCGCAGCGCGCGATCGAGGGGCGAGGGACGGCCGATGTCGGTCTCTCCTGCAGCATCGGCGCGGCCGGAGGGGCGCGCCAGGGTCGCACTTCTATATCTTATGGTAATCTGCGCCTCCAGGATGGGAGGAGATGACGTGGCGAAATCCCGCCGCGCCCGCCGGTGGCTCGGCGGTGCGCTCTTGGCTGCTCTGCTCGCCGCCGCCTCCATGCCGGCCGCGCGCGCCGCAGCGCCGGGCGACGCGGCAGCCGCGCGCGGCGACTACGAGAGCGCGATCGAGGATTACGGAGCGATGCTCGCGGCGAGGGATCTCCCGGACGAGCAGCGCGTGAGCCTCCTTGCCGCGCGCGCGGAGGCTTGGCAGCGCCTGGGCTTCGCGCCGGAATCGATCCGCGACCTCGAGGCGGCGCTCGCGCTTGCGCCCGCTCGCGTTCCCGCACGCGAGAGCGAGCTCCGTGCGATGCTCGGCGCGGCCTATCTCATCGGCGGCAATCCCGTGCGTGCGGAGCAGGAACTGCACGCCGCCGCCGGTCTCGCGCGCGGCGCGGACGAGACGCGGTCGCTCGCGGCGATATCGGTCGATCTCGGGATGCTGCACGCGATGGGCCCCGGCGCGCATCCCGAGGCCGAGGCGGAGCTCGAGGTGGCGGCGGGCGCCGCCGAAGCCGCAGGCGATCCTCTGCTCGCGGCGCGCGCGGCGGTCGGAGCCGGGAGATTGGCGCTCGCGCGCGGCGACGGCGCCGCGGCCGGGCGTTTGCTGGCGACGGCCGCCAAGGACCTCCGGCAGAGTCCGCCCTCGCACGACAAGGCCTATACGCTGATCGCGGCGGCGGAGCTCGCGCGCTCGCTCGACCGGCGCCTCAGACGCTCCTCCGGCGACGACGACCGCCTCGCCTTCGACGCGCTCACGGAGGCCGCAAGGTGGGCCGCGGCGCAGGGCGATCGACGCGCGCTCTCCTATGCCTGGGGAGACCTCGCGGAGCTTTACGGCGACCGCGGCCGTGCCGCGGAGGCGCGCGAGCTCACGGAGCGCGCGCTCGCGGCACTCGCGGGGCTGCGGGCGCCGGAGATCGCCTATCGCTGGCATTGGCGGCAGGGACGGCTCCTCGAGGCGGCCGGCGACAGCGAGGGCGCCATCGCCGCCTATCGCAGCGCCGTCGCGGAGCTGCAGGAGATCCGCTCCGACCTGAGCCTCGCGAGCCTCGGCGCGCGGGTCTCCTTTCGCGATGCCGTGGGTCCGGTTTTCCTAGAGCTCGCGGATCTCCTGCTGCGCCGGCCGCCGGGCGCGAGGCTGCCGCAGGCGCGCCTCATCGAGGCGCGGCAGATCGTCGAGACGCTCAAGGGCGCGGAGCTGCAGGACTACTTCGAGGACGATTGCGTCGCCTCCTTGCAGGCGCGCGCCAAGCCCATCGACCGGCTCGCCCCGCACACGGCGGCCCTCTATCCGATCCTGCTGCGCGACCGGATCGAGCTCCTCCTGAGCATCGGCGACGGGATCGAGCAGGTGACCGTGCCGGTCGCGGGCGAGCGCGTGCGCGAGACCGCCGCAACTCTGCGCCGCCTCCTCGAGAAGCGCACCACCAACGAGTACCTGATCCCCGCGCACGCGCTCTATTCATGGCTGATCCGTCCGCTCGAGGGCGCGCTCTCAGCTTCCGAGATCGACACGCTCGTGGTGGTACCGGACGGGCCGCTCCTCGCGATCCCCTTCGCCGCGCTCAATGACGGCGAGCATTTCCTGATCGAGCGCTATGCGCTCGCGGTGACGCCGGGCTTGACGCTGGTCGATCCGCGCCCGCTCCCGCGCGAGAGCGTCGCGGTGCTCGCGGGCGGGATCACCGAGGCGGTGCAGGGCTTCGCGCCGCTCCCCGAGGTCCAGGAGGAGATGGCGGCGATCCGGAGCCTCTACGGCGCCGAGCCGCTGGAGAACGCGGCCTTCCGCTCCGGCCGGCTGGAGGCGGCGCTCCGGCGCGGCTCCTACACCATCGTCCATCTCGCCTCGCACGGCGTGTTCCTGGCCGATGCGCGGCGGAGCTTCATCCTCACCTTCGACGGCCGCCTCACCATGGACGAGCTCGAGACCATGATGAAATACGGCCGCTTCCGCGCGCGCCCGGTGGAGCTGCTCACGCTCAGCGCCTGCAGCACCGCCGCCGGCGACGAGCGTGCTGCGCTCGGCCTCGCGGGGGTCGCGGTGAAGGCGGGAGCGCGCGGGGCGCTCGCCACGCTCTGGTCGGTCAGCGACCGGTCCTCGGCCGAGGTCGTCGCGGAGTTCTATCGCAGGCTCGGCGATCCCAAGGCCTCGAAGGCCGCGGCCCTGCAGGGAGCGCAGCGCATACTCCTGCATGATCCGCGCTATCGTCATCCTTATTACTGGGCGCCGTTCCTACTGATCGGCAACTGGCTTTGAAATTCGCGCGAAAAAGTGCAAACTTTGAAAATCGCACGCCAGGGGATGTTGGCCATGCGCGGGTTGCACCTAGCCTTGTTGATGGTCGGCGCCGGGTGTCTCCTCGGCGGCGCCTCGGCATGGGCGGTGGATGCAGTGGTGCCGGCCGGAACGAGCGCAGCGCCTGCGACGCTGGCGCAGGCGCCGAGCACCGCGCCGCCGGCGGCCCCGCCCGCGCAAGCCAACGACACGCTCGTCTATGAGCCGCCCCGGCGCGGCGCGCCCGCAAGCCGCATCAGCGGAGCAACGCGCGGCGCGGGAGCGGGCCAAGCCGAAGTGCTCGTCCTCGCGCCCGAAGCGACGGGCCTCACCTTGGAAGCGGCACCCACGCTCTATTGGCATCTCTCCGCGCCCGCGGGCGCGGCGGTCGAGGTGACGGTGACAGAGGACGGCGTGCCGGCCCCGATCGTCGAGGCGCACCTGCCCCTCCCCGCCGGAGGCGGCATCCAGGCCTTCTCCCTCGCGGCGCAGCACGCGAGCCTGCGGCCGGGGATCGAATACCAGTGGTCGGTGGCGCTGGTGATCGACCCCGCGGATCGCTCGAGGGACGTCGTAGCGAGCGCGCGCATTCGCCGCGTCGCGGCCTCTCCGGAGCTCGAGGCGAGGCTCGCCCGCGCGGCTCCCCGCGAGCGTCCCGCGATCCTCGCGGCGGCGTCGATCTGGTACGACGCGATCGCGGAGCTTTCCTCCGCCGCGGGCCGCGATCCCCGCGCGGGCGAGGGCCGCGCGGCCCTGCTGCGTCAGGTCGGCCTCGCGCAAGCGGCGCGGTAATCCCGGCTCAAAACGCCTCGTAAGTCAGCCGGAAGTGGATGCCGTAGTCCTGCAGGCTGCGGCTCGGCGGCGGCGGGACGCTGACGAGGGCGTAGCCGTAGTAGAGCGCGAAATGAAGCTTGGGCACGGGGTCCCAGAGCACGCCCGCGCCGATGCTCGCGAGCGCGCGCGGCGATGGGGTGGGCTGGCCCGTGTACCAGGAGCGTCCGTAATCCGCGAAGGCCGCGAGCTGGATCGGGCCGAGGTCGAGATCCTCGCGGCCCGGCAGCTCCGGCCGCAGCACCGGAACTCGGAACTCGATCGAGGCGTCTAGGCCGTTGTCGCGCACGAGCTCGTCCTCGCGATAGCCGCGCACCGTGTTGATGCCACCGATCGCGAACTGCTCGAGCGGCAGCAGCGGGTTTGCGGCGAGCTGGGCGTCCGCGCGCAGGATGAGCTGGGTTCCATCCTCGGCGAGGCGACGCGCGTATTGCACCTGCCCGAGCCATGAGAAGGAGCGGCTGTCCGGTAGCGGCCGCGGGTTGATGGTGGCGCCGAAGCCGTCGAAGCCGATGCTGAGGATCGAGCGCGCCGCGAGGACCGTGTCGGGGCCGCGGTCGGTCCAGCTCTGGCTGAGGCGGAGCACCGCGACTTTGCTCACGCCGTCCTGGACGCCGGGCGCGAAGGAGAAGGGCTCTCCCAAGAGGTAGGTCGTGCTCTCGCGATAGGCGAGGGCCGCGCCGAATTCGAGGAGCTGGCTCGGAGTGCGATAGACCGGCTGCAGCAGGCCGAGCTCGTAGGTGCGATCGTTGCTCGCGACGTCGATCGCGTTGAAGGGCGGCTCCACCTGATCGGCGCCGGTGCGCTGGGCCGCGAGGCGGAGCCGAGTGCCGTAGACGCTGAGAGGGACCTCGACGGCGAGATCGTATTCCTGCAGTCCCGCGGTCTTGTCGAAGCGGAAGACCGAGAGATCGCCGAAGCCCGTGGCGTCCCGGAGCGTGAGCTGGATCTGCCCTTCCGTCCCGCCGATGCTGGGCGCGCGGTCGTCGGCGATGCCGAGGGTCGCGCCGAGGAGCGGCTGCTCCTGGACGCGGACGTCGAGCCGGCTCTCGCCGGGGCGAAGGCCGGGACCGAGCGCGGCGTTGACGCGGGAGATCAGCGGGTCCTGCAGCAGGATCTGCACCGCATCCTGCAGCTCGCTGGCGTTGAGCGGCGGCCCGCCCGCAAGCCGCAGCCGGCCCGCGACGTATTCCGTCCTGAGCCGGTCGAGCCCGCTCACCTCTATGGTCGTGAGCGCGCCTTCGACGATGCGGATCGTCACGATCCCCTCGACGACGCGCTGGTCCGGGATCACCGCGCCGGAATTGATGTAGCCGCGCTCGATGTAGAGCCGCGTGAGGCGGAGGCGGATCTCCTCGAGATCGGGCGTGGCGACGGCGCGGCCGAGATAGGGCGCCACCGCCTGCTCGAGCGCGGCGGTGGGGATCGCGGTGTTGCCGACGATCCGGAT
>DATKNV010000158.1:0-9013 GCA_035541215.1 Allostellaceae bacterium | reverse complement strand
GCGCGCGCCCGCGCCGCTCCGCCTGCGCGCGATGCACGATGAGCGAGAGCGCGTCCACGGGCTCGCCGTTGACGAGGATGCTCATGAGCACGAGGTCCCCCGCCTCATAGCCCTCGATCTGATAGTCGAAGCTCGCGTAGCCGCGGCTCACGGATTTGAGGCGGTCGTAGAAGTCGAAGACGACCTCGTTGAGCGGGAGGTGATAGACCACCATGGCGCGGCTTCCCGCGTAGGTGAGATCCTTCTGCACGCCGCGCCGCTCCTCGCAGAGCGCCAGCACCGAGCCCAGGAACTCGTCCGGCACCAGGATCGTCGCGCGGATCCAGGGCTCCTCGATGTGATCGATCTTGACGGGATCGGGCATGTCCGCGGGGTTGTGCAGCTCCTTCATCTCGCCGTTGGTGAGGTAGATTCGATAGACGACGGAGGGAGCGGTGGTCACGAGATCGAGATCGAATTCGCGCTCGAGCCGCTCCTGGATGATCTCGAGATGGAGGAGCCCGAGGAAGCCGCAACGGAAGCCGAAGCCGAGCGCCGCCGAAGTCTCGGGCTCGTAGTTGAAGCTCGCATCGTTGAGGCGGAGCTTCGCGAGGCTTTCGCGGAGCTTGCCGTAATCGTTGGCATCCGACGGGAAGAGCCCGCAGAAGACGACCGGCTGCACCGGGCGGAAGCCCGGCAACGGCTCGGACGCAGGGCGGCGCTCTTCCGTGAGCGTGTCGCCGATGCGGCAATCCGCGACGGCCTTGATCCCCGCAGTGATGAACCCGACCTCACCGGGGCCGAGCTCGTCGACGGGCGTCCCCTTGGGCGTGAAGATGCCGACGCGCTCGACCGTGTGGCTCGCCCCCGTCGCCATCATGCGGATCTTGAGCCCGGCCTTGAGCACGCCGTCTTTGACGCGCACGAGCGTCACGACGCCGAGATAGGAATCGTACCAGCTGTCGATGAGGAGCGCCTTGAGAGGCGCCGAGGCATCCCCCTTGGGCGGCGGCAGGCGCTCGACCAGCGCCTCGAGCACGCCCTCGATGTTGAGTCCGGTCTTGGCGGAGATCAGCACCGCGCCGGAGGTGTCGAGGCCGATCACGTCCTCGATTTGCTGCTTGACGCGCTCGGGCTCGGCCGAGGGCAGATCGATCTTGTTGAGGACGACCACGATCTCGTGATTGGCATCGATCGCCTGATAGACGTTGGCGAGGGTCTGCGCCTCGACCCCCTGGCTCGCGTCCACCACCAGGAGCGATCCCTCGCAGGCCGCGAGCGATCGGCTCACCTCGTAGGCGAAATCGACGTGCCCCGGCGTGTCCATGAGATTGAGCTCGTAGGTCTCGCCGTTCTTGGCCTTGTAGGTGAGGCGCACGGTCTGCGCCTTGATGGTGATGCCGCGCTCGCGCTCGATGTCCATACTATCGAGCACCTGCTCGCGCATCTCCCGCTGCTCGAGCGCGCCGCAGCGCTCGATCAGGCGATCCGCCAGCGTCGACTTGCCGTGGTCGATGTGGGCGATGATCGCGAAATTCCGGATATGGGCGAGGTCGGTCACGTCAGAGAATCGTCATGGGGTTTTGGCGAGGCGAGGAACATAAGGGCGGAGCGGCGGCAACGCAACGACAGGCGGCAGGGGGCTTGATCCGGCTCATGGCCGATGTCATATAAATTGTATGATAAAAGACAACCTTGCGATCCCGGAGATTACGCCCGAGCTCTGCCGTGCGGCTCGGGCGCTTGCGGGCATCAGCCAGGAGGAACTGGCGCGGCGTGCGGGTGTGGCGCGTCCGACCGTGGCCGACTTCGAGCGGGCGGCGCGCCGGCCCCATCGCGCCAATCTCGCGGCAATCCGCGCGGCGCTGGAAACCGCGGGCGTCGCGTTCCTCCGGGACGGCGGCATCGCGCGGACGGAGCCCCCGCGCGACGCCGGGGGCGAGCGGGGCCTGGCCGCGATGCTGCGCATCTTACAGGCGAATGCCGGGGCGCTGCGCCGATTGGGTGTGCGGCATCTCTCGCTCTTCGGCTCGGCCGCGCGGGGGACGGCCCGAGCGGATAGCGACGTGGACCTCCTCATCGAGCTCGATCCCCGCCGCGAGATCGACCTCCTGGACTACGCCGGGATCGTTGGAGAGATCCAGGCGCTGCTCCCGCGCCCTGCGGACGTCGTGCGGCGCGACAAACTGAAGGCCGAGATCGCGGCCGAGGCAGTGCGCGACGAGATCCGTGTCTTCTGACGATCCCAAGCACTGGCTCCGCGGCATGCTCGAGGCGATTGAGCGCATCCGCCGCCACGTCCGCGGATTCACGGCGCAACGCTTCGCGGCCGACGAGAAGACGCAGGACGCGATCGAGCGCTGCCTGGAGCGGCTCTCGGAAGCCGCGCGCAAGCTCGGCGACGCGCTCGATGCCAAATACCCGGAAGTCGAGTTTAAGAAGCTGCGCCAGCTCGGCAGCATGCTGCGCCACGACTGTGACGAGGTCGATCCCGCCTTGATCTGGCGCACGATCGCTCACCGGCTCGACCTCCTGGAGGCCGCCTGCCGGAAGGAGCTGAAGAGCGGATGATCGCCGGCGTGCTAGACTTCGTCCCAATTCTCCGGAGGCAGCGCCCATGAAGATCGCCTATGTCGAGACGCGGATCGTGCAGCTCCCGGCGGACGAGCCGCTCGCGGGGATGCCGGAGAACCCGACCGCGACACGGCCCTTCGTCACGCTGGAGCTGAGGACGGACGACGGCATTGCCGGGATCGGCGTCACCTATTTCGGCGGGCCGCTCACGCGCGCGCTCCGCGCGGCGGTCGATGCGCTCGCCGATCTCGTCATTGGGGAGGACCCGCTGCGCACGGAGCGGATCGCAATGAAGCTCCATGAGGCCGCGAGCTATTCCGGTCCCGCGGGCATCTTCACCCTCGCGCTCTCCGCGATCGACATGGCGCTCTGGGACATCAAGGGGAAGGCGCTGGGCGAGCCGCTCTGGAAGCTCCTGGGCGGCGCGCGCGAGCGGGTGCCGGCCTATGCGAGCGGCGCGATGATGCGCGGCCTCACGCTGGATCAGACGGCCGAGGCGGCGCAGCGTCTCGCCGAGAAGGGCTGGCGCGACGTGAAGATGCAGCTCGCGCTGCCCGGCGCGACCTCGCCCGCGCGGGAAATCGAGCGCGCGCGCCGCGTGCGCGAGGCGCTCGGCCCCGACATCAAGCTCATGGTCGACATCAACCAGCGCTGGCGCGTCGAGCAGGCGATCGCCATCGGCCGCCGCCTGGAGGAGCTCGGACTCACCTGGCTCGAGGACGTGACGGTCGCGGACGACTTCGCGGGCCTCGCGCGGGTCTCCGACGCGCTCGCGACGCCGGTCGCGGGCGGGGAGTACGTCTGGGGCATCGTTCCGTTCCGCCACATGATCGAGGCGCGCTCGGTCGACATCGTCATGATCGACCTCGTGCGCGTCGGCGGGATCGGCCCTTGGCTCAAGGTCGCGGGCATGGCCGAGGCATTCAATCTTCCGGTGGTGAGCCATCTGATCCCGGAAGTGCACGTGCATTTGATCGGCGCAATCCCCAACGGCCTCACCGTCGAGTACATGCCCTGGCTCACGCGGCTCTTCCGCGAGGTGCCGCTGCCGCAGAACGGCGAGCTCCTCATGCCCACGAAGCCCGGCCTCGGACTCGAATTCGACCCGGAGGCGCTGCGCAAGTTCGGGACCACTTAGCGATACCCTCACCCTCCCGCGCTTCGCGCGGGAGGGTGAGGGTATTTCAGTCGAGCGACGTCGCGAGCGTCATGCTGAGATGCGCGAGCGCGAGGCCCGTCTCCTCGACCCAGGCGTTGAAGATCTCCTGCACCGCCGCGCGGTCCTTCTTGCCCTTGGGCTCGCCTTTGAACGCACCCCAGTGGTTGAGGCCCTTCACCACGGGCTCCGTCAGGATGAACGTGTCCTTGCCCGCCATGCGCAGGAAATAGGCGCCGGAATTGCCGCCCAGCTGGTGGAAGCGCTTCGCGAGGTCCTCCCATAGCGCGACCACGCGCTCCCCGGGCCACTCCGCGAGATAGTGGCCGAAGCTCCCGTGTTCCGCGACGAGATCGCAGACCGCCGCTGCGTTGGCATGCACGGCCTTGAGCTTGCCCAAGTGCCGGATGAGCCGACGGTCGCCCATCAGTGCCTCGACCGCCTCGTCGCTCATCGCGCGCACGCGGCGCGGCTCGAAGCCCTGGAACGCCTTCTCGAAAGCCGGCCACTTCGCATCGACCATGTCGTGGCGGAGCCCCGCGCGGAAGATGCGGAGCGCCATCAGGGAGAAATAGCGGTCGTCGGCGACGCGCCGGAGCGCGGCGGGCGATTTCACCTTCGGCAGCCGGCGCAGGAGCGCGGCCTCGCCGAGACGCTGCTCGGCCGCCTTCTGGATCCGCGCGAACCCCACCATGCCTCAGCTCCTGAGGACGCCTCCGGTCGCCTTCGAGACCTGCTCCACCAGCTTCTTGCTGAAGCCCTCGAGCGCGGCCTCGGTCAGCGTCGCATCCTGCGGCTGCAGCGTCACCTGGATCGCCAGCGACTTCTTGCCCTCGGGGAGACCCTTCCCCCCGTAGACGTCGAAGAGCCGGACCTCCGAGACGAGCTTCTTGTCGACGGCGCGCGCGGCGCGCAGCAGCTTCTCCGCCGGCAGGTCCTCGTCGACGACGAAGGCGAAATCGCGCTCCACCGGCTGGAACGGCGAGAGCCGCAGCAGCGGCCGCGCTTTCCCGGCCTTGGCACGCGGCAGCGGCACCGCGTCGAGATGGACCTCGAAGGCCGCGACCGTCGCCTTGGCGCCCAAGGCCTGCGCGACCCGCGGATGGAGCTCGCCGAAATGCGCGAGCACCGCGGTGCCGAGCCGAAGGCTCGCGGAGCGCCCGGGGTGATACCAGTGCGGCGCATCGGTCGTGACTTGCAGGTTCTCCACCGGCGCGCCCGCAGCCGCGAGCGCTGCCAGCGCATCGGCCTTGGCGACGAGCGCGTCGACGGCGCGGCCGCCGTCGCGCCAGTGACGCGGACCGGTGCGGCCCATGCGCAGACCGGCCGCCACCGTCGACTGGCCCTCGGGCGTGTCGTCGCGGTATTGCGGACCCACCTCGAAGAGCGCGGCGTCCGTGAGGCCGCGATCGGCATTCGCCTGCGCCGCCGAGACGAGGCTCGGCAGGATCGAGGGACGCATCACGTCGAGATCGGCGCTGATGGGATTGACCAGCGTGAGCGAGGGATCGCCGCCGCCGAAGAGCTCCGCCTGCGCCTTCGCGATGAAGGAGAAGGTCACGGCCTCGACGAGGCCGCGGCTCGCGAGCGCGCGGCGCACGACGACCGCGCGCTTCTGCGCGGGGCTCAGCGCAGGACGCGGCAGCGGCGTCTCCCGCGGCAGCGGCATCACGGGGATGTGGTCGTAGCCGTGGACGCGCAGCACCTCCTCGACCAGATCGGCCTCGCCGACGATATCGCTGCGCCAGGAAGGCGGCTCCACCGCGAAGCCGCCCTCGCGCGTGCTCAGCGTGAAGCCCAGCGTCTCCAGGATGCGCCGCGATTCGCCCGTGGGCACCTCGAGCCCACCGAGCGTAAAGGTGCGCTTGGGGCGGAAGAAGTAGCTCCGCTGCCACTTCGGGATGCCGCCGGCGATCGAGATTTCCGAGGCCTCGCCGCCGCAGAGCTCGAGGATCATGCGGGTCGCGATCTCCGTGCCCGGCAGCACCATCTCCGGATCGAGGCCGCGCTCGAAGCGGTAGCGCGCGTCGGACTGGATGCCGAGCCGGCGGCCCGTCGCGGCGGTGCGGACGGGATCGAAGAGCGCGGCCTCGATGAGGACGCTCTTGGTCTCGGCGGTGCAGCCCGTGGCGTCGCCGCCGATCACGCCGCCGAGGCTCTGCGGGCCGCTAGCGTCCGCGATCACCGTGACCTCGGAATCGAGCTCGTAGCTCTTGCCGTTGAGCGCGAGCATGGTCTCGCCCGGACGCGCCGCGCGGACCGCGAGATCGCCCGCGAGCTTGTCGGCGTCGAAGACGTGGAGCGGACGCCCGATATCGAAGGTGAGGAAATTCGTGATGTCCACGAGCGCGGAGATCGGCCGCAAGCCGATCGCCTCGAGCCGCGCCTTGAGCCAGCCGGGGCTCTCGCCGTTCTTGACGTTGCGGATGAGGCGGCTCACGAACAGCGGACACGCGGCCTCGTCGGGACCCGCGAGATGGACGGCCTTCGGCTCCGGGAACTTGCCGGGAACGGGCGTCGCATCGAGGGCGCGGAGCGTACCGAGGCCCGCGGCCGCGAGATCGCGCGCGATGCCGCGCACGCCGAGGCAATCCGCGCGGTTGGGCGTCACCTTCACGTCGAGCACGGGATCGTCGAGGCCGAGCACCGAGGCGAAGGGCTCGCCCACCTTGGAGCGCGGCGGGAGGTCGATGATTCCCTCGTGATCCTCGGAGATTCCCATCTCATAGGCCGAGCAGAGCATGCCCCTCGAGGCGACGCCGCGGATCGTCGTCTCCTTGAGCAGCAGCTTCGTGCGCGGGATCACCGTGCCGACGGGCGCAAAGACGCCGAGCATCCCCGTGCGCGCGTTGGGCGCGCCGCAGACCACCTGCACCCGCTCCTTGCCGGTATCGACCATGCATACCTTGAGCCGGTCTGCATCCGGGTGCCGCTCGGCGGAGACGACGCGCGCGACGGTGAAGGCGCGGAGGTCCTTGGCGCGATCCTCGATCGATTCCACCTCGAGGCCCAGCATCACCAGGGCGCGCACGATCTCGTCGAGACCGGCCGACGTGTTGAGATGCGTCTTGAGCCAACCCAGCGTGATCTTCATCGCTGCAGGCCCCCGACCATCGAGGGCACTTCAAGCGGCAGGAAGCCGTAGTGCCGGAGCCAGCGGAGATCGCTGTCGAAGAACGGCCTGAGATCGGGGATGCCGTATTTGAGCATCGCGATCCGCTCGATTCCCATGCCGAAGGCGAAACCCTGATACTCCGCGGGGTCGACGCCGCAGACCTCCAGAACCTTCGGATGCACCATGCCGCTGCCGAGGATCTCGAGCCAGTCGCCGCCCGCGCCGATCTTGAGGCCGCCGCCGTCGCGCGAGCAGCCGATGTCGACCTCGGCCGAGGGCTCGGTGAAGGGGAAATAGCTCGGGCGGAAGCGCACGGGGAGATCGTCCACCTCGAAGAAGGCGCGGCAGAACTCGATGAGGCAGCCCTTCAGGTGGCCCATGTGAGTCGAGCGGTCGATCACGAGCCCCTCAACCTGGTGGAACATCGGGCTGTGCGTCGCGTCGTAGTCGCTGCGGAAGGTGCGGCCCGGCACGATGATCCGTATCGGCGGCGGCTCCTGGAGCATGGTGCGGATCTGCACGGGCGAGGTGTGCGTGCGCAGCACCTTGCGGTTCCCGTGCTCGCCCGGGAGATAGAAGGTGTCCTGCTCCTGCCGCGCCGGATGCTCCGGCGGTATGTTGAGGGCGGTGAAGTTGTAGAAGTCGGTCTCGATGTGCGGGCCTTCCGCGACCTTGAAGCCCATCTCGCCGAAGATCGCCGTGAGCTCGTCGATGGTCTGGCTGATCGGATGGACGCGCCCCTCGCCGCCGGTCTCGACCGGAAGCGTGACGTCGACCTTCTCGGCGGCAAGACGCCGCTCGAGCTCGCTGTGGAGGAGACGATCGGCCGCCGAGGCGATCGCGGCTTCGACCTCGTCCTTGAGACGGTTGAGGGCGGCCCCCGCGGCGCGGCGCGCGTCGGCCTCGAGCGTGCCGAGCGTCTTCATGAGGTTCGTGATCCGCCCCTTGCGCCCGAGCGCGGAGACCCGCGCCTCCTCCAGCGCCTCGCGACTCTCGGCGCCGGTCACGGCATCGAGGATCTCGCGGCGCAACGGCTCCAGTTCTTGTTCTTTCATCGCATCACCCGGTATCGCATCTCCTCGCAGCATAGCAAAAGGGGCCGGAACCGGCCCCTTTTCTCCTCGCGGTCGGGACCCCTGGGGTCCCGAGTTTGCGCGCCTTTCGGCGGGGCCTAGCGGCAGGTCCCGCGGCTAAATCGCTCGAAGGCGCGCGCGCTCATCGCGCCGTCACTTCGCGAGCGCCGAGCGGGCGCTCTCGACGATCGATTTGAAGGCCGCGGGCTCGCGCGCAGCGAGGTCGGCCAGCACCTTGCGGTCGATCTCGATCCCCGCGCGCTTCATGCCGTTCATGAACTCGGAGTAGGTAAGCCCCTCCGCGCGCACCCCGGCGTTGATGCGTTGGATCCAGAGCGAGCGGAAGGTCCGCTTCTTGGCGCGGCGGTCGCGATAGGCGTAGCGCAGCCCCTTCTCGACCTTCTCGATGCCGACGCGAAAGGCGTCCTTGGCGCGGCCGCGATAGCCCTTGGCGAGCTTCAGAACCTTCTTGTGGCGGGCGCGACCCGTCACGCCCCGTTTGACGCGTGCCATGGCTTAGCCCCGCAAATACGGCATGTAAGTGAGAACGAGACCGGCATCGCCGGGCCGCAGGATCTCCGATCCGCGGGCCTTGCGCTTCATCTGCTTCGGCTTGCTGATGAGGCGGTGACGCTTGTGGGCGGGCTTGAATTTGATCTTGCCCGATGCGGTGCGCTTGAATCGCTTCTTGGCACCGCTCTTGGTCTTCATCTTGGGCATTTTCGTCCTTTCGAGGAAGGAGGATAGGATCGGCGACGAGGCATGCCCATGCGCCATTGCGCGAGCCAGCCGCCGGGCTCAAGGCCGCGGGTTATAGCGGCGAAGCCCCGGAAACGCAAGGCACGGGTTGACGCCCGCTCCCCCGGCCTCTAAGGTGCCCGCACCATGACGAGAGCCACTTCCACGCCGCGGTCGTTTTTTACGGCCTATTGGTACTGCGGGTGCACCCCGGCGGCCTAGGATCGCGCGTTCTCGTCAAGACATCCGAAGCCGCCCCGACCCCGGCGGCTTTCGTGTTTCTGGCACCCCCTAGCATCGAAATCCGCCACCGGGACGGCCTCTTTGAAAGAGGAGGCAGAGATGATCGATTTCGACGTGATTACCGGACCGGGCCCG